>NZ_QUGU01000001.1:0-427431 GCF_003479185.1 Blautia sp. AF17-9LB
GGCAGAACCAACAGTTTTGCCCTTTTTAGGCTCAAGGAGGTTGCCTTGAAACACGTGAAATGCGTTTAAAAAAGCGGGAGATTACAGATCCTGAAATTTTAAGAGAAATTCTGGAAAGCTGCGAGGTTGTGCGGATCGGGGCGATGGATGAGGAAGGCATGTTTATCGTGCCGATGAATTATGGATATGATGTCCGGGAAGAAGATGGAACTCTTCACGTCTGTCTGTACCTGCATGGGGCAAAAGAAGGGCGGAAGGCGGCTGCATTTGCAGCGGATCCGCGCGTGGCGGTGGAGATGGATTACAACCATGAAGTGATTACAGGTGACTATACGTGTGCGTATTCCTATGCGTACCGCAGTATCATGGGAAACGGAACCATCACGGAGGTGACAGATCCGGAGGTAAAGAAGAAAGGCCTGGAAAAAATCATGGCGCATATCGCACCGGAGGCGAAGATCGCTTTTCTGCCGGAGATGGTGGAGCGCGTTGCCGTATGGCGCATAGACATCGATATATTTACCGGCAAAGAGCGCAGACGAAAATAGAGTGTTCGAAGCTCCGCAGGCTGCAGACGGAAAAAGACAGCAGAAAGGACAGCAGAAATGATTAAAATTGATCTGATTACAGGCTTCCTTGGCTCAGGGAAGACGACTTTTTTGAAACAGTACGCAAAGTATCTGATGGCACAGGGAAAGAACATCGGCATCCTGGAGAATGATTTTGGGGCAGTCAATGTGGATATGCTGCTTCTGCAGGAACTGCGCGGCGATCAGTGCGAGCTGGAGATGATTTCCGGCGGATGCGACAAAGAGACACACCGCAGACGATTCCGCACGAAACTGATCTCGATGGGCATGAGCGGCTACGACCGCATTCTCGTGGAACCGTCGGGGATTTACGATGTGGATGAGTTCTTTGACACGCTGTATGACGAGCCGCTGAACCGCTGGTATGAGGCGGGAAGCGTCATCACGATTCTGGATGCCGGGCTCGATGAGAAGCTGTCGGAGGAAGAAGAGTATCTGCTGGCTTCCGAGGCGGCGAACGCTGGTAAAATCGTGCTGAGCAAAGTACAGAATGTTTCGGAGGAAAAGAAAGAAGAAACGATTGCCCATCTGAACCGCACGCTCGAGCAGGCAGGCTGCAGAAGACAGTTTTCTGATGCAGAAATTTTACAGAAAAACTGGGATGATCTGACAGAGGATGATTTCAAAATGCTCTCCGAATGCAATTACCGTTCGGAGGATTACCGGAAGCTGGATTTCGGCGAGCAGCAGACATTTGATTCGCTCTGCTTTCTGGAGCCGAAGATTACGGAAGAAGCGCTGAAAAAGGCAGCAGAAGCAATCTTTGCGGATTCATCATGCGGCAATGTATTCCGGATCAAAGGAATTGTAAAGACGGGCGAAACTGTGTGGAGCGAAATCAATGCGACGCGGGAACAGATGACATTCCAGGCAGTGCCGGAGAGCCAGGAAGTGCTGATTGTAATCGGCGCGGGGCTTTCGAAAGAGCGGATTAGTGGAATTCTCGGAATTAAGTAAAAAATGGAGCATGACGGAAAGGGGTATTTTCCATCATGCTCCTGCTGGTTTGGCTAAATAGCAGTTACTGTAAAATGCGCTGCCGTTCTGACAGTGTGGGGAACGGAATGATTTTGGAATCCCGTGCATCATCCGGTGTACAAAGAGCAGTCAACGGTTGCGGCTGATTTTCCATGGTCTGGAAGGAGAGAATGCCATCTTTCCATAAAACGACATCATCCGGTGAATGGACGGCAAAATAGCGGTGCAGCACATCGAAAAGAGAGGATGGAACTGCCGCAAGATCGTGCTCGGGATCGCTGGAATATAGAAAGATCCGGCTTCCCGGAAAACGACGGGAATGGATACCGGCAGAGGGAGCGGTAAAATCCGGGTTTTCGGTAAAATATAAGGATCTTTCTGCGGGTCCGGAAAACGGAATAGACAGCGTTGTGGAAACAACTGGCGCTTCTTCTGCAAGGGCTGGCTGCTTCTGAAATTTGCACAGGAATGGGATATTTTGAAAAAATGTATATTTCTTTCTCATAAGACTCACCTTTCAGCCGGAAAAGATCTGGCATTTGGCAGGGTGGATGTTATCGTTTACTTTAATTTTATCTTATCAGAAGTGCAGAAATAACAGGGTTAAACATTTGTAAAAAGCGTGTAAAACATCTTAAAGAGAAAGAAAAGAGAGGGGAAATCATATGGAACAGGAAGTAATGCAGGCCATTCGGGCAGAACTGGAAAGCAATATAGATGCAAAATACCGGGAATTTCACAGCTCTCTTGTTCCGGGACAGAACTGTCGGATTCTTGGTGTCCGCATTCCGGTTTCGCGACGGATTGCAAAAGCGACAGCAAGAGACCATTATGAAGTTTATACCGAACAGTTTAATCCGGAAGTCTACGAGGAGCTTCTGATCCGCGGAATGATGATCGGCTACGGAAAGCTGACCCGTGAAGAACAGACGGCAGAACTGGACCGCTTCGTGCCGATGATCAACAGCTGGGGAATCTGTGACAGCTCCTGTGCAACGTGCCATTTTATGAAGAAAGACCAGGAGTATTGGTATGGATATCTGCAGAAATGGCTGAAAAGCAGCCGGGAATATGAAATCCGGTTTGGTGTTGTGTGTCTGCTGGACTTTTTTATCAACGAAGCGTATATCGATGCTGTGCTGGAGGAGATGAAAAAGATTCATCACGATGGCTATTACGTAAAAATGGCCGTCGCCTGGGCAGTATCGATCTGTTATATTCATTTTCCGGAAAAAACACAGAAACTGCTGAAAGAAAACAGTCTCGATGACTGGACACATAACAAAACAATTCAGAAAATCAGAGAGTCGCTGCGGATCAGCAAAGAAGAAAAAGAGATGCTGAAAACCTGGAAGAGATAAAAAGAAAACCGTATCGCCGCGTTTTGAATATCGCAGCAATACGGTTTTCTTTCTCTTTTTTGAACTTATTCGTCCCATCCCTCAAAAAGCCGGATGTTGACGGCAATATTTCTTGCAATTTCACCTTCGCTTTTCCCGAGATCTGCCACATCCGATACCGGCGGAAAATCAGGTTCTTCTTCCGTCAGTTCCAGAGAGATCCAGTCATAGGCGGAGTGAATGGCATCTTCCAGCGCCTCGTCGAGGGTATCCCCTTTTGCATAGCAGCAGGCGAGATCTGGAAAATAACCTTCGTAGGTTCCCTGTTCGGTTTTATGAAAAACGGCTGGATAAGTAAATTTCATAGTGTTTCTTCCTTCTTCCTTTTCTTTTTCACGGAAATTCTTTTTTATCGTAGCACTTTTTCTCAAAAGATACAATGCCTAAAATACAATTGATCGTATTTGTAATCTATGCTAGAATGAAAAACAGATAATTGGAAAATACAAATGAAACCAAGGGAGGATTTCTCTTTGATAAAAGTAATTTTGTGGGACATCGACGGAACACTTCTGAATTTTAAGATGTCGGAACGATATGCAATTGAGTACTGTTTCAACAAGTTTCATATGGGAACCTGCACGGACGAAATGCTGCAGCGCTACAGCGTGATCAACCGCGGTTACTGGGAGCGGCTGGAGACGGGAGAGCTTACGAGAGAACAGGTGATGCTTGGACGATTCCATGAATTTTTTGAATCGGAAGGACTGCCGACGGATCAGGTAAAGGTATTCAATGATGAATATCAGATCCGCCTCGGCGATAAGGCTTTCTTCTGCGATCACGGAGATGAACTGGTAAAACGGCTGAAAGCTACCGTAAAACAGTATGCAGTAACAAATGGAACCACTGTTGCACAGGAGCGTAAACTCCGCTTTTCCGGGCTTGATCAGCTTCTGGACGGCGTTTTTATCTCGGAACAGGTCGGTGTGGACAAGCCGCAGAAGGCTTTTTTTGATGCGGTATGGAACGAAATCGGAAGTTATGCACCGGATGAGGTTGTGATCGTCGGCGACTCCCTCACAAGTGATATCCGCGGCGGAAAAAATGCAGGAATCCTGACCTGCTGGTACAACCCGGATCATCTTCCGAACAAAATTGAAGTTACACCGGACTGTACCATCGACAATCTTCAGGATATCCTTTCGTATCTGGATGAAAGCAGGTGATTTGCTAATGAGAACACGCGTATTACAGGAAAAAAATTACGCGGAGCGGATGCAGAATGGTGTGGAGCCGTACCTCGCCGCTCATGCAGAAGAATTTTACTGGGAAAGGGAGAGCGGTCATCCGATTCATGTTCTTCGTTACCGCGCATTCCGCCCGAGAGGTGTTGTTGTAATCTCACACGGTTTTACGGAAAATGCAGAGAAATATAAAGAGATCGTGTATTATTTTATCAAAGAGCATTTTCATGTTTATCTGCCGGAACACTGCGGCCACGGAAAGAGCTACCGTCTGGTGGATGATCCGTCGCTTGTTTATGTCGATTCCTACCATCGTTATGTAGAAGATCTGCTCTTTGTTGCACGAAAAGCAAAAGCAGAGGCATGCGGTCTTCCGCTCGTTCTCTATTCTCACTCGATGGGCGGCGGAATCGCAGCAGCAGCGGCCGCCAAAGCGCCGCATCTGTTCCGGAAAGTGGTCTTGAGTTCGCCGATGATCCGTCCGCTGACCGGAAAAGTGCCGTTCGCCGATGCAAAACGGATCGCAGCTTTTGCCTGTGCCACAGAACGAGGCACACAGTATGTGGTAGGACAGAAACCATACCAGGGAATCGAAAGCTTTAAACAAAGTTCGTCCCTCTCCCGTCCGCGCTTTCTCTATTACCAGCAGAAGCGGGAAAAAGAGCCGCTGTATCACCTAAATGCCGCTTCTTACGGATGGCTCCATGCCGCCGCACATCTGTACCGCGATCTGATGCGGAGCGGATGGAAACGGATCGAGGCTCCTGTCCTTTTATTTCAGGCGGAGAACGATCATCTTGTGTCCAACCGTGCCCAGGAGCGGATGATCCGGAAAATGGCAGAACGCCGTCCCGGCATGGCAAAAATGGTAAAAGTACCGGGCGCAAAGCATGAATTGTTTGGAACCAGAGGGCGCATGCTCCAGACGTACTGGAATATGGTATTTGCTTTTTTTGAAAAAGATCTGTAACAAAAGAGAAGGGATGACAAAATGACACAGACAGAAATCGAAGAATATATTACCCAGTTTCCTATCTATCAGTATGCATTTGTAAAACCGGAGGACATCGAATTCAATGACCGGGTCCGCCAGATCTGCAAAAAGGAGTGCTCCCGCTACGGAGCCTCCTGGTCCTGCCCGCCGGCGGTCGGCACTGTTGAAGTCTGTAAGGAGCGTTGCATGAACTACGATCACGTTCTGTTCTTCTCCAGCATCGCAGAAGTGGACAACATCATGGATATGGATGAGACATTAAAAACAAAATCGGAGCACGAAAAAATCACACGCGAAATCGAGCAGCATTTAAAAGACAAAACCCTGCTCACCTTCGCCCTTTCCTCCGATTCCTGCCAGCTCTGTGATAAATGTACCTACCCGAGAGGCGGCTGCCGCCATCTTGAACTGATGCATCCATGCATCGAGAGCCACGGCATCGTTGTTGCAAACCTGATTGAAAAAAACATGATGGATTATTACCTCGGCGAGCATATGGTCATATGGTTCAGCATGATTTTCTATAAAGAATCGTAATCTGTGATGTAATTTTCCATTCTTTCAAACGTATTTATAATAGAGGATTTCGCTGTAAGAAATTCAGAAAATACACAGGAGGGGGAATGAAGCATCTGCGGAGTCTGTTTCCGTCAGCGCTACGGCAGAGCCGGCGAAAAAAGCGACGCCGACCGAAACACCAACACCGACAGCGACTGAGACACCAACTCCAACGGCTGCTCCAACCGAAACGCCGACCCCTGAGCCAACCATAGAAGCTGCGGCGGAAGAAACCGTTGAAACGCAGGCAGCGGAAGAAACGCAGCCGGCAGTGACTGCTGAAGAACCACAGGTAACGGAAGCTCAGATGACGAGAGAAAATGCAGAAGCCCAGGGGTATGAACCCTGCAAAAAATGTTTTTAAAAAAGAGAAATGAAACCCCGCAGCCTGATCGGGCAGGAAACCCCAGCGGCTGTGGGGTATTTTTGTGCTTTTTTCTGCATAAAATAGCGATAGAACAAAAAGCAGACCCGCAAAGCGGAGGAGGTTTTGGATGCGAAAAAAGAAAAAGCAGAAAAAATCACTCCATCCGCCGGGCGGGGAGCTGCTTTCGGCGATGCAGGTTCCGTCAGATCTTGCTTTTGGCGAGCCGGTTGTGACGTTTTACGGCGGGAGAGAAGTGCAGATTGAAAATTTCCGCAGGATTCTGGAATATAATGCGTGCCGCCTCTGTGTGCTTACACAATATGGCAGGCTGCTCCTTGTGGGAGAGGGAATCCGGATTGTTTCGTATTCCGGGGAGGAGATGCGGGTGGAAGGGAGAATCGATCAGGCGACGTTTCAATAAGTGTAATGATTCCAATCATTCCAATGCTGAAAAGGGGGTGTGCGTTTGCAGAGGGGAAAGGTTTTCTGGAAAGGCAGTGTGCGGATTCGTGTGACGGGCCGTGAACCGGAGCGTTTTTTCAATCTGTGCGGGCACCATAACATCACACTGTGGGACGTGACAGAACATCAGGGCTGCTTTGAGATGAGCCTTCTGCCGGAAGATTTTTTCCGCCTCCTGCCGATCCGCCGCAAGAGCGGTGTGCGCATCCGAATACAGAAAAAACAGGGACTGCCTTTCTTTTACCGGCGAAGTTTAAAAAGAAAGGCATTTTTTATTGGTATTTTTCTCTGCCTGGCGGGACTTTACACGCTGTCGCAGTTCATCTGGAATATTCATGTGGAAGGAAATTACGCGAACAGTACGCAGACGATCTTAAACAGCCTTGACGCGGCCGGGATTCATCATGGAAGCTGGAAAAAACGTGTGGACTGCAGCCAGACCGCATCGTATTTGCGGGAGCAGTTTCCGAATCTGACCTGGGTGTCCGCAAAAATAGAAGGGACGCAGCTTGTCCTTGCGGTAAAAGAAAACGTAGACGGCTATGTGATCGAAGAAAAAGCAGATGATCCGCAGAATCTTGTGGCGAAAAAAGAAGGGACGGTCGTGCGTATTATCACACGGAACGGCATTCCGCAGGTGCTCCCCGGTGATACATGTCAAGCGGGAGACATTCTTGTAAAGGGCGAGATTCCGCTTGTGAATGACAGTGGGGAAACGTATGATTATTCTTATGTTCACGCAGACGCGGATATTGACCTTGAGACGACGTGGTACTATTATGATACCTTTCCGCTTTCCCATACGGTACGGACATATCAGAAAGCAGAGAAAAAAACGCCGGTATTCCAGATTTCTGCTTACCGATTTTTCCTTGGAAATCTGCTGCCGGAGAATTTTGTGGAGAGTTTGCGGAGCATGACCGGAACGGCGGATCAGAAAACAGAGAAAAGGGAAAATGGAGCAGACGAGGAAGTGTCCCTTCAGCAGCTTTATCTGACAGAAAACTTTGCCCTTCCGTTTTATTTCGGCTACCGTCAGAAATTTCCTTTTGAAGTTCAGAAAGAAACCTACTCAGAACACGAGGCAAAAGAAAAAGCCTCGCAGAATTATCAGAAATTCCACAGAAATTTATCAGAAAAAGGACTTCAAATATCGGAGAATCATGTTACAATAGAACTTAACGATACGTCATGTATCACAAAAGGGACACTTCGCGTGATAGAACGGGCCGTAGAAGCACAGCCCTGCGAAATGCAGAAGATGTCGGATGGAAAGGAAACAATGGTAGATGAACAGCAATAACAACATGATAGAACTGCAGATGGAACTGCCCATCGAACATGAAAAGAAAGTATTCGGCCAGTTTGATGAACACATCAAAATCCTGGAGAGATCCCTGGCGGTTACGCTGATCTCCCGGGACGGCGTTTTAAAAATTGTGGGCCCGGCATCGAATGCAGCGCGCGCAAAGGAATGTCTGACACAGCTTCTGGAGCTCTCACGCCGCGGAAATGATATCAACACACAGAACGTCAATTATGCAATCTCACTTGTTATGGAGGACAGCGGAAGCAGCCTTGCTGAAATCGACAGTGACTGCATCTGCCACACGGTCGCAGGCCGTCCGGTCAAACCGAAAACACTCGGTCAGAAAGCGTACGTGGATGCGATCCGGGAAAAGATGATCGTCTTCGGCGTCGGCCCTGCCGGAACCGGAAAAACGTACCTTGCGATGGCGATGGCGATCACGGCATTCCGAAACGATGAGGTAGGCCGTATTATCCTGACGCGTCCGGCGATTGAGGCGGGTGAAAAACTCGGTTTCCTGCCTGGCGACCTGCAGAGTAAAATTGACCCGTATCTGCGGCCGCTCTACGACGCGCTGTATCAGATCATGGGAGCAGAGAGCTTCCAGAAAAACATGGAAAAAGGCCTGATTGAGGTTGCGCCGCTCGCGTACATGCGAGGCCGTACGCTCGACAATGCGTTTATTATCCTTGATGAGGCACAGAATACGACACCGGCGCAGATGAAGATGTTCCTGACCCGTATCGGTTTCGGTTCCAAAGTCATTGTAACCGGAGATGCCTCTCAGAAGGACCTTCCTTCCGGTACACGCTCCGGCCTTGATGTGGCAATGCAGGTACTGAAAAAAGTAGACGGAATTTCCTTCTGCGAGCTGACGAGCAAGGACGTTGTCCGTCATCCGCTGGTGCAGAAGATTGTACAGGCTTACGATGAATATGAAAAGAAAGCAAAGCCGGAAAATCACAGCGGCAGAGCAAAAAGTACGACGAGAAAACGGAGGGAAAATAAATGACACTGACGTTTGAAAATGAACAGGATTTTGACCTTGGATTTGATCCGGAAGAGGTTGCAGCAGCGGTAATCAATGGTGTGCTGGATCAGGAAGCGTGCCCGTATGAGGCAGAAGTAGAACTGATTCTGACTGATCCGGAAAATATCCGCACCATGAACCGGGAACACAGAAACATTGACCGGGAGACAGACGTGCTTTCTTTCCCGATGGTAGATTATCCTTCTCCGGCTTCGTTCGATTTTCTGGAGACGGAAGAGGGAGATGACTGTTTTAACCCGGACAGCGGTGAGCTGATGCTGGGTGATATTGTGATTTCTGTTGCGCGCGCAAGAGCGCAGGCGGAGGAATACGGTCATTCTTTAAGACGCGAATTTGCTTTTCTTGTTGCACACAGTATGCTGCATCTTCTGGGTTATGATCATATGACACCGGAGGAAGCAGCCGTGATGGAGGCAAAGCAGGAAGAGGTGCTGCAGCGTCTCGGTATCACAAGAGACTGATTGAAAGAAGAAAAGGAGGGGTCTTTATCAAAAAGAGAGGGTTTTACACATTGGGGATTGCTCTGCTGGGAAGCATGATGCTGTTCGGATGCCGGAAAATTGGGGAAACGGCACCGGAAACTGCATCGGCAGGAACTTCTTATGTCTCAGAAGAGACAGCAGGGGAAAGCAAGACAGAAACGAAAGCTACGGAACCACCGGCCCCGACCGAAGATCCGGCACCGGAACCGCTGGTTCCGGAAGCGATTGAGCCGACACCCGCGGAGGATGCGCTGCCGGAAGGTATGGTGAAAAGTTATCTGACAGGAGAACCTGTCGCCGAAGTACAGGGAAGAAGGCGCCCGGTGGCGGTTATGCTGAGCAATATCATCAGCGCCTGCCCGCAGAGCGGTATCAGCCGTGCGGGAGTGATCTATGAAGCGCCGGTCGAAGGCGGCATTACGCGCCTGATGGGGCTGTTTGAAAACTATGATGATCTCGAAAAGATCGGATCGGTGCGGAGTTGCCGCGAATATTATGTGTATCTGGCAGCGGGATTTGACGCTCTGTATTACCACTATGGACAGGCGGCGTATGCGATTCCGCTGCTCGAATCGGATCACATAGACAATGTGAATGGCATGGAGTATTCGGAACAGGTGTATTACCGGACGTCGGATCGTCCGTCGCCGCACAATGCGTATTTGGATGCGGCCGGGATTGCAGCGGGAATCGATCTCTGCGGCTACCGGACATCTTACAAAGACGGTTATGACGGATTTTTCCAGTTTGCATCCGAGACAGAACCGGAAACGCTGGAACAGGGACGAAATGCCGCCTATGTGGCACCGGGCGGATATTTCCACAATAATCCATGGTTTTCGTACGATGAGGCGAGCGGCACGTATTTGCGTTATCAGTTCGGGGAACCGCAGATCGATGAGATGACACAGGAACAGCTTGCGGTGAAGAACATTATCGTGCAGTACTGTTCCTGGAAAAAGTATGATGACAATGCGGAATATCTCGATATTGATGTGGTAAACGGCGGAATGGGAACGTATATCACAAGCGGAAAGGCCATCGACGTGACATGGAGCAAGGATGATCCGTGGGGTGTCACAAAGTACCGGGACAGCAATGGAGAGGAGATTAAACTGAATCTTGGAAAAACATGGGTTCTGATTGTTTTAGATAATTATGCAGATGAGACTGAAATCCGGTGATAAAGCTGGATTTCAGGATTTTTCTCAGATCGGCTGGACAGATCCTGTGTTTTGCGGTAAGATAAAAAGAAAATCCGGTCATTTAACCGAATCAAGCAAGTCCCTCGCTTCTAAAGCGGTGGGATGAATTGTTAAAAGAAACATAACGGTAGTGGCAGGCGGAGAGAAATCGGTATCCTCCACTGACATGAGGCGAGTCACAGTCGAACTATTTTCGACATGTCAGACTCTGTGAAAATACCGACTGTGAGTTGAAACAAAGGAGAAAAATACAGAAAATGGAAATTAATATACAGAGAATCAACGAACTTGCCCGCAAGGCGAAAGCAGAGGGGCTGACACCGGCGGAGAAAGAAGAGCAGCAGAAGCTGCGGAGAGAATATATTGCAGCCGTGAAAATGAACCTCCGTACCCAGCTCGACAATATTGATGTGCAGGAGAAAGACGGAACAATTGTAAATCTGGGGGAGCGCTATGGAAGCAAAAGGAAACATTAGAAAAGAAGTTTTTGCCCGAAGAAGAGCAGCCACACAGGAAGAAATTCAGGAAAAGAGCCGTATGATTTATGAAAAAATCACGGCTCTGCCGGAGTTTCTGGATGCGGACTGCTTTTTTGCGTATATGGACTTCAAAAAAGAAGTCATGACACGGGATCTGATCGAGAAGGCCCTGCAAATGGGAAAGACGGTCGCTGTGCCGCGCGTGGAAGGCGATGATATGGTTTATTATGAGATCAAAGATTTCTCCACGCTGAAATCCGGCTATTTTGGCATTATGGAGCCGGACGGCGGAAAGGTCTGCACGCGGGAAGAGGGCTTTCTGCTGGTACCCGGTGTGGCCTTTGATCCGGCGCGCCACAGAGTCGGATATGGAAAAGGATTTTATGACCGCTTTCTTGCTGCACATCCAGGGTTTACAACGGTTGCAGCGGCGTTTGAGTTTCAGCTGTTTGATGCGGTGCCGTTTGAAGAGACGGATGTTCTGCCGCAGATGCTGGTGACAGAGCAGAAGATTTACCGTTAGCAGCCAATCACGATAAGACAACACGAGGAGGAGACGAATATGATAAGTCTGGAAGAAATCGGAACAAGAGCCCGTTGGGCGGAACCTGTGCTTCGCATCATGGGGACAGAGACGAAAAACCGTGTGCTGAAAAAAGCAGCGGAAAATCTTGTGGCGGATGCCGATGCGATTATCGCGGCAAATGCGCTGGATATGGAGCATGGAAGAGAAAAAGGAATGTCCAAAGGTCTTCTGGACCGGCTGTTTCTGGATCAGAGTCGCATCGAGGCGATGGCGGAAGGTCTCTGTCAGGTATCCGAGCTGGACGATCCTATCGGGGAAGTTCTCGGTATGAAAAAACGGCCGAACGGTCTTCTGATCGGGCAGAAACGTGTTCCGCTTGGTGTTGTCGGAATCATCTATGAAGCACGTCCGAATGTAACAGCGGATGCGTTTGCACTCTGCTTTAAGACGGGAAATGTCGTGATTTTGAAGGGCGGAAGTGATGCGATCCACTCAAATATGGCGATTGTTGCCTCACTGCGGAAAACACTGAAGGAGGAGCAGGTGCCGGAGGATGCGCTGCTTCTGATCGAAGATACTTCACGTGAGACAACGGCACAGTTTATGAAGATGAACCGCTATGTCGATGTTCTGATTCCGCGCGGCGGTGCCGGACTGATCCGCACTGTAGTGGAAAACAGTACCATCCCGGTTATCGAGACGGGAACCGGAAACTGCCATATCTATGTCGATGAGACGGCAGATCTTTCGATGGCGGTTGATATTATTCTTAATGCAAAGACACAGCGTGTCGGCGTCTGCAATGCGTGTGAATCCATCGTAGTGCATGAAAACGTGCGTGAAAAACTGTTGCCGGTTCTCGCAGAACGATTGAAAGAGAAACAGGTGGAGATGCGCGCAGACGAGAAGGCAAGAGAATACATGCCGGGAGCAGAAGCAGCGACAGAAGAGGACTGGGGAAAAGAGTATCTCGACTATATCGTATCCATTAAAACGGTTTCCTCTATCGACGAAGCGATCGCGCACATCAACCGCTACAACACAAAACACTCCGAGGCGATCATCACCAACGACTACACCCACGCCCAGAAATTCCTGGACGAAATCGACGCAGCGGTGGTCTACGTCAACGCCTCCACCCGCTTCACCGACGGCTTCGAATTCGGCTACGGCGCCGAAATCGGAATCAGCACCCAAAAACTCCACGCCAGAGGCCCGATGGGACTGCTGGCGCTGACCTCGATTAAATTTGTGGTATATGGGAATGGACAGGTACGGTCATAGAAAGGAGACAAAAACATAATGACAGCAATGAGAGAAGAAGCATTTGAATTATTGGAAAAAATGCCAGAAGATAAACTAGTGTTTATTATTCAGATTATGCAGGGTGTAAACAGTCTTTATAATAGCGGTGCTGTTGAATCGAAAAAAGATGCTTTTTTACGAATGGAGCAAATAAGAAAAAAAGGAAATGTTCAGGATGACGATGCTGAATTGGCATCTTATAGAGAGGAAAAATAAATGCGTGCATTGCCGCACACTCTGTTTCTAATATGTTTTTTATTTTAAGAAAGACATATGATGTAAAAGAAAGAAGAGAACTTCTCCTTAGCTTATTTGAAATTTTTGATGTAGAAGGAATTGATTCAGAAAAACTAATGAAAGGCCTGAAAAATGAAACATTTTCAGATTTTGAAGACTGTTTGCAGATGGAATGTGCCGAATCATTTTGCGCACAATATATTGTTACAAGAAATACAGCAGATTATGTGACTTCAAACATACCTGCGGTTACTCCGACGGAATATTTGGAATCGGAACGGTAGCAGCTGCTTTTACGATGGGAAAAGGTATTGTGCTGATGGGAAAACTGCTGGATAAAAAGTTTGCGTTTGTCTCCGTTTTATCACCGGAAAGACCGTAAAATGCAGGGCTGATATTTGATCGTAAAAAATTAGAAAAAAATGTAAAATCCTCTTGAAACCAAGGGGATTTTACTATATAATGAGCAGGACAAAAACAACTGCAGAGTAAGTTCATATGCGTAAAGTGCTCCCGGGATAGAGAGTAGCCAGGGAGACGAAAAGAGAAAATCTTGCGGTATATGAATTGCATCTCGCTGCAACAGAAGATAGAGACAAGAGATTATCTCCTATTGTAGTCAGATATCTGTAAAGGAGGTAATTTTTTTATGCAGAAAAATGCAAATGAAACAGCAAAAGAAACAAAAAACATGTTTCTGCAGTCAGCAAAAGAGCTGAAAGCAGTCACAACCCTCGCAGCCTGTGCCATGTTCGCAGCGCTGGCGATGATTCTGAACCAGGTAGCATCGATTGACATCGGACCTTATGTCCGCATCGGATTTTCCGGAATCCCGAACCGCCTTGTCGATTACCTGTTCGGACCAGTGACAGGATGTCTTTTCTCCGGCATTCTTGATGTCGTAAAATACTTCCTGAAACCGAGCGGCCCGTTCTTCTTCGGATTCACCTTTAATGCGATGCTGGCATCTTTTATGTATGGATGCTTCTACTATCGCAAAAAACTGACCATCAAACGTGTGCTTGCAGCCAAGTTCATCGTTATGCTGACTGTCAACGTACTGCTGAACACCCTGTGGATCAGCATGCTGTATGGAAAAGGAATCATGGTGCTTCTTCCGGCACGTGCCTTAAAGAACCTGATTATGTGGCCGATCGATTCCATCATTTTCTATAGCCTGACGAAGTTGATCGAGCAGACCGGCGTCTTCCGCATGTTCCATGCAAGAACCGCTGCACAGGCACAGAGATAAAGAAAAATTCAGACACCATCAAAACGATACATTTACCAATCTGCAGAAAAGGTACTGTCCGCCAGAACAAAAAGGAAGCGGATGGGTTTTGTCGGAAAAGAAAAGCGAAAAAGAACTGCGGCAGGAACTTCCCCAAAAGGAAGCCTGCCGCAGTTCTTTTTGTATGAAAATCCCATCAGGCGGACAGCGATTTTACTGATATCCGTGATCTGACCAGTCCTGGTTTTTGATCCGCTCGTAATCCTCCTCTGTAATCGGAAGAATCGTTCCATGCTTGTAGCCGTATGGGAACGAGAAGGAAGCATCAGAACGAACAAATTTTCCGGAAGCAAGGCTGTCTGCAACAAACGGCACATATCCCTGGCCGGCACCCGGAACGCCGTCGTTGACAGCTTCCCAGTGGAAACCATCGCGGCTTATGCCGAAATAAACCTGTTCGCCGTCCGGTGTTGTTTTTTCCCGAAAATGAACAAATAAATATGCCTGTGCCATAAAATAAAACTCCTTTATGCATATGTTTGGATGAAAAATTCAGATGTTCTGTTTTTCAGGCCATACCTTATACGGTTCCATTATTTTGTAAGACGGATCACATTCCAGCTGTGTTTTCCAAGAACGGTGTGCATTTTTCCATTCTCCAGTTTGGTGGCATCGGAATGGGTCGGAGTAACGTGGTTCGGATCTGCTTCGGTGTTGACCGCTTTCATATCGTCGTTTGTCAGCACGATGTGCTCAGCCAGACGGCATCCTTCGAACTGACGCAGATCGCAGGAAACCTCCATATCCTCATCCAGACTCTTGTTGACTGCAAAAATGGTCAGTGCATCGTTTTCCTCATCCCAGATGCAGACAGAATCGAGATACGGAGCTTCGCCGTACGTTTTGCTCTCGTAAACCGGTGTCAAAACCTGTGTATTTAAGACGGTTCCGCGGCCGTGTACGCTTGCATGCATGTATGGATAGAAGATCGTCTGACGCCATGCACCGGTATCGGATGTCATGATCGGAGCGATAACGTTGACAAGCTGTGCGAGGCAGGCGATTTTGACACGGTCGGCGTGGCGCAGGAGTGTGATCAGCATGCTTCCGACGAGAAGTGCATCCTCAAAGTTGTAAACATCCTCAAGCTGATGCGGTGCGCGTACCCATTTCTCCAGCTTCTGATCCTGCTCATTGCTGTGATACCATACGTTCCACTCATCGAAGGAAAGGTTAATCTGCTTTTTGCCGTGTTTTTTCGCTTTGACTGCATCACAGATCGCAACTACACCGGAGATGAAATCATCCATGCCCTTGGAGCTTGCCAGGAAATCGACAGTATCATTTGCATAATTTCCGTAATACTGGTGTAAAGAAAGGTAATCCACCTCATCATAGCATTCGTCCAGAACCGTATATTCCCAGGAACCGAAGGTTGGCATCGTAAGATTGGAGCTTCCGCAGGCAACAGTTTCAATCGTCGGATCCATGAATTTCATCAGACGGGAAGTCTCTGCTGCAATACGTCCGTACTCAGAAGCGGTCTTATGTCCCATCTGCCACGGTCCGTCCATCTCATTGCCGAGGCACCAGAGTTTGATGTTGTGTGGATCTTTGTAACCGTGGGATTTTCTCAGATCACTGTAGTAGGTGCCGCCCTTGAAGTTGCAGTACTCCAGCACATTTTTTGCATCTTCCGGTCCGCGGGTTCCGAGATTGACGGCCATCATGATGTCACTGCCGGCTTTTTTCGACCAGTCCGCAAACTCATTCAGACCGAATTCGTTTGTCTCAATCACGCCCCAGGCAAGATCCGGTTTTGCAGGCCGTTTGTCTTTCGGACCTACGCTGTCTTCCCAGTGATAGCCCGAGACAAAGTTTCCGCCCGGGTAACGGACGATCGGTACCTGAAGCTCTTTGACAAGATCCAGGGTATCTTTTCGGAAGCCCTGCTCGTCGGAGAGAGCACTTCCTTCCTGATAGATGCCCTCGTAAACGGCGCGTCCCAGGTGCTCGATAAAGGAACCGAAGATTCGTTTGTCAACTTTTCCGGTAAGAAAATATTTGTCAATGATAATCTCTGCTTTTTTCATACTTAAAAATCCTCCTGTTAAAAGAAATGTTCGTTTTCAGACACGATCCAGAAAAACAAAGGATCACCGGCGTGTCTATGATTTTATTCCACCGTTTCGCTTTCGCTTTGGATAGTTTCAATTTTAGCAGGAAGATAGAAAAAAACCAGAGATTTTTGTCCGGCAAATTTGACTTTTTTTCCGGTTTTGCGGTAAAATAGGGAGAAGAAAAGAAAAGGGGAAACGAGAAGAATGGAATTTTCAGTTCATATTTGTGAATATAATAGATCCAACGCCGATTATGAGACGATATATCGGCCGGAGGGCAGCGGGGACTATCTGTTTCTGTTGTTTAAAACGCCGATGAAGGTGTATGACAGAACTGCGTTTTTCATTGCACAGGAAAATGCCTGCCTTTTTTACACGCCGGATCACGAGCAGCATTATCAGGCTGTTCAGAAGTTTCGCAACAGCTATGTCCATTTCTGGTGCGGTGAGAATCTGGGTGAAACGTATGGAATTCCGCAGAATACTGTTTTTTATCCGCAGAACACGGAAGCAATTGATGAGCTGATTCGCCTTTTGCAGAGGGAATACATTGTGAAAGATCCATACGCAGTGGAATATGAGGAAGCACTGGTTCGTCAGATGATGATTACGGCATCGCGTGGTATGCGGCTGTACAAGAAAGCGGCAGAGGAGCCGGCCGGACTGTATCAGGAATTCCAGGAGCTGCGCCTTAAGATGTTGAGCCATTATGAGAAAGACTGGACGACAGAAAAGCTTTGCCAGATGGCCAATATGGAAAAAAGCCAGTTTTATTCTTATTATAAACAGTTTTTCAGCAGCACCCCGCACAGCGATCTGATTGAAGTACGGCTCGACAAGGCGAAAAATCTTTTGACAAATCAGGCACTTTCCATCGGACAGACCGCGGAAATCTGCGGTTTTTCCAATCTGTCTCATTTCAGCCGCTATTTCAAACGCCACTGCGGATGTTCTCCGCGGGAATGGCAGCAGCAAGGCGGAAAAAGCATAAAATATAAAGTGAAGTTGCAGGAAGATGAGAAATGCTATAGCTTTTCCCAATAGCTTATGCTAAAATATTCAGAAGATGTTGGAGTCAAAAGGTACTTTGGCCATGATATCTTCAGAAAAAGTAAGAAAAAGGGAGAGCAGTATGAAAAAGAGAGAGTCATTTAACAGTCGGTGGGGATTTATCCTGGCCTGCATCGGTTCTGCAGTTGGAATGGGCAACATCTGGATGTTCCCTACCCGGGTTTCCTTGTACGGAGGAGGTTCCTTTCTGATTCCGTATTTCCTGTTCGTTGCACTGATCGGCTTTACCGGTGTGAGCGGGGAGATGAGTTTTGGCCGTGCCACAAGATCCGGTCCGGTTGATGCGTTCGGTTTTGCATGTGAAACGAAAGGAAAACGAAAAGCCGGAGAGGCGCTTGGTCTGATTCCGGTGCTGGGTTCCCTGGCAATGGCGATCGGTTATACGGTTGTCATGGGGTGGATTTTCAGGTATATGATCGGAACCTTTACCGGAAAGACACTGTCAGCTGTGAGCGTAGAGGATTTTGCCGGAGCGTTTGAATCCATGGCATCTGCGTTTGGAAACAATTTCTGGCAGATCGTAGCTCTTGTGGTTGCGATGGTCATTCTGGCATTTGGTGTTGGTAAGGGAATTGAGAAGGTCAATAAGGTGCTGATGCCTGTTTTCTTTCTCCTGTTTGTTGCACTTGGTATCTATGTTGCCTTTCAGCCCGGTGCAGCGGATGGATACCGTTATATTTTCCGTGTGGAACCAAAAGCACTTGCAGATCCGAAGACCTGGATTTTTGCACTTGGTCAGGCATTCTTTTCCCTGTCTGTAGCCGGAAACGGAACACTGATCTATGGTTCCTATTTGTCAGATGGAGAAAATATTCCGGCCGCCGCCGGAAGAGTAGCATTTTTTGATACGCTCGCTGCTATGCTTGCTGCGCTGGTTATTATCCCGGCGATGGCAACTACGGGAGCACAGTTAAATACAGGAGGACCTGGACTTCTGTTCATTTTCCTTCCGAATTTGATAAAGTCTATGCCGGGTGGCGCGCTGATCGCAATCGTTTTCTTTGTCGCTGTCTTTTTTGCCGGCCTTACCTCTCTGATTAACCTGTACGAAGCACCGATTGCAACGGTACAGGAAAAATTTCATCTCGGAAGAGTAGCAGCCTGCGGTGTGATCGGGGTTATCGGTGTGGTCGTATCTCTTCTGATCCAGGGCATTGTATCCCAGTGGATGGATGTTCTGTCGATCTACATCTGCCCGCTCGGCGCCGGCCTTGCCGGAGTCATGTTCTTCTGGATCTGCGGAAAGAAGTATGTGCAGTCCCAGGTAGACAAGGGAAGAAGCAGCAAATTCACGGATCTGTATTATCCGATCTGCAAATATATCTACGTGCCGATCTGTGTGCTGGTTCTGATTCTCGGAATCGTGCTGGGTGGAATCGGCTGAAACGATGTTGATAGAAAACGCGCCTGTCGTGCGGAAAAAAAATCCGGCGGCAGGTGCGTTTTTTGATAAAATTTTTCAAATATATAAATCCGATTGAAATACTCGGAAAAAAGGTCTACAATCGGAGGCGAAAACAGAGATTTTAACCTCGAAGCAAAATAAGGAGGATATCAATATGGGAAAAAATCTTTTAACAGTGAAAGATTTAACGGTAAATGTAGAAGAAAAAGAGATCCTGCACGGCGTAAATCTTACGATTGGAAAAGGGGAGACGCATGTGCTGCTTGGACCGAATGGTACCGGAAAGTCGACGCTTGGCAATACGCTGCTCGGCAATCCGAAATATAACGTGACACGCGGCGAAATCTGGTTCCAGGGAAAGAACATCACAGAAGAGCCGGTCAATGAACGCGCCAAAATGGGACTGTTTCTCTCGTTTCAGAATCCGCTTGAGGTGCCTGGCGTAACCTTAAGCTCTTTTATCCGCAGCGCCGTCGAGTTAAAAACCGGCAAACGGATGCGTCTGTTTGAGTTCCGGAAAGAACTGGAAAAAGCAATGGAAGTTCTGCAGATGGATCCGTCGTATGCAGACCGTGATCTGAATGTCGGATTTTCCGGCGGTGAGAAAAAGAAAGCCGAGATCTTGCAGCTTCTGATGCTCGAGCCGTCCCTTACCATTCTCGATGAGACCGACTCCGGCCTGGATGTCGATGCGGTCCGCACCGTTTCTGCCGGAATTGAGGCATACCGCAGAAAATGCGGAGGAAGTCTTCTGATCATCACGCACAGCACGAAGATTCTGGAATCACTGATGGTGGATCAGACCCACATCATGGTGGAAGGTGAAATCGTCAAAACCGGCGATGCATCTCTTGTAGAGGAGATCAACCGGGACGGATTTGGAAAATACGAAAAGTCACTGGCGTAAAACCGAAGGTACAGAAAGGATGAAAACGCTGTGAGAGAAAAAAGTTATGTAGAGGATATTGACCGAAGCATCTATGATTTCAAAGACGATGAAAAGGATGCCTATAAAGTAAAAGCCGGCCTGACGCCGGAAATTGTACAGAAAATTTCGGATGAGAAGAAAGACCCTGCCTGGATGCAGCTGTTCCGTCTGCGTTCTTTACAGATCTACAACCAGATGCCGATTCCGGATTGGGGTCCGTCGATTGAGGGTCTGAACATGGATGACATCGTAACGTATGTCCGCCCGAATACGAAAATGAAAGCAAAGTGGTCCGATGTGCCGGATGACATCAAAAATACGTTTGAGCGTCTTGGCATCCCGCAGGCAGAGCGGAAATCACTCGCCGGCGTGGGCGCACAGTATGATTCGGAGCTGGTCTATCACAACGTCCGCGCGGAAGTTGCGGCGCAGGGTGTTGTCTATACCGATATGGAGAGTGCGCTGCATGGTGAGTACGCGGATATGGTGCGGAAACACTTTATGAAACTGGTGAAACCGACCGACCACAAATTTGCCGCACTGCACGGAGCCGTCTGGTCCGGCGGTTCGTTTGTCTATGTGCCGAAGGGGGTTTCCGTGGAAATCCCGCTGCAGTCGTATTTCCGCCTGAATGCGCCGGGCGCAGGCCAGTTCGAGCATACGCTGATTATTGTCGATGAGGACGCGGACCTTCACTTTATCGAGGGCTGTTCCGCACCGAAATACAATGTGGCCAACCTCCATGCCGGATGTGTGGAGCTGTTTGTCGGAAAGAATGCAAGACTCCGTTATTCTACGATTGAAAACTGGTCGAAGAATATGTACAACCTGAACACGAAGCGCGCGCAGGTCGAGGAGGGCGGAAAAATCGAGTGGGTTTCCGGTTCATTCGGCTCCCACGTTTCCTACCTGTACCCGATGAGCGTGCTGAAAGGAAGAGGCGCAAAGATGGAATTTACCGGCATCACGTTTGCCGGTAAGGGCCAGAATCTCGATACCGGAGCGAAGGTTGTCCACAGCGCGCCGGATACGAGTTCCTATATTAACACGAAATCGATCTCGAAGGACGGCGGCATCAGCACCTTCCGTTCGTCAGTCTCTGTAACAAAAGCGGCAAAGAACACGAAATCAGCCGTTTCCTGCCAGTCTCTGATGCTCGATGATATCTCCCGGTCGGACACGATTCCGGCGATGGATATCCGTACAAAAGATGCGAACATCGGCCATGAAGCACAGATCGGAAGCATCAGCGATGAAGCCGTCTTTTATCTGATGTCGCGCGGCATGACGGAAGAGGATGCGAGAGCGTGCATCGTCAGCGGATTCGCGGATGATGTTTCAAAAGAACTGCCGCTGGAGTACGCGGTGGAGATGAACAATCTGATCCGCCTCGAGATGAAGGGCAGCATTGGATAAGGAGGCCAGACACATGGAAGAACAGAACAGCATGAAAATCAACCAGCTTCCATCGAAAACATGGTACTGGCTGGGATTAAATGATACAAAAGTAAAATGGGCGGCGGGTGCGCCGTGTGAAATCTGCGCGGAAGAGCCGTCTGCGGATGATGAGATAACGGGTTTTCCGGAAGCTATGAATACCGGGGCAGGAAAAGAGACGGATGTCCTTTTTGCACCGGAGCAGACGAAAAACTGGAATGTCTCTGCAAAGGAGGGGCAGACGAAACAGGTCACGCTTTCCATCGGACAGGGAAAAGAGACGGTTTCATCCGGAAAGATCCGCGCGGTGGCAGAAGAGGGAGCTTCCCTTACCGTTTTCGAGGTATTTGAACCGGCACAGGCAGCGGGACAGCTCGCGGTGCGGACAGAACTTTACGCGAAAAAAGACAGCCGCATCCGGCTCGTGCAGGTGATGATGCGCGGTGAGGGACAGGAGCTTTTAAATGATGTCGGATGCATCTGCGAGGAAAATGGTGCACTGGATCTTTTACAGGTCGTTGTCGGAAAAGGCGATGTCTATGACGGTATCTGGACCGAACTGCAGAAGGATCACGCATCACTGCAGGCAGAAATCGGCTATCTTCTGCAGAATCAGCAGAAATTTGATGTCAATCTGAATGTGCGCCACTTCGGAAAAGTAACCGAGAGCACGATCCAGGCAGACGGAACGCTGATGGATGCGGCGGAAAAGATCTTCCGCGGCACAATCGACTTTGTGCGCGGTTCGGCAGATTCCGTCGGAGCAGAGACAGAACAGGTATTGCTGCTCGGCGATGATGTAGTCAACAAGACGATTCCTGTGATCCTCTGTGCAGAGGAAAACGTACAGGGAAGCCACGGCGCGGCAATCGGAGAACTCGATGAAGAGACACTGTTTTACTTCGGTGCGCGCGGCATGGACCGTACACAGGCAGAAAATACGATGGCGCGGGCGAAACTGGAAGCAAAAATCCAGAAGATCGGCGATGCGGACATCGAACAGAAAGTAAAAACACAGCTTGCGGAGGTGCTTGACCGTGACAACAGATAACATCAGAAAAAATTTCCCGCTTCTGCAGCAAATGGACACGATCTATCTGGACAACGCGGCGACGGCACAGCGCCCGTCATGCGTTCTTGTTGCAGTACAGGAATTTTACGAACAGAAAAATGCAAATCCTCTGCGAGGATTCTATCCTTTAAGCCTGGAGGCGACGGAGAGCTATCAGGAGGCAAGAAAGACCGTACAGGAGTTTATTCATGCAGAAGAGCCGGAGGAGATTATTTTTACCCGGAATACAACGGAAAGCCTGAACCTTGTGGCATACAGCTATGGCCTGAACTTTTTAAAGGAAGGCGACGAGATCGCTGTAACAATCATGGAGCATCACAGCAATCTGCTTCCGTGGCAGATGGTGTCGCGTATGACTGGGGCGAAGCTCCATTATCTGGAATGTACCAGTGAGGGCGAGCTGACCGATGAGGAGCTCCAAAAGGGCATTAATGAGAGAACACGTCTTGTGGCTGTTACGCAGGTATCGAATGTGCTCGGCTGCGTGAATCCGATCCAGAAAATCACGGAGATGGCGCACCGCGTGGGAGCCGTTGTCGTTGTGGACGGCGCCCAGAGCGTTCCGCATATGCCGGTCGACGTACAGGCGCTGGATGCAGATTTTCTCGCCTTTTCCGGCCATAAGCTGATGGGCCCGATGGGAATCGGCTGTCTGTATGGAAAACGGGAACTGCTGGAAAAAATGCCGCCGTTTTTAACCGGAGGCGAGATGATCGATTCCGTTTACCGCGACGGAGCCGTTTTTGCACCGGTTCCGCAGAAATTTGAGGCGGGAACGGTAAATGCAGCCGGTGCGGTGGGGCTGGCCGCAGCGATCCGGTATCTGCAGGAAAAAGGATTTGATTATATCCAGAAAAAAGAGCTGGAACTGACGCAACGTGCTATGGAAGGACTCGGCGCGCTGCCGTACGTTCATATCCTCGGTTCCAAAGATCCGGCCAACCACACGGGCATCGTTTCGTTTACGATTGACGGCGTGCATCCGCACGATGTGAGCGAAATTCTTTCTTCTGACGGCATCGATGTGCGGGCAGGCCACCACTGTGCACAGCCGCTTCTGGAATATCTTGGCGTCCGAAGTTCGACAAGAGCCAGCATGATGTTTTATAATACACCGGAAGAGATTGATGCACTGATCGAAAGTGTATCCACAATCAGAAGGAGAATGGGCTATGGAGAGTAGAGGATTTTATAACGAAATTTTGACGGAGCACAATCTGCGTCCGGAATTCAAGCATGATCTGCCGGATGCGGACATCGTACTCGAGGGCGTCAACCCAAGCTGCGGCGATGATATCTGGCTGAAATTAAAAGTCGACGGCGATGTGATCACGGACGGTGCGTTCGTGGGCGACGGCTGTGCGATTTCGCAGGCATCGGCGGACATTATGCTCGGCATGATCATCGGAAAGACGAAGGACGAGGCACTGCGCCTGGGAAATCTGTTTCTGCGCATGATCAAAGGAGAAGCATCCGACGAGGAGATTGACGAACTCGAGGAGGCTGGTGCACTGAAAGATATCTCCCACATGCCGGCAAGAGTGAAATGTGCAGTGCTTGGATGGCATACGCTGGAAGAGGCATTTAAACAGGAAAAATAAGAACAGAAAAACTTTTTGCATTTCTGAGAAAAAGTATCACTTTACCCACTTGCAATTTTCAAAAAAATTAGTTATAATGAATTACAGTTAGTAAAGACTAACCAAAGCGAATCAATCATTGTTATCTCCCGTCTGCGGATCTTGGACACTTCGCAGGCGGGAAACTCCAGAAACAAACGAGAAAGGAGCACACGAAAAGTGAAGAGCCTGAAAATTGAGGAAGTAAAAGGAAGAGAAATTCTGGATTCCAGAGGAAACCCAACCGTAGAAGCTGAGGTTGTTCTTGCAGGGGGCGTTGTAGGGCGCGGCATGGCACCAAGCGGCGCATCTACCGGTGAGTTTGAGGCACTGGAATTACGAGATGGAGATAAAGCAAGATACCTTGGAAAAGGTGTGCAGAAAGCAGTAGAAAACATCAACACCGTCATCAACGATACCTTAAAAGGTATGGATGCATCCGATACCTACGCTGTAGACAAAGCCATGATCGATGCAGACGGAACAAAAGATAAATCCCGCCTGGGTGCAAACGCCATTCTGGCTGTATCCATTGCCTGCGCAAGAGCAGCAGCAAACGCACTTGAGATTCCGCTGTACCGCTTCTTCGGCGGCGTTTCCGGAAATCGTCTGCCGGTTCCGATGATGAACATCATCAACGGCGGATGCCACGCACTTTCTTCCGGCCTGGATGTACAGGAGTTCATGATCATGCCGGTTGGAGCATCTTCTTTCAAAGAGTGCTTAAGATGGTGCGCTGAGGTCTTCCATGCACTGGCTGCCATCTTAAAAGAGCGCGGACTGGCAACATCGGTTGGAGATGAAGGCGGTTTTGCACCGGCTCTGAAATCCGATGAAGAAGCCATCGAGACCATTCTTGAGGCAGTGAAAAAAGCAGGCTACGAGCCAGGCAGAGACTTCAAGATCGCGATGGATGCTGCTTCCTCCGAGTGGAAGACAGGAACCAAGGGTGAATACAAACTGCCGAAAGCCGGCACTGTATTTACTTCCAAAGAGCTGATCGCTCACTGGAAAGCACTGGTAGAGAAATATCCGATCATCTCCATCGAGGATGCTCTGGATGAAGAAGACTGGGAAGGCTGGAAAGAGCTGACCGCAGAGCTTGGCGGAAAAGTACAGCTTGTCGGTGACGACCTGTTTGTAACCAATACTGAGCGTCTGGCAAAAGGTATCTCCCTTGGCTGCGGAAATTCCATCCTGATCAAACTGAACCAGATCGGTTCTGTATCTGAGACCCTTGAGGCAATCAAAATGGCTCACAAAGCAGGCTACACCGCAATTTCCTCCCACCGTTCCGGTGAGACCGAGGATACCACCATCGCAGACCTGGCTGTTGCCCTGAACACCTGCCAGATCAAGACCGGTGCACCGAGCCGTACCGAGCGTGTTGCAAAATACAACCAGCTTCTCCGAATCGAAGAAGAACTTGGAACGGCCGCTGTATACCCTGGTGCAAGAGCATTTAATGTGACACAGGACTAAGCAGTAAATAACATAATACCATAAAAAAAGACAAGATCCTTCCTCTTAAAACCAACCATAAATAAGTGTCCCCGGGGCCGTTGAAAAACGTGTTTCCCGGGGATTCTTGCATGCGGGGGAGGGGTATATGAAAAAACACTTGACTTGAAGCGGACTTGAAGTGTTATCCTATCTAGGAAAATGTAAAAATAAGGGGGATATATCGAAATGAGCGAAAGATTATGGAATATTCTTCTGGATTCTTTCTGGAAAATCTTTCTGCCGGGCCTTAAGGTGACGATTCCGCTTACTGTAATCTCGTTTTCCATTGCACTTGTAATTGCGACGGCAATGGCTATGGTACAGTTTGCAAACATCAAAGGCCTTCGTCAGATTGCACGTTTCTATATCTGGATTTTCCGCGGAACCCCGCTTCTGGTCCAGCTTTTCGTTGTGTTTTACGGACTTCCGCGCGCCGGTATTCTGATCGATCCGTTTCCGGCGGCAGTTCTCGTCTTTTCCCTGAATGAGGGCGCCTACAGTGCCGAGACGATGCGTGCGGCCCTGGAAGCCGTTCCGGCAGGCCAGCTCGAAGCCGGCTACTGTGTCGGCATGTCGTATCTGCAGATCATGCGGAGAATTATCCTTCCGCAGGCGATGCGCACCGCTTTCCCGCCGCTTTCCAACTCTCTGATCGCCATGGTAAAGGATACTTCCCTTGCCGCAAATATCACCGTAACGGAGATGTTTATGGTAACGCAGCGGATTGTAGCGCGCACCCATGAGCCGCTGGCACTGTATATTGAAGTAGGACTGATCTACCTGCTGTTCTCCACTGTGCTCACGAAGCTGCAGGGAATCGGAGAGAAGAAACTGAGTACATATCAGAAAAAAGGGGAATAAGCCATGCTGGAAATTAAAGGATTAAAGAAAGCGTTCGGCAGCCTGGAAGTATTAAAAGGTGTAGATTTAAAAGTAAAACAGGGCGATGTTGTTGCAATCCTCGGTCCGAGTGGTTCGGGAAAAACGACGATGCTGCGCTGTGTCAACTTTCTGGAGCATGCGGACGGCGGCAGCCTGATCTTTGACGGGAAAGAATATCCGTTCCACAACATCAGCAAAAAAGATATC
Organism: Blautia sp. AF17-9LB; assembly: GCF_003479185.1. Taxonomy (NCBI): domain Bacteria; kingdom Bacillati; phylum Bacillota; class Clostridia; order Lachnospirales; family Lachnospiraceae; genus Blautia; species Blautia sp. AF17-9LB. Next base: position 26,606 of record NZ_QUGU01000001.1, read on the forward strand.
GCGGCGATCCGTCAGAAAACCGCATTTGTATTTCAGAACTATAACCTGTTCCTGAACAAAACAACCCTTCATAACGTAACCGAAGGCCTGATCATCGGCAGAAAAATGCCAAAAACCAGGGCGGAGGAAAAAGCGCGTGCAGCGCTTGAAAAAGTAGGCATGCTGGACCGTGCGGACTACTATCCGCATCAGCTTTCCGGCGGACAGCAGCAGAGGGTGGCAATCGCCCGTGCACTGGCAACCGATCCGGAAATTATCTATTTTGATGAGCCGACCTCAGCACTCGACCCGGAGCTGACCGGCGAGGTGCTTGGTGTTATGCGCCAGCTTGCCAAAGAGGGAATGACAATGCTCGTTGTCACGCATGAGATGGGCTTTGCAAGAAACGTTTCGAACAAAGTTGTCTTTATGGAAAACGGCGTTGTCGTTGAGGAAGGTCCGTCGAAGGAATTTTTCGCAGATCCGCGGGAAGAGCGGACGAGAACATTTTTGCAGAATATTGAACAGCATTACGAGTAAGGTATCCCGCAAAGCGGCAAATCCTGCCCGGAGCACGGAATCCGGACAGTTTGCAATAAAGAAAACAGAAGAAGCAAAGGCAGCTTCTTCCAGAACAAAACAAAAAAGGAGTGGCGAATATTATGAAAAAGAAAATGGCAGCAGTATTTCTGGCAGGTATCCTGACATCATCCTTTTTACTGACCGGATGCGGAAACAGCACGGCAGATAACAGCAGTGCTTCTTCCTCTTCATCAGCATCTTCTGCAAGTGCGTCTGGGGATCTTTTAGAGCAGATCCAGAGCAAGGGTGAGATCGTTGTGGCAATGGAAGGAACCTGGGCACCGTGGACGTATCACGATGAGGACGACAACCTGGTCGGCTATGACGTAGAAGTGGCACAGCAGATCGCAGAGAAACTCGGCGTGAAAGCAACCTTTGTAGAGGGTGAGTGGGACGGCCTTCTTGCAGGAATCGATTCCGGCCGGTACGATATCATGGTAAACGGCGTAGATATCACAGAGGAGCGCGCTGAGAAATACAGCTTTTCCGATCCATACGCATACAACCGCACCGCTGTTATCGTAAACTCTGCTAACGATGAAATCCAGTCCATGGAGGATCTCGACGGAAAGAGCACCGCGAACACCATTTCCAGTACGTATGCAGAAGTTGCCGAGAAATATGGCGCAGCCGTTACCGGTGTTGACGATCTGGAGCAGACTTTCGAGCTTCTCTTAAGCGGCCGTATCGATGCAACTCTGAACGCAGAGGTAACGTATTACGATTATATGAAAGCACACCCGGATGCAGAGATCAAAATTGCATGTCTCGATCCGGAATCCACAAAAGTCGGTATTCCGATGAAAAAAGGCGATGAGACCAAGACGCTGCTTGAGGCAGTCAACAAAGCACTTGGCGAGCTCGCAGAAGAAGGAACACTGACAGAGCTTTCGGAAAAATATTTTGGAACGGATATCTCCAAAGAAGCAGCAGAATAAGATACAAAATAAAGAAGGTTACAGATCATGATTGCAAATTATCATACCCATACATGGCGGTGCCGCCATGCGGACGGAACGGAGCGGGAGTATGTGGAGCGCGCGATTGAGGGCGGCCTTAAAATTCTCGGTTTTTCCGACCATTCGCCTTATCCGTTCCCGGACGGCTACGATTCCGGCATGCGGATGCGGCTCGATCAGGTGGAAGGCTATGTAGACACCGTGCTGGCATTGAAAAAAGAGTATGACAAGGATATTGAAATCCATCTCGGACTCGAAACAGAGTATTTCCCGAGATTCTGGGATCAGCTGATTGATTTTTTGTCGGACTATCCGTTTGAGTACTTTGTGCTTGGCCAGCACAGCCTGGGAAATGAGATCGAAAAGATTCTCTACAGCGGCCATGGAACAACAGACGGAAGCTACCTGAAACAGTATGTGGACCAGTGCCTGGCAGGCATCGATACCGGAAAATACCTGTATCTGGCACACCCGGATCTCTTTTTATTCAACGGCGACGAAGCAGTGTTCGACCGGGAATACCGGAGACTCTGCCGTGAGGTGAAAAAGAGAAACATTCCGCTGGAGATCAATTTCCTTGGTCTGATGGAAGAAAGATGGTATCCGAACGAGAAGTTCTGGAAGATCGCCGGCGAAGAAGGAAACACCGCCGTTTTCGGCTGTGATGCCCATACGCCGAAAGCCGTCTGGAATCCGGAGACGGAACAGAAGGCACTGCAGCTGGCAGCAAAATACGGTCTGAAAGTACAGGAAACCGTTCCGATGCCGAAGACATTTTAACAGAAGCAGAAAAAGCTGTTCTTTTCTGGTGAGAGTTTTGAAAACTCCGCGGAAAAGAACAGCTTTTTTGATATGAGATTTTTTATGCTTTTTTTGTGTGCATCAGCCGTACCGCCTCTTCCCGCTGTTTCAGAATCTTCTGAATCGAAGTCCAGTAAACAATCATTGAGACAACCGGCCCGATCAGGTCGGAAATAGGTTCCACGTAGAAGATGTTTTCCAGTGCAAAGAACCGCGGCAGAAGAAACAGAGCGGTAAAGTAGACGAATTTCCGGAAGAAGGAGAGTGCAAACGAATAGCGCACGCAGCCCATTGCAGTAAAGCCGTCTACAATCTCGTACTGAATGCCGAGCGGAATGACTGAGAGTGTCGAAATATGGATCGCGCGGACCACCATCGAGACGATCTGCGGATCGGAAGTAAAAAGCTGCGCAAACAGCGTTCCGGCGGCATTGGAGACGAGGAACATCAAGGTCGTAAATCCGGCACAGAGTGCGATGATGGTTTTCTGTGCCTCAAGAATACGCCCGGAATTTCCAGCTCCATAATTGTATGCGAGGATTGACTGCGTTCCGCCGCTGATTCCGCCGAGCGGTATCGTAATAATCAGCATAAAGCTCTGAACGATCGTTGCACAGGTGATGAAGCTGTCTCCTTGTCCGGCGGGTGCATACCGCTGCAGGACGGCGTTCATCGCAATGATCATCACATTGTCGATGGCAATGATTAGAAACGGAGTAAAACCGACTGTCAGAATGCGTTTCATGATCGCAAATGAATACCCGCCGAAGGTGATGCGGATCGGAATCGTCTTTCCGAACAGAATATGCAGCACATACAGACAGCTTGCGATCTGGGAGAGCACGGTTGCAATTGCTGCGCCACGCACGCCGAGATGCAGAACGAAGATAAACACAGGGTCCAGCAGCAGATTCAGGACGGCGCCTAGCAGAACAGATTTCATTCCCTCACTGGCAAAGCCCTGGCAGATCACAAACTGGTTCAGGCCGGTCGATAAAAGCGCAAACACAGAGCCGGAAACGTAGATCATAAAATAGGCTCTGGCGTAAGGATACGTAACGGTGCTGGCTCCGAATGCCATCAGCATCGGGCGGGTTAAAAAAAGCGCCGCGGCTGTCAGAACGAGAGACAGGGAAACAAGCATCAGAAACGCATTAGCCAGGATGCGGGATGCCTCTTTTTCATTTTTCTCTCCGAGCCGGATGCCGAGCAGCGGTGCGCCGCCGACCCCGATGAGGGAGGAGAACGCGCCGATCATGGTGAGAATGGGACCGCAGACGCCGACACCCGCGAGCGCCAGATCACCGACAGAGGCAATGTGGCCGATGTACATACGGTCTACAATGCTGTACAGAACACTCACGAACTGTGCCAGCATGCTCGGAAAAGCAATACGGGGAACCAGTTTTCCGATCGGGTCGGTTCCGAGATGGTTTACAGTTTTCATAGAAAAATACCTTGTCGTTTTTTAGGTTTGGGAACAGACAGCAAAAAACATGCCCGAAACAAAATCCGGAAGACTTTGTTTCGGACATGCCGCTTTTGGTCTGTTCTGATAGATCAGCTGACAGAAAAATTATTCAGCAAGAGTGGTCAGATCTACTTTGAAATCGTCAGATCCCTGTCCGTCTACGGTGTAGTAAGCGGCTCTCTGCTCTGCGTTCAGGTAGATTTTGATCTCGCCTTTTAATCCGTTTGCTTTTACTTCTTTTTTGATGACTGCTTCGAGGTCTTTCATAGATACTTTTGTCTCGAAGATCTCAAGAACGGTATCAGATACTTTTGTCATTTTACGTGGGGTTTTGGTTGCTTCTGCCATGGTTTCCGTGGTCTCCTTTTTTATTGTTTTTTTAACGGTTTCTTTTTTGGTTGCTTTTTTCGGCTCTTTTGCAGCTTCTGCTTTTCCTTCGGCTGCTTCTGTATGTAAGGTTTTTTCAGTCGTTGGTTTTACTTCTTTTGCCGGTGCCGCTGTCTTTACAACGGTTTCCGCTGTTTTTGCAGCTTCTGCAGCCTGCTGTTTCGCTTTGGCCATTTTTTTCATGGTTCTTTTATTCATTTTATTCACTCCTCTATGCGATATCTCTAATAAATTACCATGTTTTTTGCCTTCTGTCAAATTTAAATTCGAGAAAACAGCGGCTTTAGGATTGTACACGGCGGAGCACAGAAAAGATTTTTTCAGAATCCCAGATCTGCGGAACAGGGTAGGTGGGATTTGCTTCTTTTAAAGCACGGCGTGCTATTTCTGTGTAATCATTCGGCGAAAGGTGCGGCAGAGTGGATGGAATGTCAAACGAATCGCGCATAGCCTCGATAGCTGCAATCATCCGCTCAGCCTTTTCAGAAACGGTATCTCCGCCGAGAGAAAGCGCATCGGCGAGAACGGCAAGTTTAGGCGCAATGCAGGAACCGTATTCGCGCAGAACAGCAGGCAGCAGAACCGCGTTGGCTCTTCCATGCGGAATGTGGTACAGTGCGCCGACGGCGTGGGCAATGGCATGGACGTAGCCGACAAAGTTGTTGGTAAAAGCGAAACCGGCCAGGTACGATGCATGAAGCATTTCCTGCCGTGCAGCAAGATGGGTGCCGTCTCGCCAGACTTCGGGCAGGGCATGGAAATTTTCGCAGACTGCCTCGATGGATGCATTCTGCACGCTGCGGGAGGCGAAGAGGTTCAGAAAAGCTTCCATGGCATGGGTCAGGGCATCCATACCGGTATCTGCGGTCATAGAGGACGGGAGGCTGATCGTAAGACGCGGATCGAGAACTGCCGTATCCGGGATCAGACAGAGGTCATTGACGGCGTATTTGTATGGTTTCCCGTCGATACAGTCTGTGATGACAGCTGCCGCCGTTGTCTCCGAACCGGTTCCGGCTGTCGTCGGCACGGCAAACAGCGGCGGAAGTTTCCGACGGACTTTCAGGAGGCCCCGCATCGCAGGAACCGTCTTTTTCGGACAGCAGACGCGGGCACCGATCAGCTTTGCTGCATCGAGAACGGATCCGCCGCCGATGGCGAGGATAGCCTGCGCCTGAATCTGCTGATAAAGACGGAAACCCTGTTCCACGCTCTCAATCTGCGGATCCGGGGCGATTTCGGAGAAAATGGTGACGGAAATGTTTTCTTTTTTACAGCCATCCAGCAGAGACGTCAGTGTTCCGCGGCGGACAAAGCCGGGGGTAGTCACCAGGAGAATCCGGGAGATCCGGCGTTTCCGGAATAACGCGGGGAGCAGCAGAACAGCATCCGGTGCTGCAAGGAGTGTCTGTTTCTTATGCTCTGTCAGATGAAGAACGCGGCTCAACACCCACTGCCGGGTGCGGAACCAGAAAATGGAATGCATCAATCAAGTACCTCCATAAAAAATCGTGAGAATCGTATATCTCTTATTGTAACAGTGCACGGCAGGTTTTTCAATTCGTATAGGAATTTTGAATCTTCCGTGAAAAGAATTGACAGTGTGAAAAATGCGTGTTATAGTACGAATAGAACAGATAAAAAGAGCCAGGAATTGTTCACCTGGGAAATCAGGAAAAGGCTTGACTGGAGGTGCCTGATGATGGAAACAAAGAGAGATTATTATGAAGTATTAGGCGTCAGCCGGAATGCAGACGAGAAAGAAATCAAGCGTGAATACCGGAAACTGGCGAAAAAATATCATCCCGATACGAATGCGGGAAACCCGGATGCGGAAAAGAAATTTAAGGAAGTGACAGAAGCGTATTCTGTCTTAAGCGATCCGGAAAAGAAGAAAATGTACGATCAGTTCGGATTCGCGGCGTTCGACCAGGGAGCCGGCGCGTACGGCCAGCAGGGCGGTGGAAATCCGTACGGCAGTGCGTATGGAAACCCGTTCGGCGGAAGCGGAAACAACGGCGGCTATCACGAATTTCACTTTGAAGGAAACGCGGACGATATGTTCGGCGATTTCTTTGATCAGATGTTTCATGGCAAAAGCCGTGGATTCGGAAGCGAGCGGTATACGCGTTCGGGAAGTAGCAGACATCCGTTTGAGGATGCATTTTCCGGCCGCGGTACGGCAGAGGATCTCGATCTGCACGCTGAGGTTTCGATCCGCCTGGAGGAAGCGGCATCGGGCTGTGAAAAACAGATTACCCTGCGGAACCCGGATGGAACGACCAATACGCTGCTGGTTAAAATCCCGGCCGGTATCGAGAGCGGAAAGAGCATCCGTCTGCGCGGCAAAGGCCATACAGGATCAAACGGCCGCCGCGGCGATCTGATTTTGAAGGTCAATGTAGAAGAAAAGAAAGGCTTTGAACGGCGCGGAATGGACATCTACACGACGATTCAGATTCCATACACAACGGCAGTCTTTGGCGGTGAAGCGCGTGTCTCGACACTGTACGGAGATGTGGTCTGCAAAATCAAGGAAGGAACACAGTCCGGCAGTAAGCTCCGTCTGCGCGGCAAGGGCATGGTATCGATGAAAGATGCGAACGTGCACGGTGATCATTATGCGACGATTGAGATTGCTGTACCGCGCAGTCTGAACCGCACAGCACGCCAGAAACTGATGGAATATAAGGAAGCGTGCTGAAAATGTGAAGAAACTGTGAAATCGGAAAATCCGGGTTGACAAATCGTGTTTGTGGTATTATATTACATCTAGAACAAAGAAAAGGAATCAACAAGAAACCAATTCTTCCTTGCATGTTCCCAAACATCCTGTTCCAAGAAACTTATTCATAGCCACAAGGCAAAGCAAACTTAACACCCTTCACAAGATAAGAAGCCTGCTAAGAATCAGATTTTTGGAGGAAAAGGTAAATGAATACTTTAAAAGCTGAAAAGAGAAGTTTGGATGTAAAAGCAAAAAGACTTAGAAGAGAAGGATACGTTGTCGGCAATGTATTCGGCAGAGAGATGAAAGAATCCATTCCAGTTAAGATGGTAAAAAGAGATATCGAGAAACTGCTGAAGACAGACCACAAAGGCAGCCAGATTATGCTGGATGTCGACGGAACCGCATACGATGTCCTGATCAAAAATGTTGATTATAACCCGGTAGCCGGACAGATTGATTCGATCGAGTTCCAGGCACTGGTCAGCAACGAGAAAGTTCATTCCGTTGCAGAGATTGTCCTTGTAAACCATGAAAAGATCGCAGAAGGCGTTCTGCAGGAGGATCTGAACGAGGTTGCCTACATGGCATACCCGGCATCCCTGGTCGATCAGGTAATGGTCGATGTCGGAGAGATGAAGATTGGTGATGTCATCCGCGTCAAAGATCTGTCCCTGGCCGCTGACCCGGATATCACCATAAAGACCAATCCGGAATCCATTGTCGTAAGTCTGATGGCTTCCCACAACGTAGAAGCACCGGCAGAAGATACCGAAGAAGCAGAAGAGAAATAAACAGAATAAGCACATACAAAGAGATCCGAAGGCGTCAAAAACCTTCGGATTTTTTGCGTGAAAAATATGGTTTGAATCGATCAGATATAACTCATGAAGCCTTTTCCGATAATTTCGCTGCTCTTTGTGATCGCAATAAACGCGGTCGGCTCGGTATCATGAATAAACCGCTGAAGATAGACGGCCTGCTTGACATCCACAACCGTGAGAATGACTGTCCGCTGCTGGTCGGAGTAAGCGCCGACGGCGTCGTAAAGGGTTGCGCTGTGATTGAGATCCTTTGTGATGAAATCGCAGATCGGCTGCGGATTGTTGGAGATAATCGTAAAAAATTTATTCAGCTTCATCCGCTCAATCGTTTTGTCAATCAGCAGTGTTTTCGCTATCAGACCGAGAACCGAACAAAGTCCGGTTAAGGTATCGAAAATCAGGAAAGCAAGGATGACAACGATGAGGTCGGTCACCAGCAGGGCAGTGGAAATATTCATTGTAGAATATTTTTTAATAATCATGGCGATGATGTCTGTGCCGCCGCCGGAGGCATTCTCAAAAAACAGCAGTGCTGCCGCCAGTGCCGGAAGAATAATGGCAAAGCAGAGCTCCAGCATGATCTCATCGGTAAGCGGATGTGCCATCGGAAACAGCTTTTCAAAAATGTTCAGAAGAACCGAGGAAAGCACGGTCACGTAGGCTGTCTTGACGCCGAAGTTCCGCCCCAGCACAGCAAAACCAACCAGCAGAAGCAGCAGGTTGATAAAAAGGTTGATCTGTGAGGCAGTGAACGGAAGAAACCGGCAGATGACAACGGCCATACCGGATACACCGCCGAAAGAAAAATTATTGGGGAATTTAAAAACATAAATTCCAATGTCCATGATCAGAACAGCTGCGGTAATGACAGCATATTCTTTTAACGTTTGTAATGCAGGCTGCGATGCCTGTTCTTTTGTGTCCATTTTTTTGCTCCTTTATTTGAATTTGAGGCGACCTTTATTTTATTATAGAAGAAACTTTTTTGAATAACAGCTAATAATGTATCCCCCTCTTCAAACATAGCATGGCATATGGTAGTTTGTCCAGTTACATTTTCCTTATTTCCATTTTTCCGTTTTCCGATGGTTGTATCCAATTTATTTCTGTGGTATGATGAAGGGCAGGATCTTTTTTCGGAAAGAAAAAATCTGCAGTTTCTGTTTCAAAATGTTTCGAAAAAAGAAGAAAAAACAGAAACAAAAATGGAGGAAGAAACATGAAAAATACAAAGGTTTATGTTGATTTTATAACAGAGAAACTGAAAAAACTGCTCTCCATCGACAGCCCGACCGGCTACACGAAAGATGCCATTGCATGGCTGAAAGCAGAGTACGAAGCGATGGGCTATGCGCCGGTGATCACCACAAAGGGCGGCCTTCTGGTGCAGCTTGCCAAAGGCTGTGAAGGAAACGGCGGTGTCCTTGTGGAGACACATACCGATACGCTCGGCGGCATGGTAGCGGAAGTGAAAGGAAACGGCCGTCTTCGTCTCACCGCGCTCGGCGGTATGAATCCGAACAATGCGGAGACGGAAAACTGCGTTGTCATCACAAGAGACGGAAAACGGTACGAGGGCTGCTTCCAGATGAACAACCCGTCGATCCATGTCAACGGTTCCTACGACCAGCAGGACCGCACCTACGACAATATGGAGGTCGTTCTGGATGAGATGGTCTTCTCCAAAGAGGAGACAAAAGCGCTCGGCATCGAGACCGGTGATATCGTCTGCTTTGAGACGAGAACCCGCATCACCGAGAAGGGATACATCAAGAGCCGTTTTCTCGATGATAAACTGAGCGTTGCAATCCTGCTCGGCTATGCGAAGTATTTAAAAGAAGAAAATATCACACCGTCCCGTCCGGTTTATCAGCACATCACCGTGTACGAAGAAGTCGGCCACGGCGGATCTGCTTCCGTGCCGGAGGGTGTGACGGATATCCTTTCTGTTGATATGGGCTGTGTCGGCGACGGACTGGAGTGTAAAGAGCATCAGGTATCCATCTGCGTCAAAGACAGCGGCGGCCCTTACAGCTACGATTTTACCGGTGAGCTGATTGCGGCAGCAAAAGCAAACGGAATCGACTATGCGGCGGATGTTTACCCGCACTACGGCTCTGACGTGGAGGCAACGCTCCGCGGCGGCGCAGACGCACGCCATGCCCTGATCGGCGCCGGTGTGTACGCATCCCATGGATATGAGAGAAGCCATGTGGACGGCGTGAAGAATACGCTGGAACTGCTTGCGGCGTATCTGGACAAATAAAAATAAGAACAAGTGAGAGAATTGCATGAGAAAATTAGCATTGCCAGAAGAAGTGCTGCTCCAGATTGAGCAGCCTGCGCGATACATTGGAAATGAATTCAACAGTGTCGTAAAAGACAAAGAGAAAGTAGCCCTGCGCGGCGCATTCCTGTTCCCGGATGTGTATGAGATCGGTATGTCCCACCTTGGCATCCAGATCCTGTACGATATGTTCAACAAACGCGAGGACATGTGGTGCGAGCGAGTTTATTCCCCATGGCCGGATCTGGACCGCGTGATGCGTGAACAGAACATTCCGCTGTTCGGCCTGGAATCCCAGGAGTCGGTGAAAAACGAGGATTTCCTGTTCATCACCCTGCAGTATGAGATGTGTTATACAAACGTTCTGCAGGCGCTCGACCTTGCCGGAATCCCGCTGCATGCGGTGGAGCGTACCGGCGAGGACCCGATCGTCATCGGCGGCGGCCCGTGTACGTACAACCCGGAGCCGATCGCTCCGTTCTTCGACCTGTTTTACATCGGAGAGGGTGAGGTTGTGTACGACCAGCTTTTCGACACGTATCTGGAAAATAAAAAGAACGGCGGAACCCGTCTGGATTTTCTGAAAAAGGCATGCCAGATCCCGGGCATTTACGTACCGCAGTTTTATGAAGTAACGTACCACGAGGACGGAACCGTTGCAGCCTTTACGCCGTCCATCCCGGAAGCGCCGGAAAAGATCAAAAAACAGCTCGTCATGGATATGACCGAGGCAACGTATCCGGAGAAACCGGTCGTGCCGTTTATCAAGGCAACACAGGACCGTGTCGTTCTGGAGATCCAGCGCGGCTGTATCCGCGGCTGCCGTTTCTGCCAGGCGGGTATGGTGTACCGTCCGACAAGAGAGCGCGATGTGGAGAAGTTAAAAGAACTTGCGACCCATATGCTGCGCAATACCGGCCACGATGAGATTTCGTTGAGTTCTTTGAGCTCGAGTGATTACAGCCATCTTCCGGAGCTTGTCAACTATCTGATCGACAGCTGCCCGGAAAAAGGTGTCAATATTTCCCTTCCGTCTCTTCGAATCGACGCATTTTCCCTCGATGTCATGAGCAAGGTACAGGATATCAAAAAGAGCAGCCTGACCTTCGCACCGGAGGCGGGAAGCCAGCGGATGCGGAATGTTATTAATAAAGGTCTGACCGAGGAAGTCATTCTCGACGGAGCCGGAAAAGCGTTTGAGGGCGGCTGGAATAAAGTAAAACTGTATTTCATGCTGGGCCTTCCGACCGAGACCGAGGATGATATCAAAGGAATTGCGCATCTGGCGGAAAAGATCGCAGAGCGTTACTATGAGATTCCGAAAGACCAGAGAAACGGAAAATGCCAGATTACGGCAAGCTCCTCGTTCTTTATTCCGAAGCCGTTCACTCCGTTCCAGTGGGCACCGATGAACACGGAGAGGGAGTTTCTTGACAAAGCGGCGATTGTAAAGGCAGAGGTCCGCGCACAGCTGAATCAGAAGAGCATCCGTTACATTTATCATGAGGCAGATATTTCCCTTCTGGAGGGATTCCTTGCACGCGGTGACCGGAAATGTGCCGAAGTTATTGAAAAAGCGTACAGAAAAGGTGCTATTTTCGATGCCTGGTCCGAGTATTTCCGGAAAGATGCCTGGGAAGAAGCGTTTGCAGAGACCGGCATTGACGTTTCGTTCTATGCCTGCCGTAAGCGCAGCACCGATGAGATCCTTCCGTGGGATTTCCTTGATATCGGCGTGACGAAAAAATTCCTGATCCGCGAATGGGAGCGGGCACAGCAGGAAACCGTTACCCCGAACTGTAAGATGCAGTGTTCCGGCTGCGGAGCAAAATCATTCGGAGGAGGTGTCTGCTATGAAAATCAGAATTAAGTTTGCCAAAACAGGTGTGATGAAATTTGTGGGTCATCTGGATGTGATGCGTTACTTCCAGAAAGCAATCCGCCGTGCGGAACTTCCGATCGCTTATTCCGAGGGCTTCAGCCCGCACATGCTGCTGTCGTTTGCTTCTCCGCTCGGTGTCGGCATCAGCAGCACCGGTGAATATTTCGATATGGTGCTCGCGGAAGATATGAAAACCGACGAGATTGTAAAACGTCTGAATGCGACGATGGTTGAGGGAATGGAAGTGCTTTCCGCCCGCCATGTGCCGGATGGAAAAGCAAGCAAGGCAATGTCTCTCGTAGCAGGAGCCGATTATCTCGTGCAGTTCCGCGAGGGAAAAATGCCGGAGATTGATCTGGAAACGAAAGTACCGGTGTTTTTTGCACTTCCGCAGATTGAGATCATGCGAAAGACAAAACGAAGCGAAAAGCTGACCGATATCCGCCCATGGATTTACGATATGAAAGCAAAGAAAAGCGGTGTCTGGATGCAGCTCTCCACCGGAAGTGTTTCGAACCTGAAACCGGAGCTCGTGATGGAAGCGTTCTGCAAATGGTGCGGGGTTGAACTGCCGCCGTTTGCATACACGATTCTGCGCGAGGAAGTTTACGCAGACATCGGAACGGAAGAAGAGCGAAAGCTGGTTCCGCTGGAAGCATTAGGAGAAGAAGTTGAGTAAACGAGTTGTCATTGCCCATCTGCCGTGGGAGGGAAAAGATTACCTGGTACACACGCTGGTGGAAGGAGAAAGACCGGTCGAACTGACGGCCCTCTGCAGGGAGAAGGAAACGCTGCTTGGCAATATCTATGTCGGCCGGGTGGAAAAACTGGCGCCCGGGATCCGCGGGGCATTTGTCTCGTTTGCGGAGCAGCAGAGCTGTTTTCTTGATCTGTCCCGTGTAAAAGAAGGGTATCTTCTGAAAAAAGCACCGGGAACGGAACTGCATGTCGGAGATGAAATTGTCGTGCAGATCCAGCGGGAAGCGCAGAAAACGAAGCTTCCGTCGGCGACAGCAGAACTTTCTCTTTCGGGAAGTGCCCTGGCGCTCTATTATGGAAAGCCGGAAATCTCATGCTCGGGACGCCTTCTGCCGGAGCAGAAAAAACGGTTAAAAGAACTGGGAAGCCGGATGTTTCCAGAGCTTTCCGGCGGAAGCCTTCCGTTTGGCGTGATCTTCCGCACCGCATCCGCTGATGCTTCGGAAGAAGAGATCCGGCAGGAATATCTCGAGCTGTCCGAAAAACTCGCGCGGATTGTCCAGTATGGAACGATGCGGAGCCTGTACTCCTGCCTGTATCGGGCGTCAGATGCCGTGCCGGAGCTCGTCAAACGGTATGCACCGTCAGTTTCAGAACTTGTGACAGATGACAGAGAAACGTATGAGATCTGCAGAGAATATCTGGAGCGCCATGATTTTCACGACTGCCGCCTGACCTGGTATGAGGATCAGCTTACCACACTGACAAAGAAAGAAAATCTCGAAAATCACGTAAAACAGGCACTCGACAAACGTGTGGATCTGCCTTCCGGCGGATTCCTCGTGATCGAACCGACCGAAGCGCTGACCGCGATCGATGTGAACAGCGGAAAGCAGCTCGGCGGACGGAAAAATACGTTTCTGTACAGCGTAAACCAGGAGGCAGCCCGCGAAATCGCCCGCCAGATCCGCCTGCGCGGGATTTCCGGTCTGATCCTGGTTGACTTTATCAACATGCCGGAAAAAGAGCAGGAGGAGCGCCTTCTCGGCTTCCTGCAGGGTCTTGTGCGGGAAGATCCCGTCCAGACCAAAGTTGTGGATATGACGGCGCTTCATCTCGTGGAACTGACGAGAAAGAAAATCCGCCGGCCGCTGGCAGAACAGATGAAATGACGGTGACCTTACAAAGGAGGAATGAATATGGAACCACAAAAGAAACCGATTCACCTCAATGAAAATGATACCCCATATCTTTACGAACCCTTTCGAAACCAGATGCCGGCAAAACGGCCGCATCCGGCGGAAAAAGAAAAGATACTGAAACCATGGCAGGGCCTGCTGGTGTTTGCCTTTCTGATGGTTCTTTTTAATCTCGCCGGAATCCCGCTGGTTCTTGCAGGCGGGATGTATGGAAATGCGCTGGACGAGATCATTGTATTCCTGATCGGATCCATTCTCGTCGTACGGGCACTTCATATTCCGTTAAAAGAAGTGTTCCCATTAAAAAAGCCGGATGGAGCCGGAATCCTCGGAACCATTCTGATGTGGTATGTGACGTACCGCGGTGTGCTTGCCCTTTTCCTTCTGATGGAATGGATTTTCCCGCAGGAATACGCAAGCCTCTCGGAATCCATGGACAGCAGTATGGCGGGCCTTTCCTATTTCGGCGAGCTGCTTGTCGTTGCGCTGACACCGGCCATCTGTGAAGAAGCACTGCACCGCGGTCTTCTGCAGTACAGCCTGCGCGGAATCAAAAAGAAATGGGTGATGCTGCTTCTGATGGGCGTTTATTTTGGCGCTTTCCACATGAGCATCGTCCGTTTTCTTCCGATGATGATGATGGGAATCGTTCTCTCGTATGTTCGGATGAAGACCGACAACATGTTTTACAGCTCGCTGTTTCATTTCGTCCATAACGCATCGACGATTGTGGCGAGCATTGCGGCAAGCTTCCTCTATATGTTCTCGCAGGGGAACGCAGCAGCAGGCAGCGGATACGCAGCGGAAACGTACATCGGCATGTATCTGATCGAAGCGGCGCTGATGCCGATCGGTCTTTATATGGGAAGCCGTCTTCTGATGTACCAGCAGACAAAAAGCGATGGATTTTTCCCGAAGGAGAGAAGAAAAAAGACCATTGCAAAAATCGTAATTCCGACCATTCTGCTGATCCTTGGCGGACTGTTTTTTCTTGGTATTGGTATGATGTAAAAAGAATCAAAAGCAGTTTGAGCAATTTTGCAGAAATGTCCAAGCCGGGTAGAAAACAGGTACGATTTATGATAGAATAACAGCAAATCAAGCGTTACACGATATTACAGAAAGGAAAAGCTGTTTCTCTAAAAAGAGACAGCAGGAATAAGAACTATGGCAAGAACAGCTATTGCTACCGACAGCAACAGCGGTATTACACAGAGTCAGGCGAAAGAGCTGGGCGTTTTTGTCCTTCCGATGCCTTTCTTCATGCGCGGAAAAATCCAGTTTGAGGATATCGACCTGACACAGGAACAGTTTTACGAGATTCTGGCAGAGGATGCGGCTGTTTCCACATCTCAGCCGTCTCCGGGAGATCTGATGGATTTCTGGAACAAAATTCTCGAAGAGTACGATGACATTGTTTACATTCCGATGTCAAGCGGCCTTTCCACCTCCTGTGATACAGCGACCGTGCTGTCCGAGGACTATGAAGGAAAAGTGCAGGTTGTCAACAACCAGAGAATCTCCGTTACGCAGCAGCAGTCTGTTCTGGATGCAAAGAAAATGGCAAACCGCGGCGTGGCAGCAAAAGACATCAAAGCAATTCTGGAAGAGGATGCGCTGGATGCAAGTATCTATATTATGGTAGATACGTTAAAATACCTGAAAAAAGGCGGCCGCGTTACGCCGGCAGCAGCCATGATCGGAACCGTTTTAAATATCAAACCGGTGCTGACGATCCAGGGAGAGAAGCTTGACGCGTTTGAAAAAGCGCGCGGTGTGAAACAGGCAAAGAAAGCCATGATCAAGGCTATGAAAAAAGATATGGACAAACGCTTCGCAAAAGAGCGTGCAGCCGGCATCATGGGACTTCACATTGCCTATACCGCAAACGACAAAGAAGTAATCGATGGATGGATTGTCGAAGTAAAAGAAGCCTTCCCGGATTTTGAAGTCGATGCGCATCCACTGTCCTTAAGCGTTGCCTGCCACATCGGACCTGGCGCACTGGCAATTGCATGTGAAAAAAAATCTGCAATTTCCTGAAAAATACTATTGACAAACAGCAGACGTGATGATATATTGTAGAAGTATGCCGCACAGAGAGGTAAAAGAGTCGAAAGACCACCGAATCTGGCGAGTAATTGATAGGGAGGTGCCATATGTACGCAATTATTGCAACAGGTGGTAAACAGTACAAGGTAGCTGAAGGCGATGTTATCCGAGTAGAGAAACTTGGCGTTGAAGCTGGAGAAACCGTAACTTTTGATCAGGTACTTGCAGTAAGCAATGACGGACTGAAAGTTGGCGAGGACGTTAAAAATGCATCCGTAACCGCATCTGTAGTTGGAAACGGTAAAGGCAAAAAAGTTATCGTTTACAAGTATAAGAGAAAAACTGGTTATCATAAGAAAAACGGTCACAGACAGCAGTACACTGAAGTGAAGATTGAAAAAATCAACGCTTAAGTCTTATGATTTGTATAACCGTAACAGAGTCTGACGGCGAGTACATCTCCGTGGAGTCAAACGGTCATGCAGGCTATGCAGAGGAAGGGCAGGATATCATCTGTGCCGCTGTCTCCGCATTGATTGTAAACACCGTAAATTCCGTGGAAACATTGACAGAGGATCTGATTATAAGTGAGGCTGGAGATGGATACGTGTATTTTTCATTCCCGAATGGGTATTCTGAAAGTACCGCACTTCTTGTAAAATCACTTTTGCTGGGCCTCGAAAGTATCCGCCGCGATTATGGAGCACAATACTTAGAGATCGCATTCAAGGAGGTGTAATACCATGTTAAATATGAACCTTCAGATTTTCGCTCATAAAAAAGGAGTTGGTTCTACCAAGAACGGTAGAGATTCCGAGTCCAAGAGATTAGGAGCAAAAAGAGCTGACGGACAGGTTGTAAAGGCTGGAAACATTCTTTACAGACAGCGTGGAACCAAGATTCATCCAGGCGTGAACGTAGGAATCGGAAAAGACGATACCTTATTCGCTATGGTTGACGGACGCGTAGCTTTCGAAAGAAAAGGACGTGACAAAAAACAGGTTTCCGTATATCCGGTAGCAACAGAAGAGTAAGACAAAGGTGCGGCTTCAAATCTTAAGAGGTTTGAAGCCGTTTTTGTTAATAATAATTAAAGGTCCAGCAGACCGATTGGGATTTAGATAAAACAAGACAGGAGAATACCATGTTTGCAGACAGAGCAAAAATTCTGATCCGCTCCGGTAAGGGCGGAGACGGACATGTCAGTTTCCGCAGAGAGCTTTTTGTACCGAACGGCGGGCCGGACGGCGGCGATGGCGGCAAAGGCGGAGACGTTATTTTTGAAGTTGACGAAGGACTGAATACACTGGTTGATTACCGCCACAGAAGAAAGTTTTCTGCTACCGACGGCGAGCCGGGCGGAAAACGCAGATGCCATGGCGGAAACGGCGCAGATATTGTCCTGAAAGTACCGGAAGGAACCGTCATTATGGACGCTGCGAGCGGAAAAGTCATCGCAGATATGTCCGGTGAAAACCGCCGTCAGGTTGTATTAAAAGGCGGAAAAGGTGGAAACGGAAATATGCATTACGCAACCGCTACCATGCAGGTTCCGAAATACGCCCAGCCAGGCCAGCCGGCACAGGAGCTGGAAGTAAGAATGGAACTGAAAGTCATCGCGGACGTCGGACTCGTCGGTTTCCCGAACGTTGGAAAATCGACCCTGCTTTCCCGCGTGACAAATGCAGAACCGAAAATTGCAAATTATCACTTTACCACACTTTCCCCGAACCTCGGTGTCGTAGACCTTGAGGGCTGCAGCGGATTTGTTATCGCAGATATCCCGGGACTGATCGAGGGTGCATCGGAAGGAGTCGGCCTCGGCCATGAATTCCTGCGCCACATCGAGAGAACCCGCGTGATGATCCATGTAGTAGACGTTGCATCGACCGAGGGAAGAGATCCGGTGGATGATATCAACAAGATCAACAAAGAGCTCGAAGCCTATAACCCGGAGATCGCAAAACGCCCGCAGATCATCGCGGCCAATAAGACCGATGCGATCTATGTAGAAGAGGGCGAAGAGGATCCGGTGGAACGTCTGAAAAAAGAGTTCGAGCCGAAAGGCATCCCGGTTTATCCGATTTCTGCCGTCAGCGGAAAAGGCTTAAAAGAGCTTTTATATGCCGTACAGAAAAAACTCGATGAGCTTCCGAAAGAGCGTATGGTCTTCGAGCAGGAATTCTTCCCGGAGGATATGCTTCTTGCCGAGAACCTGTCGTACACCGTCGAGCAGGACCCGGAGGACGAGCACCGCTTCATCATCGAGGGACCGAAGATCGAGAAAATGCTCGGCTACACCAATCTGGATTCCGAGAAAGGTTTTGCTTTCTTCCAGCGGTTCTTAAAAGATACCGGTATCTTAGACGAACTCGAGCAGGCCGGCATCCAGGAAGGCGATACCGTCAAGATGTATGGATTTGAATTTGATTATTATAAATAGAACGAATAAATAACGAAGGAGGAGACGTATGACCAGCAAGCAGAGAGCATACCTGAAAGGCCTTGCCATGACCATGGAACCGATCCTGCAGGTAGGAAAAAGCAGCATCACGCCGGAGCATACCGCTGCTGTAGCAGAGGCACTTGAGGCGAGAGAACTAATTAAAATCAATGTACTGCAGAACTGCCTCGATGATCCAAGAGAGATCGCAGAAGTTCTGGCAGAACGCACCAATTCCCAGGTCGTACAGGTGATCGGCAAAAAGATCGTGCTGTACAAAGAGGGCAAAAAAGAGAAAAAGAAAATTCAGCTTCCGAAATAATCCGCAGGAAAGAACCGCCGGGACCGGAGCATACCGCTGCAGTTCCGGCGCTTTTTGAGGAAAACGTATGGAAAAGAAAAACAGAAAAATTGGCATTATGGGAGGCACATTCGATCCCATTCATATCGGTCATCTGATCCTTGGCGAGGCGGCGTACGAGCAGTTCGGGCTTGATGAAGTCTGGTTTCTTCCGGCCGGAAATCCGCCACATAAGCGGAACCGGGCGGGACAGGCAAAGGATGCACAGCGTGTCGAGATGGTGCGCCGTGCCATCGCATCCAATCCGCATTTTGTGCTCTGCACCAAAGAGATGAAAGATGAGGGCTATACCTACAGTTATCGGACGCTTGAGGCGATGCGGAAGGAACATCCGGGCACGGAGTTTTACTTTATCATTGGAGCGGATTCCCTGTTCTATTTTGATGAGTGGAAAAATCCAGAGCGGATCTGCGCCGCGGCAAAGATCCTTGTGGCGACCAGGGATCGGGCAAAAGAGGAAGAGCTTCTGGCCTGTATGGAACGAAATGCAGAAAAACTTCACGGTACCTTTCTGAAACTCGACACACCGAATCTGGATGTTTCTTCCCACGAACTGCGGGAATGGATCCGGGAAGGAAAATCCGTGAAATACTATCTGCCGGATTCTGTGATTTCCTACATTCAGGAGCAGAAAATCTATCAGGATTAGAGGAAGAGCAGGATGGAACAGTACGATTTATGGAAACTGGACAAAAAACTCCAGAAGGAAGTCGATGAAGACCGCTATCATCACACGCTCGGTGTGATGTTTACCGCATCATCCATGGCGATGGTATGGGGCGAGGATCTCGAAAAAGCCCGTGTCGCGGGACTGCTTCACGACTGTGCAAAATGCATTCCGAATAAGAAAAAAATCACCATGTGTGAGAAAAATAAGATTGAAATCACTGAGTTTGAGCGGAACAATCCGTTTTTGATCCATGCCAAGCTCGGTGCATTTCTGGCGAAGGACAAGTATAAGGTGGAAGATCCGGAGATCTTAAGCGCCATCACCTGGCATACGACAGGAAAAGAAGATATGACATTGCTGGAGAAGATCATCTATATCGCAGATTATATCGAGCCGGCACGAAACAAGGCGCCTCATCTTACCCGCCTTCGGAAGCTGGCATTCACCGATATCGACGAATGCATGTATGAAATTTTAAAAGACAGTATGGCGTATCTGTCGGAAAACCCGAAGACGATGGACCCGATGACGGAGCAGGCATATCAGTTCTATGAGGCACTGCACCGGGAACGGACGGCAAAGGAGGAAGTATAAATGAGCGAAGCAAAACAGACTGCAAAACTTGCACTGGAAGCACTGGAAGATAAAAAAGCAATGGATGTCCGCATTCTGGACATTACCCATGTTTCTACCCTGGCAGATTATTTCATGATCGCCAGCGGAAGCAACCGTAACCAGGTGCAGGCAATGGCAGACAACGTGGAGGAGGTACTCGGAAAGGCCGGCGTACATCCAAAACAGATCGAAGGCTATCAGACCGCAAACTGGATTCTGATGGACTACGGCGATGTTGTCATCCACATCTTTGATGAGGAGAACCGCCTGTTCTACGATCTGGAGAGAATTTGGAGAGACGGTAAAGTCGTAGAAAAAGAAGAGATTATGTAAGTTAGGTGGAAAAAGGCGCAGAAAATCCGGAACCGTGCAGAGAAAGGCGGACGGGTTCTCTGCGCCTTTCTGGTGTTTGGAACGCATATGATAAAGAAAAAGGGGAATATCACACGATGAAAAAAATAGAAAGCGGATCGCTTGCTGTGATGCTCGATGAAGAGACGCTGGGACTTAGGATCGAAAAAGACGGCGTTGTCTGGAATACGGATCCGAAAAAGACACCGGAACTGATTTTTGCAGAGGGAACATACCGTTTCCTGGATGCAGAGGAGATTTCCCATGAGGTCTATTCCTTCGGCGTCGGATGCGGCATCCGGAGCCGTTATGCGGGATTTGCGGGAACACCGTATGCCTTCGAGACGATTATCTGGATCGAAGCTGTGGATGAAACATTTTGGATGGAGTGGATTCCGCTCTGCGAGGAGGGACTGCATCCGGTAAAGGTGCTGTGGCCGACGGCAATGGAGTTTACAAACGGGCGCGATGACTGGTATACACTCCTTACCGAGGGACAGGGACTTCTGATTCCGAATACCTGGAAGACGGAACTTGGAAAGCTTTCGTTTGACGGCAGATTTGAGACCTCCGGCGGCTATATGCCGTGGTTTGGCCAGGTGAAGGAAAGATGCGGCTATACAGCGATCTGTACAACACCGTGGAACGTCGGTTATCAGGCAGAGCACCCGGCAGGCGGCCCGTATACCAGCGTGGGGGCATGGCTGGAGCCAAGCCTTGGAACAATGAATTACCGCCGCGTATTCCGTTATACGTTTTTAAATAACTGCGATTATAACGACCTCTGCAAAACATACCGTCAGTATGTACGGGAACAGGGCCATCTGCGCACTTTGAAAGAAAAGGCAGTACAGAATCCGTCCATTCACGATCTTGTGGGAACGTGTTTTGTTCATACGGGAATCAAGACGGTTGTGCAGCCGGAGTCCGGCTTTTTCGATCCGCAGAATCCGGAGAAAAATAACCGCGTAGTGCCGTTTTCCGTGCGCGAACAGCAGATCCGCGAAATTCATGATCTCGGCGTAGAGAAAGTCTATCTTCATCTGGACGGCTGGGCAGAACCGGGGTATGACAACCAGCATCCGGACTACACACCGGCATGCCAAGCGGCCGGCGGATGGGAAGACATGAAATCGCTTGTCGATACGATGCATGATTTCGGCTACAAATTCGGTATTCACGACCAGTACCGCGATTATTACCATGCAGCGCCGAGCTACGATGAAAATTATGCCTGCCGCCTTCCGGATAGAACGATACCGGGACACAGTTACTGGGCGGGCGGACCGCAGAGCTATCTCTGTGCAACGCAGGCACCGTTCTATGTGAAACGGAATTTTGCCGAGCTGAAGAAAAACGGAATCCGGCTTGACGGTGCATACCTCGATGTGTTTACGTGCAACGAGGGCGACGAGTGCGCAAATCCGGAGCATGTGATGACGAGAAGAGACTGCTATACGTACCGCGGAAACTGCTTCTCCTGGCTGCTATCACAGGGGATTCTCTCAAGCTCCGAGGAGGTCAGCGACTGGGCCGTTCCGTATCTGGTATTCTGCCATTATGCGCCGTACGACTTTATGCTGCGCCCGGCAGAGACACCGAAAAAAGGAATCCCGGTGCCGCTCTTTAATCTTGTGTATCATGACTGTGTGATCGAGCCGTGGATGATGGACCGTGTTTCAAAAGACGAGGACTATATGCTGTATGCGCTTCTTGCAGGCGGTGCACCGTATCTTGTACGGGACGGCGCATATCCGAATACAGATGGTGCATTTGACGGGGAGAAAATCAGTCTGGAAGAGATGACAGAAAGATGCCGCGTTGTAACGGAGCTGCATGAAAAAACGGCACTCCTGGAACTGGTACGCCACGAGTGTATGACGGTGGACGGAAGCGTACAGAAGAGTGAATTTTCCGATGGAACATATGTTATTTGTGACTTTGCAGAGCAGATATATGAAATCGGATACGGGGCATAAAAGAAAAGCGCCACATGTAGATTTTGTTCTTATAAAAATACAAGATTTTGTGGTTTTCCTTGTATTTTTTCAAGTGCATATCTTGCGCGGAAAGCAGAGATTTGTTATATTATGCATGCGGAGGTGTTCATGCCCGGTGCAAAGAAGATGCCGGAGCGTGACGAAACAAAATAACACCAGAAAGGAACAAAGCAAATGAGAGAATTTGAACAGTGGGATGGCTTTACCGGAAGACTCTGGAAAGAAGGCATCGACGTACGTGACTTTATTCAGAACAACTATACTCCATATGACGGAGATGAGAAATTCCTGGAGGGACCAACAGAGGCTACAGACCGTCTGTGGGGCAAATTACAGGAACTCCAGAAAGAAGAGCGTGCAAAAGGCGGCGTTCTGGATATGGAGACAGACGTTGTAAGCGGAATCACAGCTTACGGCGCAGCATATATCGATGACAGCATGAAAGATCTGGAGCAGGTAGTTGGTCTTCAGACAGACAAAC
Source organism: Blautia sp. AF17-9LB (assembly GCF_003479185.1). Classification (NCBI taxonomy): domain Bacteria; kingdom Bacillati; phylum Bacillota; class Clostridia; order Lachnospirales; family Lachnospiraceae; genus Blautia; species Blautia sp. AF17-9LB. Next base: position 49,377 of record NZ_QUGU01000001.1, read on the forward strand.
CGCTGAAACGTGCATTTATGCCGTATGGTGGAATTAAAATGGCTGAGCAGTCCTGCGAGACTTACGGCTACAAACCAAGTGAGAAGCTTCATGAAATTTTCACTAAATATCACAAAACACATAACCAGGGTGTATTCGACATCTACACACCAGAGATGATGAAAGCCCGTCATAATAAAATCCTGACCGGTCTGCCGGATACCTATGGCCGTGGCCGTATCGTAGGCGACTACCGTCGTGTTGCTCTGTACGGTATTGATTACCTGATCGAGCGCAAAAAAGCAGACTTCGCTGCAACAAATCGTCAGGGAATGCGTCGTGGTGACTTCCAGTTAAGAGAAGAGATCGCTGACCAGGTCAGAGCACTGCAGGATATGAAAGTTATGGCACAGTCCTATGGCTATGACATTTCCGAGCCGGCTAAGAACGCAAGAGAAGCTGTTCAGTGGCTGTACTTCGGATACCTTGCAGCTATCAAAACTCAGAACGGTGCTGCAATGAGCGTTGGCCGTGTATCTACTTTCCTTGACATCTACATCGAAAGAGATATCGAAAAAGGAATCCTGACCGAGAAAGAGGCTCAGGAGCTGATCGACCATCTGGTAATGAAATTCCGTATGGTTAAATTCGCAAGAATTCCGTCTTACAATCAGCTGTTCTCCGGTGACCCGGTATGGGCTACTCTGGAAGTTGCCGGTATGGGAATCGACGGACGTTCTATCGTTACAAAGAACGATTTCCGTTTCCTGCATACACTGGAAAACATGGGACCGTCCCCAGAGCCGAACCTTACTGTTCTGTACTCTGAGAATCTTCCGGAAGCTTTCAAGAAATATGCAGCTCATATTTCTGTACAGACAAGCTCCATCCAGTATGAGAACGATGATGTAATGCGTCCGGTATGGGGCGATGATTACTCCATCTGCTGCTGTGTATCTGCTACCGAGACCGGTAAGGAGATACAGTTCTTCGGCGCTCGTGCAAACCTTGCAAAATGCCTTCTGTACGCGATCAACGGCGGTAAAGACGAGAAGACAAAACAGCAGGTTGCTCCGGAATATCAGCCGATCACTGCTGAGTATCTGGACTATGATGAGGTTATGAAGAAATACGACGTTATGATGGACTGGCTGGCTCATCTGTACGTTGGAACTCTGAACATGATCCACTACATGCATGACAAATACTACTATGAGGCAGCAGAGATGGCTCTGATCGACACCGATGTAAGACGTACCTTTGCAACCGGTATCGCAGGATTCTCTCACGTAGTAGACTCCTTAAGCGCAATCAAATACGCTAAAGTTAAAGTTATCCGTGACGAAGAAGGAATGGCTGTTGACTTCGAGACAACCGGCGACTTCCCAAGATACGGCAACGACGATGACAGAGCAGACGAGATCGCTGTATGGCTGCTTCGTACCTTCATGGACAAACTGAAATACTGCCATACCTATCGTGATTCTGAGCCGACTACCTCTATCCTTACCATTACTTCCAACGTTGTATATGGTAAAGCAACTGGTTCTCTGCCGGACGGAAGAAAAGCCGGTGAGCCTCTGTCTCCGGGAGCTAACCCGTCTTACGGCGCAGAGAAGAGCGGACTTCTTGCTTCCCTGAACTCTGTAGCAAAACTGCCGTATGAGGACGCTCTGGACGGAATCTCCAACACCCAGACCATCAACCCGGGCGCACTTGGCCACAACGACGAAGAGCGTACCGAGAACCTGGTACACGTTCTGGACGGATACTTCGAGCAGGGTGCACATCACCTGAACGTAAACGTATTCGGAACCGAAAAACTGATCGACGCAATGGAGCACCCGGAGAAACCGGAGTATGCAAACTTCACAATCCGTGTATCCGGCTATGCAGTTAAATTCATCGACCTGACAAAAGAGCAGCAGATGGACGTAATTGCACGTACCTGCCACGATCATATGTAATTTCTGAAAATGTTATTTCTAAAGCCCCCGCGGCCGCAGCAATGCGGCTGTGGGGGCTTTTTGTATATCGCTGCTTGAATTCCAGTAAAATCCACTTGATTTAGAGTACATAAAATGAGAAAATTTATCAGATGCAGAACGCTAATTGAAAAACTTTTATCAAGTAATTCATAGCGTAAGTTACGAGTTAATGTTATAATACCAAAGTTAGGATTTCCTAACATAAGAAAAAATGGAGTTTTATTTATGAAAAAGAAAATTGTTGCAGCATTTTGTCTTGCCATGGTGATGACGGTCGGCGGATGTTCCGGTGCGGGGACAGCAGCGCAGCCGGAGAGCAGTGAAAGTCAGACACAGCCGGCGTCTGTTTCGGAGTCTTCGAGCAGTTCTGACGCTTCGGAAGAGAATTCCACGCAGAAATCCGCATCATCCACAGCTTCTTCCGATGCCGCAGATGCATCGAGCAGCCGAGATATTTTTGCGATGGATACGTACATGACGGTCACTGCCTATGGTCCGAATGCAGAAACGGCGGTGGATCAGGCGCAGCAGGAGATTGAGCGGCTGGATGCACTTCTGTCGACCGGAGAGAAGACGAGTGAAGTAGCGCAGATCAATGCAAACGGCGGCGGAACCTTATCGGAGGATACCACCTATCTGCTGGAACGCTCGCTGGATCTGTATGACAGCACAAACGGCGTTTTCGACATCGCAATTTATCCGATCATGGACGCCTGGGGTTTTACAACCGGAAATTATACGATTCCTTCGGATGAGACGATCGAAAGCCTCCTTCCGCTGACCGATGCCAATGATATCCTATACGACAAGGACAGCGCATCCATCAGCTTTGCCAAGGACGGCATGAAAATTGACTTCGGCGGAATCGCAAAGGGCTATACCTCCGGCAGAATCGCCGATATTTACCGGGAATGCGGTGTGACGAGCGGGCTCATCAACCTCGGCGGAAACGTTCAGGTTGTCGGCACGAAAACGGACGGCAGTAAATGGCGCGTTGCCGTGCAGAGTCCGGAGGCAGAGGATGATTATCTCGGCATTCTCTCGACGGCCAACCGGGCGGTTATTACTTCTGGCGGCTATGAGCGGTATTTCGAACAGGACGGCATGAAATATCATCACATCATCGATCCATCGACCGGTCATCCGGCAAATAACGGTCTGGTGTCGGTGACGATCGTAAGTGCTGACGGAACACTGGCGGATGGCCTTTCTACTTCTCTTTTCATCATGGGGAAGGACAAGGCGGCCGAATACTGGCGTGCACACAGCGATGAATTTGACACCATTCTGGAGGATGCGGACGGCGTTCTGTATGTAACCGAAGGAATTGCTGACGATTTCACATCCGATCACGAGACAAACATTATCAGGAAAGACGGTGATACATAACCATGGGAAAATGGAAAAAACTGACAGCATTTGCACCGGCTCTCGCGGCAGTTATCGTAGCAGCCTGTGCCGGTATTTCGCTGAACGGCTACACTGCACCGGTTTACGCCGTAGAGCAGCCGGAGGCACTGGTGACACCGGAGCCGGAACAGGATACCGATGCAGCGGAAAAGAAAGATGATACAAAAAAGAAGGACGATACCAAAAAGACAACCGATACCGAAGCAGAACTTGTCGCAGCCGTCGGTTCCGGCAGCTTTGAGCTGGCGGACGGAACGTACGAAGGAAGCGGAACAGGTTTTGGCGGTACGATTACAGTCTCTGTCGTATTGAAAGACAAAACGATTCAGTCGATCTCGATTGTAAGCGCTCCCGGCGAGGACGCAGCTTTCCTGAACCGTGCGAAGGGAGTTATCGACCGTATCATCGCATCCCAGAGTGTGGATGTGGACACGGTTTCCGGTGCAACTTTCAGTTCAAAAGGTATCCTTGCAGCCGTGAAAAATGCACTGACCGGTCAGGAGGACACTTCAGAACCGGCATCCGCATCAGGAGCGGCAGGCGGCGGAGCCTCTGCCGGCGGAACCGTTACAGTATCTAAAATCGAAGAACCGGCTGCCTACCGGGATGGAACGTATTACGGAACCGGAACAGGATTTGGCGGCACAATGAAAGTCTGCGTTGTTGTCAGCGGCGGAAAAATTGCTTCGATTGATATTGTGGAAAACAGCGATACGCCAAGCTACCTTTCCAGTGCTTCCTCTCTGATTTCGACGATTATCTCAACACAGAGTACGAATGTGGATACGGTCTCCGGCGCGACATACAGCTCCCGCGGTATTATTGAAGCTGTGCGGAGTGCCTTAAGTCAGGCGGCAGTGAACGGGTCTTCCAGTACAAACGGAGGAAGCCAGAGCAATACAAACAACGGAAACAACAGCCAGAATAATAATCAGAACAATAACAATTCGTCTGCATCCAAGGGAAGTTTCCCTTATCAGGACGGAATTTATTACGGCACGGCCGCCGGTTTCCAGGGAGACATCAAAGTGGCGGTAGCCCTGCAGGATCAGACGATCAAAGCGGTACTGATTCTGGAAAACGAAGATGACGAGACATTCTTCAACCGTGCCAAAGTCGTAGCGGACCGCATCGTAGACGGACAGAAAACCGATGTGGATCTCGTATCCGGCGCAACGTACAGCTCCCGCGGCATCCAGAACGCAGTAAAACAGGCGCTGGAAAATGCGAAGAAGGCAACAAACGGCGAGACCGTTCCGGATAACGGAACGAGCAGCGGCGGAACCACAACGATTCCGGAAGGAAAATTCCCATACGAGGAAGGCATTTACTACGGAACCGGCGAGGGCTATCTGGGAGACATTACAACGGCAGTTGTCATTCAGGATGAGACGATCAAGGCAATTCTCGTGACCGAGAGTGAAGATGACGAAGCATTCTTAAAACGCGCAAAACAGACAGCAAAGGACGTTGTGAAAAACCAGACACTGGAAGTTGACACCGTTTCCGGCGCAACCTACAGCTCCAGGGGAATTCTTGCGGCAATCGAGGAAGCTTTAAAAGAGGCAGAACGCGTAACTGAGGAAAAGAAAAATCCAACCCCGACACCGACGGAAACACCAACCCCGACCGAAATCCCGGAGCCAACTGAGACGCCAACACCAACCCCGACGGAAACTCCGGAACAAAAGATCTATCAGGACGGCGAATACACAGCGATTGCCGTCTGCGAGCCGGATGAAGATGAAGATTTTACCGCTTATCAGCTTTCTGTGACGGTAACAATTGAAAACGATAAAATCGTAGCGTTAAGCAACATCACCGGTGACGGAGACAGTCAGAATGCCTCCTACATCCGCCGCGCATCCGAAGGAACCTCCAAAATCAAAGGCGTTTCCGCTCAGATTCTGGAAACCGGAACGCTTGAAAACATCGACACCGTTTCCCGTGCAACCTGCTCCTCAAAAGCCATTCTTGAGGCATGCCGGAATGCGCTGGATGCTGCGAAAGTAACGCAATAAAGGGGAAAACAGATGAGACAATTGATTGTTCGTTTTTTGAATGTCGCTGTCATTGCTGCTGTTCTGATCGGCTACAATACCGTACTCGATAAAAGAGACAAAGAGGATCAGATCGCGCGGCTCTCGGCAGAGCTTGAGACGACCCAGCTTCAGAAGGAAAATCTGCAGGCCGCAGCAGCTGCATCCAACACGGCGGATACGGCCGCAAGTGAAGCAGCAGAAGCAGAAGGGCAGTACGTGGACGGTACGTATGACGGTGAAGCTGACGGCTTCGGCGGCACCATTGCAGTTGAAGTAACCGTAGAGGGCGGCCAGATTACCGATCTTGCCATCACATCCGCCGACGGCGAGGACAGTGCGTATCTGTCAAACGCGGAGGCGATCATTCCAAAGATTATTGAGGCACAGTCCGCCGATGTTGATACGATCAGCGGAGCAACATTCAGCTCCACCGGTATCAGAAATGCGGCGCAGGAAGCAATAGAAAAGGCGGAGAAATAACATGAAAAATTTAGATCTATCCACATTACCGGCAAAGAAGAGAAAACAGATCGTTTCCTGCCTGCGTGCCGGAATCCAGCTTTTATATTTCCTGTTTCTTCCGTCAGTATTTACCGCTGCATTTAACGGAGTGAAATACATTTTTACGCAGCTTGGACAGGGTGAAAAAATTGAGATGACCGCGTTTGTGTCGGCTCTGCTTCTTGTCTGTGCATTTACGATTGTTTTCGGCAGATTTTTCTGCGGTTTTGCATGCGCTTTTGGAAGTCTGGGGGATGCAATGCACGCAATTTATGGTATAATCTGTAAGAAACGTAAAAAGAATCCCAGATGCATCAAACCGGAGCTGGCAAAAAAACTGGCGCTGGTCAAATACGGCATTCTGCTTCTGATTGCTCTTTGCTGCTTTGCAGGAGTTTATCAGAAAGCAAGAGGAACAAGCCCGTGGGATGTCTTTTCCATGCTGCATGCGGGAAATTTCCGACTTTCCTCTTATATTCCAGGCATTGTTCTTCTGGTGCTGATCCTGGTCGGCATGTTCTTTGAGGAGCGCTTTTTCTGCCGTTTCCTGTGCCCAATGGGAGCTGTCTTTTCTCTGCTTCCGATCCTGCCGTTCTTTACTCTGCACCGGAAACGCGAAAACTGCATCCGCGGCTGCAGCGCCTGCACGAGACAGTGCCCGTCAGCGGTGGAACTGCCATCCGATGGATACGTGGAGATCTCCGGCGACTGTTTCCAGTGCCAGAAATGTATTGATACGTGTCCGAAAGGTAATATCCGCTGCGGGGTAAAGGAATTTCACGGAAATGAAATCCTCTTTACGCTGTTCCGTGCTGTATTCCTGCTGACACTGCTGTTATGGGCTGGCATCTGATTCAGAATAAGGAAAACTATATGAAGAAAAAAGATCTGATTCTGGCAGGCGCCGTTCTGCTCTTGGCTGGAATCCTTGCCCTGGCACTTCGGCTGCCGAAAACGGAAAATGGAAATACCATGAAAGTCACGGTGGACGGCGAGGTCTACGGAACGTATTCACTCGCAGAAAATCAGACCGTGAAAATTCAGACGGGTCACGGAACGAATGTCCTGGTGATCGAAAACGGAAGTGCCCATATGGAAGAAGCTGACTGCCCGGACGGCTACTGCAAAAGACAGGGTACGATTTCCCAGGTAAATGAGACGATCGTGTGCCTGCCGCATAAGCTGGTTGCGGAGGTAGAAAGTGACGGATCCACAACGGACGACGCCGACGATGCGCCGGATGTGATTGTAAAATAATACCAGCTTAGAAGAAAGGAATTGGAATTTATGAGAGACAGCCGCACTGCAAGCAGAAAAATTGCCTTATGCGCCATGCTGATGGCACTTGCCATGATCTTCAGTTATGTGGAGGTACTGATCCCGATCAACCTCGGTGTTCCTGGAATCAAACTCGGCATTGCCAATCTGGTTGTAGTCGTCGGCCTCTTTTTCCTTCCGGCAGGGGAAGTCCTGATGATTTCCGTCGCCCGCATTCTTCTGATGGGGTATCTGTTCGGAAATGGAATGTCCATCCTTTACAGCCTTGCCGGCGGGCTTTTGAGCTTTCTTGTGATGCTTCTGCTGAAACACATCAAGGGCTTTAGTATCACCGGCGTAAGTATTGCAGGAGGCGTGACGCACAATGTCGCGCAGATCTGCGTGGCGGCTCTCGTGGTGCAGAACCGCAAACTGTTCTATTATCTGCCGGCGCTTCTCGTGGCCGGAGTCATCACCGGAATGCTGATCGGAATCCTTTCGGACCGCATTCTTTCTGCGGTAAAACGCGATGGACGAAAGAGTTCTTCGCGGTGAAAACTCCATATCTACGGAATTTTTTCTGTGTGGGAACGAAAATCATCCCACAAACTTCACAGTATCGGATCATTAAATAGTAAAAATACTCAATAAGCAGAATCTGTGCCTCTTTTGAGAAAAAATAATCAGTTAAGAGTTAGACAAAACGATCAAAAATTAGTAGAATAATCTACGGTTAGTTAAAACAATTATTGATTAGTGAAAACTAATATAATAATGAAGGACAGTTTTGCCCCTGTTTTTCCTGCAAAACTGTGGAAAAGGAAAAAGGAGGAAGTTATGATCAAAAGAAAAGAACTTCAGAAAAAATCATTAGCAGCCGTAATGGCAGCTTCCATGACCATGAGCCTGCTCCCGGGAACCGCACTGGCGGATGCTACAAGTGGCGTGCTGGCAGATGGCACTTATGAGTCTACGGCTCATGTTACCAGAACTGCAGAAGACGATGAGGATGAGAATGCATGGGATGAATATGACGTTAATGTCAAAATCACAGTTGCAGACGGTAAGTTTTCTGATATTGCAGTAACACCTGGTTCTGGATACAATACAGAAAATGCTACATATTTTAAAAAAGCAGCTACAAACAGCAAAGGATTCAAAACGAAACTTCTTGGAAAAGATGCAACGATTGAAAACATTGAAGGATGGGATATTGTATCGGGTGCAACCAGAACTTCGAATGCAGTAAAAACCGCGGCTCTTGCAGCAACCCAAAAAGCAACCCCGACTCCAGAAGCAGTAGACACCACAGCACTTGAAAAAGCAATCGCAGATGCCGAAGCATTAAAGGAAGCTGACTACACCGCAGACTCCTGGAAAGCTGTCCAGACTGCTCTTACCGCAGCAAAATCTGCTCTTTCTGCAAAAGAATCCCAGAGCGCTGTTGATACCGCGAAAGATGCGCTGAATACTGCAGTAAAAGGCCTTGTTAAAGCACCGACTCCGACGGCGACCCCGACAGCAACGCCAACCGCAACCCCAACGGCGACCCCGACCGAGACTCCAACTGAGCAGGTGGCTTACGTTCTGATGAACATTCCGTATGATGAATTTTATGCTGCAGATGTAAACAACTCTGTTCCAGTGGATGTATTTTCTTCCGCAACGAAGAGCAAAACAAGAACAGCCACTCTTGCCGGTGGTTCTTATCATACCAATGCAGATGGAAGTGCAATCAATGGAATTACCTTCCCGGTTAAAGTAACAGGAGTGGATCTTTCCAAATTTAAGAAAGTAACAGATTCTGACTCTGTAAGTATTACAGTAACAAACCGTGGTCAGACATCTACACAGACATACACTGGAAAAGACGCCTTATTTGAAAACTCAGACTATGCATATTATGTATTAAGCGAAGCACCTTCTTACTACAAAGAAGCAACGGTAAATGCAGATGGCTCTCTTTCTTTTGGAAAAACAGTTGGAACTGCAATTGAACTGACCAATGTATCTCCGGAATTTATGACTGAATCAAGATATGGAGATTATCAGCTGGATCTCGACGGACTGGAGAACACGATTGATGTTGGAACCGATCAGATCTATGGTGTTATTGTCAGCACAAAAGAAGGCAATGACTATGGTATGCGTCATGTGGAAAATATCTGGCGCGGAACAGAGCTGGCATGGTCAACTGGATTTACAACACAGGTGCATGGATGCCCGACTTCTTCTGCACATTACAAGAGCATGATGGGACAGCATATCAATAAGGTTACTTATTATACCAGCAAAGGAATCTACACGATTCCGGTGAATGATATTTTTGTTCCAACAAAATTTGAGGCAAGTGTATCCGTAGAAGACGCTTCTCTTTCCACTGGAAAGACAACGATGACCGTAACCGGACTTCCGGCTGATTATGATGCAGAATATTCCGTAGATGGTCTGGATGGATTTGCAGTAGACGGAAATACCATTTCTTATTCCGCAAATGCGAAAAAAGGAATGTATACTCTGACGATTCATGATAAAAAAGGTGTTTATGCAGATCTGACACAGAGCTTTACTCTGTATACAGATGCAATGCCGGCTGCTTACAACGAAAAAGGAAGTGCTCCGGCGCTTGTAAAAGCAGAGAATGCATCAGAAGATGACTTTGCTGATTATATCAAGAACATCACTTCGGTAAAAGTAAATGGAAAAGAATATGCAGCAACTGGAAAACGGAAAATAATTCTGATCAAAGAAGACGGTACGCTTGATCTGACAGCTGCCGCTTTTGCAGAAGGAAATAAATTTGAAATCGAAGTAACTGCAACAGGTTACAAGACGCTTTCCTTTACTTATGAGAAGAAAGAAACAACATATAAATATGTATATGCAGGTCTTACCTGGGCTGAGTATTGGGCAGCAGAAGGAGTTCAGGCGGCAGGAAGCGACGCTGGTTCGGATGAAACTGACAGTCGCAAAGAAAGTGATAAAGGCGCTTTTGATGTTGTAACCCGTGCGACCACAAACCATGGACTGCACAGAGGAAGCTTCCAGTGCGCAGCGACTATCTACATGAAAGATGGCACAACCTATGATGTGGCATATTATACCGCAGCAACCACGGCAGTTCTGACCAACGGCGAGACCGTAACTTACGACAAAAGCCAGATTGATCATTATGAAGTAAAAGGCCTGAAATATGTGCCTGTAAAAGTTTCGGAAGATGATTACGAAAATTTCTGCAAAAAGTATGTTGTGGTAGAAAACGGCGGAACACTTTCCGGTGGATTTTCTGAAAATAAACTGCAGAGCTATACAGGCCTGGTTGCAGATGTAACAGAAAACACAAACGGTCTGAAGATAGCAGTGAAAAATGTAGATGGAAGCTTCTCCTTCTCGGCAGGAACAACAGGAAGTGAATCCGGAATCAAAGATCAGGCGCTGAAGACAGCTCCGGATGCTGAGACCGTAGGACTGACCGTGAAAGAAGCCAATGGTTCTTATGGAGAATTCCTTCGCGTAGATTTAACGGGAGATTACGGCGATCTGGCTGCTAATCTGCAGACCGTAACCTGGACTTATTACGGTGATGATTCCACTTATACGAATGCAAAAGCAACGTATGGAACAAAATTCGCAGCAGATAACTGGATGCATAAAGTAATGGGAATCCAGCTTGGCCTTACCGATTCCCTGCGCTGCACTTTACCGGAGGGAACGGATGGAACCGGTTATTGGAAGATTACGATTCATGCACTTGGCTATGCAGATGCTTCCTACACTTTTGAAGCAACCAAAGCGAACATTGTAGGAGCTGATCCGGTAGAGAGCACAGCAGCACTGGAAGAGGCAATTGCAAAGGCAGATGCACTGAATAAAGATCTTTACACGGAAACTTCCTGGAATAATATGCAGACAGAACTGGCAGAAGCAAAAGAAGCATTGGAGAAAAAACAGAGCCAGGGAACCGTAGACGAAGCAACAGAGCATCTGAATGCAGCAATCGAAGCACTTCAGTCCCAGTATGTATTAATGAACATTCCGTATGCTGAGTTCTATCAGGCAGAGGTTCATAACGATATTCCAGTAGATGCATTTACTTCCGCAACCAAGAACAAAACAAGAACAGCCTCACTTTCCGGCGGATCTTACCATGTGAATGCAGACGGAAGCGATATTACAGGTATCACCTTCCCAGTAAAAGTAACAGAGGATATGGATCTGAGCAAATACACGAAAGTGACAGATGAGGATTCTGTAGAAATCACCGTTACCAACCGTGGACAAACATCCACCACAACGTATACCGGAAAAGATGCACTGTATGAGAATGCAAGCTATGCATATTACACTTTACATGAGGTTCCGTCTTATTACAAAGAAGCATCTGTAGATGCAGACGGCAATGTAACCTTTGGTGCTGTTCAGGGAACCGAGGCAGCAAAGCTGGAAAATGTAACGGCAGAGCTCTCCACTAACAGCAAATACGGTGATTATCAGCTGGATCTGGATGGTCTTACTGATACCATCAAAGCAGGCGAAGATACCGTATATGGTGTTGTTGTCAGCACAAAAGAGGGCAACGATTACGGAATGCGTCATCTGGAGAATATCTGGAGAGTGTCTGAGCTGGCATGGAGCACTGGATTTACGACAAGCGTTCATAACTGCCCGACCTCCTCGGAACATTACAAGAGCATGATGGGACAGACCATCAACAAAATTACCTATTACACCAGCAAGGGAATTTACGAAGTCGACGCAGATGTATATGTACCGGTTAAGTTTGCATATGAATTTTCTGTAGAAAATGCGTCTGTCACATCTGGAAATGCTTCTGTTAAACTGGAAGGCCTGCCGGATGATTACGATGCTGTCTATACAGTAGAAGGTCTGACGGGAACCGTGTCCGGTGATACTCTGTACTTCAAGAATGCAGAGAAAGGTTCTTATACATTGACTGTCAGCGATAAGAATGGTAAATATGCAGATCTTTCCGCAGACTTTATCCTTTACACGGAAGAGATGCCGGCAGCATTTAACGAAGATACGACAACACCGGGTCTGTTTAAGAACGGGGATGCAACAGATGAAGAGTTTGCAGATTATCTGAAGAACATTACCTCTGTTACTGTAAATGGAAAAGCATATGCAGCAAGCGGAAGAGGAGCTGTTGTACTGTTCAATGAGGATGGTTCCTTAAAGACAGATGCAGCACCGTTCGCAGAGGGCGATTCCTTTGAAATTACAGTTTCTTCACTGGGATATCAGGATCTTAGCTTCACCTGGAAGAAATCAGCAGAAGAGCCGACTCCTACTCCTACAGAGACCCCAACCGTAACCCCGACCGAGACTCCGACGGTTACCCCAACTGAGACTCCGACGGTTACACCTACAACAGCACCAACCACAACCCCGACGACTGCTCCTACCACAATACCTACGACGCAGCCGACGAAGACCCCGACAAGCACCCCGAAAGCAACATCTACTCCGCTTGCAAGTAATAAAGTATCCAATACTTCTACTTCCAAGAAGAGCGATAATGCAAAGACCGGTGATGCTACCAACATCTGGGGATGGGTAAGCATGGCAGTTGCATCTCTTGGTGCCGGCGGACTTGGATTCAAACTCCGCGGCAGAAAGAAAAACGAAGACGAAGAGTAATTCAGAACGAAATAACTGAGAAATTCTTCTGACATAAGAAATCACAGAAACCTCTGTTCCAGCTTTTCTGGCGGAGGTTTCTGCCGTTTCGAGGAGTAAAAAAGTGATTCTTTTCTTTTTGTAAAAAACAAAAAATTAAGTGTTCACACAATGCCCAATTCGTGCGATAATAATACTGTGTTTTTTGCACATGCAGCATAATGGAGGTGACTTAGAAAACATGACAGCAAAACTGTTGGAAAAACATATTACCGATACAATTCGGGAATGGCAGGTGAAGATCGGCTATGAGGGCGGTACGATGAAGCTCTACTACCCGGCGGAGTCCCTGCGCCGTTCCCTCTCTTTAGACGAAACAGAAGACCTGGCTAAAGCGCTTTCCGCGTTCTGTAAGAACGTACAGCCGCGCCTTGGAATGCTCGCTATTTCGGCAGTCAAAGACCGCTACTGTGTGGAAATCCCGGAGGAGGGATGCTCTTATATTGAGCGGGAAATCCCTGTTCCGGAGCTCCTGCAGAACCTTCTGCAGGTGATCACAACGCCTGGAAACACAATGGAACAGGTTCGAAACTGCTTTTCTTCCTATGCAGAGAAAATGCATACTACCGTGGAAGAAAACGCATCCGAGGAGCATGAGATGGGCCATGTATTTTCTTTTTCAGACCCGTCTGTAGATGAATACTGTTACTGTGTCGAAGAAAATGAATTCGGCCTGACGTATCACCGTTTTTCACGGGAAGATTACGAGGCTTTATAAATAAAAGGAGGATATACACCATGGAATTTACAAAACTGCTGGAAGAAAGAAGAAGCATCCGCGCGTTTGATCCGGAGAAACACGTAACCGCAGAGCAGATCCAGGAGATCGTACAGGCAGCGATTCAGGCACCATCCTGGAAAAACTCACAGACAACACGGTACTATGCCCTTGTAACACCGGAGAAAGTCGAAGAATTTTCCGCAAAATGCCTTCCAGAATTCAATCAGAAGAGTTCAAAGGGAGCCGCACTTGTCGTAACAGCATTCGTAAAAGACCGCTCCGGCTTCACGCAGGACGGAACACCGGACAATGAAGTCGGAAACGGCTGGGGCTATTACGATCTTGGCCTGCATGACGAAAACCTGATCCTGCGCGCAAGAGAACTCGGCCTTGATACTCTGATTATGGGAATCCGTGATGAGAAAGCTATCCGTGAAGCCCTCTCCATTCCGGAGAATGAGCTCCTTGGTGCTGTCATTGCTGTCGGCTACCGTGCCATCAACCCGGACAAGCCGAAACGTAAAACCGTGGACGATATCTTAAAACTGTTCTAAATCCGGCGCATCCGTGTGAAGACGTGCGCGGTACTTTCCAGGTGGGAATCCAAAGAACCGGGAAAACTGCTTGCTGAACGCATAGACATCGCCATATCCGACAAGACCGGCAATTTCCTTCATCGGTACGCCGCCCTCGAGAAGAATACAGGCCTGCTCCATTTTCTTCCTAGTGCGGTACCGTGCAGGAGAGACGCCGGTCTGTTTTTTAAATACTTTTCGAAACGTCTCATAACCGATCTGGAGTGACCGGGCAAGCTCTTCGAGAGAAATTTCTTCATCAAGATTCTGCGAGAGCATATCGCAGGCGGCCTCGATCGGATCCCGCTGCAGATTCACCCGGTGCGCATGGTAGCCGTACATTCGCAGAATCTCTTTTTCCATCTCCGGAATCCGCAAAGGCAGCAGACTGTCCGGTGTGGCCTTTAACGACTGCAGAAGCTTCTGATACCGCTCGAGATCGCCGGGAAGCAGCTCTGCCTTTAGCACCGGCTCCCGGTTCAGAACCGAAAGCGAGCAGAAAGAATCAAAAAACGGTTTCCCAATCGAGATAAAAAATTCCAGCCATTTCCCATCGGGGTCTACGCGTGTGGAATGCGGCACACCCGGCAGACGCTGGACCATACTTCCCGCCTGCAGCGGATAGGAGGTGCCGTCCTCGGCAATATATTCCCCGCTCCCGCGCAGCAGCACGAAACAGCTGTAATACTCGTTCGAAAAATGATACTGCGAGCGGTCCGCCGTCTCTTTCCGCATAAAACCGCACGCCAGAATCCCGTTCTTCATTTCATTTCCAATACAGCGATAGATAACATCGCTCTTTTCTATTTTTGCAAGCAGATATTCCGGTATCATACGACTTCTCCTTTGCTTTCCCATTTTGGATAAAAGAAACACCAGATCAACTATTTCTCATCCACGTGCAGTGTTTTATACTGAATCATAAGATAACTGCATGAATCTTCTGAAAATCCACAGATGTATTATATCACAGGAAAGCAAAAAAGGAACACCAATCTGGATAAAAAGAAGAGAGACAGTCGGAAAATGCGAAAGCAAAGGCAAGGAGGGTTTCAAGAACATGAGACAGACAAGAGACTGGGAAAATCAGTATATAACGCAGAAAAATCGTTATCCGATGCATACGCCATACGGTGCGTATGAGACGGTAGAGCAGGCGCTCGCCGGAAATCGGAACGCGTCCCGCTTTGTAATGGATCTGAACGGAGACTGGAAATTCAAAATGTATCCGTCACCGGAAGCGGTGGAAGCATTTTATGAAGAGAATTTCGATCACGCAGCATGGGATGCGATTCCGGTGCCGTCCAACTGGGAACTGCAGGGATATGGAAAGCCGGTTTACACCAATATGCTGTATCCGTTCAAACGGGAGGCAAACGGCGAAGCATTTGAGATCGAGATTACCGAAGGCACCTACGAGCTGAATGCGCCGTACGTACCGGAGAAAAATCTGACTGGCTGCTATTTCAGAACCTTTGAGGTTCCAACAGACTATATTGGCAGACAGCTTCTCATCGATTTCGGCGGTGTGGAGTCCTGCTTCTATCTCTGGGTCAACGGAAAACAGGTGGGGTATTCCCAGGACAGCAAAGTGAACGCGGAATTTGACATCACCGAATATGTGCAGGAGGGAACGAACACCCTCGCCGTACAGGTGATGCGCTACTGTGACGGTACTTACCTGGAAGATCAGGATTACTGGCATCTGTCCGGTATCTACCGCGATGTCCGCCTCGTATCGAAACCGGTGCAGCACATCCTGGACTATAAGGCAGAGACACTGTTCACACACCCGGATTACACGAAAGCTACTCTCTCTGTCACGATCTGGCCGGACAACTCCAAACCGTTGTACGGCGAGTATCATGCCAAAGTGACGCTGTATGATGCAGAACAGAACAAAGTAACCGAGATGGCTTCGAGACCGTTTGCTGAGTGCGGCTTCTATCTGATGCCGAAATTTATCGCAACCGTTACTGCTCCGGTAGAGAACCCGGCACTCTGGACTGCAGAGACTCCGACACTTTACACCCTCGTTGTCGAGCTGCAGAACAAAGAGAATGAGACGGTTGATATCGAGAGCTGCAAGGTCGGCTTCCGCCAGGTGGAGATCAACGGCCGCGGCGTTCTGACCCTGAACGGCAAGCGCCTTGTGATCCGCGGCGTAGACCGCCACGATTTTTGCGCCGAGACGGGACGTACCGTTTCTGAGGAGCAGATGCGAAAAGAAATTGCTGTAATGAAACGTCTCAATTTCAACGCCGTCCGCACCAGCCATTATCCGAACGCGGTGAAATGGTATGATCTGTGTGACGAGCTTGGCATTTACCTTGTCGATGAGACAAATCTTGAGACGCACGGTTACGGCGGACAGCTCAGTGCATCCGCTGAGTGGACAGCCGCTTATCTGGAGCGTGCAACCCGTATGGTACTGCGTGATAAAAACCATCCTTCCATCGTCTTGTGGTCCCTTGGAAATGAATCCGGTGCCGGGGCGAATCATGCCGCGATGCACGGCTGGATCCGCGAATACGACAAGACAAGATACGTTCAGTATGAGTCCGGCAACCCAAAGAGTAATATTTCCGACGTTATCTGCCCAATGTATCCGACGATGAGCTGGCTTGAGGATGTGATGGCAGACGATTCCGATCTCCGCCCGTTCATTATGTGTGAATACGCTTATGCAAAGAGTAACAGCAACGGAAATTTCAAGGAGTTTTGGGACTATGTCAATAAATACCCGCGTTTCCAGGGCGGCTTTATCTGGGATTTCGCGGACAAGGCGATTGCGATCCACGAGGAGGACGGAAATATCAAATACGGCTACGGCGGAGCGTTCGGAGAGGATGTGACCGATCCGGTTCCGGATATGTGTCTGAATGGTGTTGTCTTTGCCGATCTTTCCTATAAACCGGGCGCCTATGAGGTGAGAAACGGCCAGTCCCCGGTTACGATTGAGCAGGTGAAAAATCCATATACCGGCGAAACTATATGGGTGCTGGCAAACCGCTACCATACCCTCGATCTTTCTCATCTGCAGGTGCGCTATGAAATTGTGCAGAACGGCGAAACGCTTGCAAAAGGCAGCTATCCGGCATTTTACACGGCAGCCGGAACAACAGAGACGCTTCCGCTTCCGGAGCTTCCGGCGAAACTGCATGGCGAGGCGTATGTAAATTATTACGTTGAGCTTGCCCAAGATACCTTCTATGCACCGGCGGGAACAGAACTATACCGCCGTCAGATTCCGGTTACTACAGGTGTTTATCTGGCAGACGAGAAAACGATTGTGGAGAAACCACTGACCGTAGCGGAGGATGAAAATCATGTTCGCATCACCGGCGAAGAGACCGAAATTATCTTTGATAAAAAGACAGGTGAATTTACCAGATATCAGGCAAAGAGCGTTTCTTTTATGACCGGCGGAAAAGATGAATTTTATCGTGCCCCAACCGGTATTGATGAGGGAACCCATGAAAGTGATTACGATGATATCTGGCGCGCGGAAGGTCTGGATCGTCTGAAAAAGAAAGTACAGTCAGTATCGGCTGTCAGTGCCGGAAATCAGGTGCTTCTTGAAGTGCAGGCTTCCTATACCGCGGAGCCGGACAACGCAGTACTCTTTACCGCTCATACTCTGTATCGCATCGGCAGTGAGGGAATGGAGCTGAAAAACGAAGTAACAAACAACAGCGGCCTTGAGACCATCGCAAGAGTCGGACAGTCGTTCTGCCTTCCTGCAGCGTTTGATACGCTCAGCTGGTATGGAAAAGGACCCTGGGAGACGTATGCAGACCGAAAGGACGCAGCTTTTACCGGATTTTACACATCTTCTGTAGCAGAACAGCACGTTCCGTTTGTAGTACCTTGCGAATGCGGTGGCCATGAGGATACGCGATTTGCCGTTCTTTCAGATGGAACACATACTGTTCAGATTGTAGGCAGTGATGATTTCCATTTCAGTGCGCTTCCATATTCTATGGCAGAATATCGAAAAGCCGCATATGAGGAAGAACTTCCGGAGCATACGACAGGAACCTGGCTGATCCTGGATGCAGCACACGCAGGCCTTGGCGGAGATACCGGCTGGACGAAAAATATTCACCCGGAATATCGTGTATGCAAGGGAAGATACAGCTATACGTTCCGTTTCCATTTCGCATAAAAGAAAAAATCGGCCAACTGCCTATTGGATTCTTACGGAACAAATTACAGATTTCTCGTGAATGCTGCAAAGGTTGAAGCAAGAGATACGATTTATCAGCGAATGAAGGCTGGTGAATATATAAGGGAAGAACTTACACCAGATGGACTTCATCCAAATGATAAAGGACACAAACTTGTTGCAGAAGAAATTGAAAAATTCCTTGAAAGCGTGAAAGCAGAATTAGAAGTTGAGGAAAAAGAACCTGTTTTTCCGAAGGCAATGACGGAGAATGCATACGAGAATGCAAAACGCCTGACAATCCGTGAAATTTCACCAAAACTTTGCGGATTTCATGCAGATATGGAAGAGAAAACAGGACATCTTGATCATTTTAAAAATGGATGGATCGGGAAAAAAGCCGGGGATTCTATTCATTTTGAGGTGACTGCTTCCTGCAGTGCAGTGGAGAAAAGAAAATTCATACGGTAGATATAACAATTCTTCCGGAAGAGGTAACGGATACAACTCCATTTTATCTGATGTCATTAATTATTGCATAAGATTTTTGAAGGAGAGGTTTCTGGAGATTGAGACAGCAGCACTTGGAAATGAAGCTGGAATGATCGGTGCAGCAAGTTTACTGTAAAATATGGAGGAGATAAGATGAGAATTAATCCTGATAATAAAAAAATACGTTATAGCGGAAGGATTGACTGGGCGAATCCAAAAGAACCAATCTGGGTTTATCCATGTACATCTGTGGAATTTAAATTTACAGGAAAATATTTGAAAATTTTCCTGAGAAACAAAAATGAATACTGGCAGAATTATCTTGGATGTATTTTAGATGGAGTGCAGTCGTGTTATTATCTGGATAACGAGAAAGAGAATGAAATAGAGATTCGTGTTCCTGAGAATGAAAACGGAGAACATCATGTTCTTTTCTTTAAACGTCAGGATTCCTGCCATGAGATGCACATCCTTGGATTTGAAATTGAAGACGGAGCAAAATTATTGGAACTTCCGGATGCACAGACAAGAAAAATTGAAGTTTACGGAGATTCTGTATCAGCAGGAGAAGTGACAGAAGCAGTGGATTATACAGGAAAGACGGACCCTGAACATCAGGGAGGTTATTCTAACAGCTGGTATTCCTATGCATGGATGACAGCACGTATGCTGAATGCACAGATCCATGATATCGCACAGGGCGGAATTGCATTGCTGGATGGACAAGGCTGGTTCCATGAGCCGGATCAGATTGGAATGGAAAGTGCCTGGAATAAAATCCGCTTCAATAAAACATTTGGTGAACTGACAGAATGGGATTTTAATCAGTATACACCGCAGGTTGTTGTCGTGGCAATTGGCCAGAATGATAATCATCCGTTTGATTACATGTCAGAAGACTATATGTGTGAGAAAGCAATTCTTTGGAGAGAACACTATACAGAATTTTTAAAAAAACTGCGTCAGGTATATCCGAAGGCATCGGTCATCTGCTGTACGACATTGCTTGAGCATGACAGTTCTTGGGACAAAGCAATTGACGATGTAGTGGTTTCTATGGGAGACCGTAAGATTTCCCATTGTATCTTTAAAAGAAACGGAGCAGCGACTCCAGGACATCTCAGAATTCCAGAAACCTATGAGATGGCGAGAGAACTTGCTGATTATATAGAGAATCTGGGAATCGAGGAATGGAAATAATTAGAATAGTAGAGTAATAAGAGGAAGATATCCTGGTGGTCTGATCCGGTTTTATTAGGACATTATCCGGATGAGGGATTGGTGCGTTATGAAAAATATCTTCCGAAAATCACAGAAGAAGATATGCGTCTGATCTCAGAACCGATCGATATCTATGGACAGAATATTTATAATGGAAGATGCGTCCGTATGGGGGAAGA
The DNA here is from genome assembly GCF_003479185.1 of Blautia sp. AF17-9LB. NCBI lineage: Bacteria > Bacillati > Bacillota > Clostridia > Lachnospirales > Lachnospiraceae > Blautia > Blautia sp. AF17-9LB. The sequence goes on from NZ_QUGU01000001.1 coordinate 69,610, forward strand.
CGGAAAGCCACAGGAGGTTTGCCGATATGAAGGATTTCCTAAAACTGCGATCCAATGGCCGGTAACACCGGAATGTCTGCAGTGGGGACCGAAGTTTTTATATGAAAGATATCATAAGCCAATTTACATCACAGAGAACGGATTATCCTGCCATGATGTGATCTCATTAGATGGAAAAGTGCATGATCCAAACAGAATTGATTTTCTTGCAAGATATTTGCGAGAACTGAGAAAAGCAGCAGAGGAAGCGGATATCAGAGGATATTTCCAGTGGTCTTTGATGGATAATTTTGAATGGGCCAAAGGTTACTCAGATCGATTTGGACTCGTATATGTGGACTACAGAAATCAGGAGAGAATTATGAAAGATTCCGCATTCTGGTATAAACACGTGATAGAAACAAACGGAGCAGAATTATAAATGGAAATAAAAGATCCCTTTTGGGGTTTATTTAGTAGCGTTAATAATAAATACTTGACAATTTATAAGGAGTGGTGTAGGGTAAAGGTGTCAAAGGAATTTCACCGGATCGGGTGTAATTCCGTTCACTATCCTATACGAAAAGAAGAGGTATTCATGATGAAAGAATTAAAGCCAATCAAAGAGGGTAAGGTACGCGAGATTTATGATAACGGCGACAGCCTGATCATGGTAGCAACCGACCGTATTAGCTGTTTTGACGTCATTCTGAACAATGTGGTAACAAAAAAAGGTACCGTTCTGACCCAGATGTCCAAATTCTGGTTCGATCTGACAGAAGACATCCTTCCGAATCATATGATCTCTGTAGACGTAAAAGACATGCCGGAATTTTTCCAGCAGGAGAAATTTGACGGAAACAGCATGATGTGCCGTAAGCTGGAAATGCTTCCTATCGAGTGCATTGTCCGCGGCTACATTACCGGAAGCGGCTGGGCAAGCTATCAGAAAACAGGAAAAGTATGTGGCATCGAGCTTCCGGAAGGATTAAAAGAATCTGACAAGCTTCCTGAGCCAATCTACACTCCGTCCACAAAGGCTGAAATCGGAGATCATGACGAAAATATCTCTTATGAGCAGAGCATCGCCCATCTGGAAAAATACTTCCCGGGAAAAGGAGCCGAGTATGCAGAGAAGCTTCGCGACTACACCATCGCTCTGTATAAAAAATGTGCTGATTATGCTTTAAGCAAAGGCATTATCATTGCAGACACAAAATTTGAGTTTGGTCTTGATGAAAACGGAAATATCGTAATCGGCGACGAGATGCTGACTCCGGACAGCTCCCGCTTCTGGCCTGCAGACGGTTATGAACCAGGCCATGGTCAGCCATCTTTTGACAAACAGTTCGCGCGCGACTGGCTCAAAGCCAACGATGGAAACCACGACTGGACTCTGCCGCAGGAAATCGTAGACAAGACGATCGAGAAATATCTTCAGGCATATGAGATGCTGACAGGAAAACCGCTGGCATAAAGAACATCATAGTGTTAAAAAGCTACAGGAGGCAGGTTCTGCCTCCTGTTTTTGCATATTTTGTGATAAGATCAGATGATAATCTGATACTCAAATGCGTGAAACATGTGATATAATGGGAAGAAAGACAGGATGCGAAGGAGGAAACACGATATGAAAATTGCTGCTGCAATTGAAAAAATGACAGATTTTTATAAGGGAAATATTCATGATATTTATCATTTTCTGAAGGTATGGGCCTTTGCAAAGAACATCGGCGAGGCGGAAGGACTGGATCCAAAAACACAGGAAACGCTGGAGATGGCAGCTGTTGTCCATGATATTGCCTGCCCGCTGTGTCGGGAAAAATACGGAAATACCAGCGGAAAGCATCAGGAAGAGGAAAGTGCGCCGCTCGTTGCAGAATTTTTCAAAGATGTACCGGCAGGAGAACTGGATGTCGAACGCATCACATGGCTGGTTACGCATCATCATACCTATACAAATGTAGAGGGAATGGATTACCAGATCCTGCTGGAAGCCGATTTTCTGGTCAATGCCGGCGAGAGCGAATATTCAAAACAGGCGATTGAAAATTTCTGCAGAAAAGTATTTCGGACGGAAGCGGGAACGCATCTGTTGAAGAGTATGTTTCCGGAGAAGGAATAAGGTCATGAAGTGTGACATCCTCCCCCACCTCTACAGGTGGTGGAGGATGTCACTTTTACAGCAGGACAGCCGGGGTCATTTAACCTTTATGGCGGTCAACCGGGAGATCCCGAAGTATCTGGATGCTACCTTATGGAACAGGGGATTTGTGGATACAAACGGCAAATACTATGAGCTTTGGAATGCGCAGGCACAGTATTATACGGAGTAAAATTTTGGCAATCTGTCGGCAGAAGCCATTCACAGAGAGATTGACGGTACACTGAAACGGCTGGGAACAGATTATCTGGATCTGTATATCATTCACCGTTTTGACTACGAAACTCCGATTGAGGAAACAATGGAAGCCCTGAATGTATGACCGCACTGGCATGGCAATGGGCGAAGGGAGTCAGCTCCCCGATTATCGGTGCGACCAAGGCGGCAATTGTTTCGTAAAAAATTATGGCATGTAAAACGCCGTCAGACTTGTTGTAGTCTGACGGCGTTTTGCGTTAGGAAGCTCTTTGAAGAAACATCTATATTATTTCGTTTCCTGTCCCGCTTTCTTCCGGAACAGTTCTTTTCCACAGCTGATGACAATGATGACACCAAGAACCATCAGCAGAATGGCGATGATGAGCTGCAGTCCCTCAACGAGGAAGACAGCGGTTCCTGCTCCATACGCTTTTACAAGTGCGATGACACGCTCTACCAGTGCGGTAAAGGTGACGCAGAGCATGATGATAAGCGGCGGGAACAGGGTTCTGTTTTCACGGCCGGTGACTTTCAGGAAGACACAGAGCGTGATCAGAACGAGTGCACTCAGCATCTGGTTTGCACTTCCGAACAGCGGCCAGATATTGGCATATCCGATCTGAGTCAGGATGTAGCCGCAGAGCAGAGTAACAATGGTAGAGAAATATTTATTGCAGAGCAGCTTTCTCCATCCGGCAGCATGTTCCATATCATCGACAGTGAACAGTTCCTGGAAGGACATACGGCCGATTCGTGCAACGGAGTCAAGACTGGTAAGTGCCAGCGCCGATACACACATAGTCATGAAGCACTGTGCTCCGTATACCGGGATGCCGAACATTTCCAGAAATCCGGCAACACCGGAAGAAAAGATCGCAAATGGCGTTCCGACAGCAGCCGTACCGTCTGCAGAAGCAGCAGCACCGGCAACGCAGAGGGCGAGGACGGCAAGCAGGCTCTCCAGAACCATAGCTCCGTATCCGACTTTCTGCATATCTTTTTCATTCGCAATGGTTTTCGAAGAGGTTCCAGACGATACCAGGCTGTGGAATCCGGAAACAGCACCACAGGCAACGGTGACAAACAGGATCGGGAACAGATCTCCGGATGCCGCATTGTGGAAACCGGTGTACATTGGAAGATTCATTTTCGGGTGTGCAACAACAAGTCCGACAACAGCGCCAAGGATCATGCCGGCAAACATAAAGGTTGTCATAAAGTCACGCGGCTGCATCAGAAGCCACATCGGAAGGACAGCGGCAAGAAAGATGTAGGCAAATACCAGATAAGTCCAGGTTGCTTTGCTTGTTACAAGCGGTACATTCATGCCGATTGCAAAGGCTGCAACAGTGCAGGCAAGGCCGAGTACCATTTCTTTCCAGCCTTTCCACTGCAGTTTTTTCTGGAGCAGTCCGAAGACAACAGCAAAAGCGATAAATAGCAGGGAGATGCTTCCGGCAGCGCCGTTTACAGTTGCCTGGGCAGAAAGCTTTGTGACGCCGTCAACCGTTTCGTAAGCATTAAATGTTCCGGCAACCATATCTGCAAAGGCGGCGATAACGATCAGTGTAAAGAGCCAGCAGAAGAGAAGAAACAGTTTTTTTCCTGTTTTGCCGATGTATTTCTCAATGAGAAGTCCCATGGATTTTCCTTCGTTTTTGACACTCGCATACAGCGCACCGAAATCGGTAACAGCACCAAAGAAGATACCGCCGATCAGGATCCATAAAAGGACGGGAACCCATCCAAAGACAGCGGCCTGAATGGCACCGGTGACAGGGCCTGCACCTGCGATTGAAGAAAACTGATGGGCGAATACGGTCCATCCATCGGTAGGGACGTAATCCTGACCGTCATTTTTTGCAACGGCAGGTGTTTTTGCTTTAGGATCGATGCCCCATTTCTTTGCCAGCCAGCTTCCGTAGAAGGTATAACCTGCTATCAGACATACGGCGGCGATCAGTACAATAACCAACGTGTTCATAATAAAATTCCTCCTCGTTCAAAAATGATATTTCCAGTTTACATGGATTCCAAATGGAAAAAGAAAAGGGAAAAGGCAATTGTGTTGGTATGCTTGGAAACAAAAAAAGCTTCGTCTCCCTGACTTATGCAAGAAGACGAAGCTTTCAAAAACGCTCCGCGTTACCACTTCTAATTATCGGCTGTTTCTTTTGGTCGATCACTCAGACAAGATCCCCGATGATACACTTTCCGGTGAATCTCTTCTCTGCTAACGGTGAGAGGCCGGTCCGGACTACTTTCCATTTCTGGTTTCGTCTGTACAGCTCACAGGGGATTGTTCTTTGGGATACCTGCCATCTCGCACCAGCCGATGGTTCTCTGCAAAGGCTCACCCGAAAAATGTTGTCCTGCTCATTGCTTTTTTCTGATCCCTTTTTTCTTTTGAACACTTTGCATTATAGTCTCATTTTTCGGTTTGTCAAGCAATTTTAAAAAAAATATCATGTTTTTTCCCTGAAAATAGTAAAAATCTATTTCTTGACACAGAAAACCAAAATTTTTATAATAGAAGAAAAAGCGCAGAACCAGAAGGCTTCTGCGGAAAGGTGGTATTTTTGTATGGGGTATTATGACAAAGAACGTGTAAGGGGATTTTTGCACAATCAGGACGGTATTATTGTGAATGATTTCGGAGAAGAGGTGATTCTCCGCGGCTGGGGCATGGGAAACTGGGATAATCCGGAAGGATTTATGCTCGGCACCCAGAGCGGCTTTGGACTGTTCGAGCCTGGAAAATATGCGCCGATGGGACGCATGGACCGTGGAAGAAGTATGGACCAGATTCTACGGGAGACCTGCGGAACGAAATATGCGGAGGAGTTCTGGAAACGCTGGAGACGGCTGTATCTGACGGAGGAGGATATTGCACTTCTCTCCAGACGCGGTTACAATTCCGTGCGTCTGCCGATCCGCGCAGGAAGCTTTCTGTATGAGGAGCCGGGGATTACGTATAATGAAGATTCCTTTGCCATGCTGAATGATGTTCTCGACTGGTGTGAGACGTATCAGGTTTATGCTGTCGTAGATTTCCATGCGGCAACGGCAGGCCAGTCCGGAATTCCGTGTGATGACGGCGTGGACAATGGACAGCATCTGTATGACGATGAAGAATCGATGGAGCGGATGTTTCTTCTGATGGAAGAGTTTATGAGAAGATACAAAGACCGCTGGATCATCGGCGCATATGACTGTATCAACGAGCCGATCTCCATGACGCCGCGCCGCGAGGAGCTGACACCGAAGCTGGTCTATTTTTACGAGAAAATGATCCGCCGCTGCAGAAAGATCGACCAGAAACACTTATTTTTGCTGAATGGTACACAGTTTTCCTCTCTTACATATTTCTTTGATCATGAGTTTGACCCGGAATACCACAACTGGGGCATCAGTCTTCATGCGTATGAGATGGTTGTTCCGGAGGTAGCTTCTCTTGCCAGCGTTCTCCGTACCTGCCGGGAACAGAAGATCTGCCTGTGGATGGGCGAGACAGGAGGAAGAAATGAGCACGCATGGCAGACAACGATGTATGAGATTCTTGCCGAGTACCACGCCGGTTATAATCTGTGGTGCTGGAAAACGGTAGAGGGAGCAGGATGTGCTTCGATTCTGAACTTTAATGTTCCGGATGAATGGCATCTGATTACCGATTATGCAATTAATGGAGCTGCAAAACCGTCCTACGAGCATGCGCAGGCCATCTGGGACAGCTACCTGGAATGCCTGGCGGTCGATAAATGCAAAGAAAATACGCAATATCATCCTTATCTGCTTCGAGAGGGCGATTTTGAGATCCCGGCGATCGGCTACAACGCGCTGCCGATGGATTCACTCCGTGGTCTTAGTGATCTTCCGAATGCTGCAGGATATCGTCTGTATGACCGGTTTGAATTGATTTATGAAAAAGGATATCATCCTGAACCGGCCGGGTTTGCCGCACCGGGTCCGATCAAACATCCGAGAGATCATGTACAGCTTCAGCTGGGAGCAGGAGAGTATGCTTCCTATACAATCCGTGAAAAAGAAACCTATACCGTTTCTGTAACTTACTGTGCAGACAAAAAGGTGAAGGTACAGGCAGCTATTCAGGGAGAGACTCTTTTTGAAGGGGTAATGCCTCCTGCCGGTGAGAAAGTAACTTCGGATGTTCATCCATATTTTGCATATGAAACAGCACCGAACACACTCGAACGGTTCACACTCGGTACCGTTACAGGAGAAGGCATTCTGAAAATAGAGGTTCTGGACGGATGTGCACGGTTCGGACAGATTGTGATTCGGAAAAGTGAAAAATAGCAGAACATAACGTTTCTTTATGAGAAATAAATAACAGATCTATCTGCCCGCAGGAATCAAAAAAATCCGACGGGCAGATTTTTTGATTTTTTTCAGTTTTCCATTGACAATTGCATCACTGGTGCTATAATAAAAACAAACATATGAATAAATGTTCATATGAACAGCGAAAATGAAAAAGGAGATCAAAAGCGATGAAGAAAACGTATAAGATCGATGTTGACTGCGCAAACTGTGCAAACAAAATGGAAGAGGCTGCAAAAAACACAGCAGGTGTAAAGGATGCTACCGTAAACTTTATGATGCTCAAAATGATCGTGGAGTTCGAAGACGGACAGGATCCAAAGAGCGTTATGCAGGATGTTCTGAAAAACTGCAAAAAAGTTGAGGATGACTGCGAGATCTTCCTCTAAAATAAAAAACTTTCATCGGCGGATGGAAGAAAAAGCTGGAGCAGAATAGATTCTAAAACCTGTCTGCGGTTCAGCTCGAGAAAAATCCAGTATTTTCTCTCTGGAGCAGCGGATTTGGATCTGTAAATCTCTGGGATGAAATGCTGGATTTTTTCATCCGGCGGTAAGAACAAAGGAGGCATATGTATGAATAAGAAACAGAAAAAGGTTCTCATCCGCGTCATCGTTGCATCGGTTCTTCTGATTCTCTGCACGGTACTGCCGACAACCGGCTATGTGCGATTTGCAACCTTTATGGTTCCTTATCTGGTCATCGGATACGATATCCTGAAAAAGGCCTGGAAGGGAATCCTGAACAAACAGGTATTTGATGAAAACTTTCTGATGGCTGTTGCAACGGTCGGTGCCATTCTGCTTGGCGAGTATCCGGAGGGCGTAGCCGTTATGCTGTTTTACCAGATCGGCGAACTGTTCCAGAGCTATGCTGTCGGAAAGAGCCGCCGGAACATCAGCGAACTGATGGATATCCGCCCGGATTATGCAAATATCGAGGTAGACGGAAAACTCGAGCAGGTTGATCCGGATGAAGTTGAGGTTGGCACAATCATCGTTGTACAGCCTGGTGAAAAGATTCCGATCGATGGTGTGATCGAAGAAGGAAACACCACACTGAATACCAGTGCCTTGACCGGAGAGAGTGTTCCGCGTGACGCCCGGGAGGGAGACGAAGTCATCAGCGGATGTATCAATATGTCCGGTCTGATTAAAGTAAAAACAACGAAAGAGTTTGGAGAGTCCACCGTATCCAAAATTCTGGACCTTGTGGAAAACTCCAGCTCCAAGAAATCAAGATCCGAGAACTTTATTTCCAAATTTGCGAAATACTATACACCGGCCGTCTGCTACGGTGCGCTGGCGCTGGCAATTCTGCCGCCGCTGGTACGGATGCTGTTTTTAAGTGCCGCTCCTGAGTGGAACGTATGGATTTACCGTGCGCTGACCTTCCTGGTTATCAGCTGCCCTTGTGCACTGGTCATCAGTATTCCGCTCAGCTTCTTCGCCGGTATCGGCGGCGCAAGCCATGAAGGTGTCCTGGTGAAAGGTTCCAACTATCTGGAAACACTTTCCCAGACCAAATACGTTGTATTCGATAAAACCGGTACCATGACACAGGGTGTCTTTGAAGTAGCCGGTATTCACCACAATACGATCAGTCAGGAAGATGTTCTGGAATACGCAGCACTTGCTGAGTGTGCTTCGAGCCATCCGATCAGCAAGAGTCTGCAGAGAGCATATGGAAAACTGATCGACCGAAGCCGTGTCACGGACATCGAAGAGATCAGCGGAAACGGTGTAACAGCAAAGGTAGACGGTAAAAATGTCGCTGCCGGAAATGCAAAACTGATGGAGCGCCTTGGCGTTGATTATATCGACTGCCACAGCGTCGGCACCATCGTCCATGTTGCTGTAGACGGCAAGTATGCCGGACATATCCTGATCTGTGATATGATCAAACCGCATGCGAAAGAGGCGATTCAGGCGCTGCGGAAATCCGGTATTAAAAAGACGATTATGCTGACCGGAGACTCCAGGCGGATAGCCGATCAGGTAGCTGCAGATCTTGGAATTGATGAAGTTTACAGCGAACTGCTTCCTGGTGACAAAGTAAGTAAAGTGGAAGAGCTGCTTGCTGCAAAGACAGAAAAAGAAAAACTTGCCTTCGTAGGTGACGGCATCAACGATGCACCGGTACTGTCCCGTGCCGATATCGGTATTGCGATGGGAGCACTTGGTTCCGACGCAGCAATTGAAGCAGCTGATATCGTTCTGATGGACGACGATCCGCTCAAGATTTCCAAAGCAATTCACATTTCCAGAAAATGTATTCACATTGTTTATGAGAATATTTATTTTGCAATTGGTATCAAAGTATTGTTCCTGCTTCTGGGAGCCATCGGTATCGCTAACATGTGGATGGCAATTTTCGCAGATGTCGGAGTTATGATTCTGGCGGTTCTGAATGCAATTCGTGCTCTGTTTGTGAAAAATCTATAGAAAGACGAGGACACAAAATGGCAAAAATCAATCCGGATGAAGCTGATCTGTGCTGTGACTCCTGTGAGGTTCATGAAAATCTGGTAAAGATTGTCAATGAGACCATGCCGGATGAAACAGAGCTTTACGATCTGGCAGAGCTTTTCAAGGTATTTGGTGATTCCACGCGGATCCAGATTCTGTTTGTCCTGTTTGAGGCAGAGGTATGCGTCTGCGACCTGGCAGAAGCACTGCACATGACACAGTCCGCAATTTCCCACCAGCTTCGCATTCTGAAGCAGAATAAGCTGGTAAAGAGCAGACGAGAAGGAAAATCGGTGTTCTACTCTCTTGCAGATGGTCATGTACGGACAATCATCGCACAGGGACAGGAGCATATTGAAGAGGATTAAAAAAAGCATAAGATAGCAGAAACGTCCCGCAGATGAGAAATTTCATTTGCGGGACGTTTCTGCTTTTCACATTCATTCTTTATTTGATAAACCATGCTTCCCGAACATGCTGTTTTAGAAGGTTCCGTGCATTTTAGAAGGTTCCGTGCATTTTGGAAGCTGTTTTTTTACTTTGTTTACATAACCGAATTATGTAAAGCATTTCTTGAATTTCATGATTTATACTCCTCGGAGTAATACGGAATGCAGAGATACATACCGTCCGTGATCTGGTTGGAACTCAGGTGATTGATCTCACGGACCTCAGCAATGTAACTGGAAATATCGGAGTATTCTTCTGTACGGTATTCTTTGGCGATGTCCCACAGTGTATCGCCGGAAGAAACGCGGATACTGGTGTAGTATTTGTAGGTTGGAGCTTTCGGCTCACTGTCTGCCTGCGTATTCTGCGGCGTGAAGTGGAAGATTAAAAGAAATGTGACGGCAACCAGAGACAGGAGAGCGGCGGCGGCGCGGATCTGCAGTTTTCTTCTCTGGATTTTTCGTCTTTCTCTCAGTGATTTTCTTTTCTTTGCATTGGTACTCATGTAAAATTCCCCCTTGATTTGTGATAGAAGAGTAGTTGTGCTACGTGAACATTTGTTCTTTCGAATATATGTTTATTATAATAAAAGAACGTATGTTTGTCAATACGAAATGCGAACAAATTTTCGAAACTTTTGTTTGCGTTCCGGTGGGATTTATGGTAAAATTTATTTGGTATATTTTAAGCAAATATCGTATAGAAAGAGGGGACTACCCTAATTCATATAAAAAACGAAACGACAGGAGGAACATACGATGGCTGGAGACAAAAATAAACTGACAGAGAAACAGAGACAGATTCTCGAATATTTAAAACAGGAAATTTTGCAGAGAGGATTCCCGCCGTCTGTGCGTGAGATCTGCGAAGCGGTTTCCCTTCGTTCTACATCCTCGGTACATGCACATCTGGAAACACTGGAGCGGAAAGGCTATATCAAACGAGATGCAACAAAACCGAGAGCCATTGAAATCTGCGATGAAGGATTCCATACCGGCCGCCTTGGTGCAATCCAGGGAATTGCATCGGAAGACACCGCATCCCAGAGTGAGGTTGCACAGATTCCGCTGATCGGCAAAGTAGCTGCCGGAGAACCGATTCTTGCGGTAGAGAATATTGAAGGATATTTCCCAATGCCGGTAGACCGTCTGCCAAACGCAGAAACGTTCCTTTTAAAGGTACAGGGCGAAAGCATGGTAAATGCAGGTATTTTAGACGGCGACCTTGTTCTTGTGGAACAACAGGCAACTGCGGAAAATGGAGAAAAAATTGTCGCTCTGGTCAATGATTCCGCTACAGTAAAAACATTCTACAAGGAAGACGGTTATTTCCGCCTGCAGCCGGAAAACGATGAGATGGATCCGATCCTTGTGAATGATCTGCAGATCGTAGGAAAGGTAATCGGAGTATTAAGATTTTTATCCTGAAAAATAAAAGAAGAAAATAAAAAATGTTGTGAAAAAACGAACAAGAAATCGGCCTGTAAAATTCGGCGGTTTCAGAGGAAAAACCGGTGATTTCTGAAAGTAACTCTTCAACTATTCGAAAAACCTGCGTTTCCCGAATAGTTATATAGAAGAAATACTTCTTTCATTTTCCCGGTTTTTCTGTTTAGAAAGGCTCATTTGCAGTTATGAAATCAAAAATTACGTATCACGAACAAACCGATATGGAAAATACACTGAAGCTCCGCGAGGTTCTGAAGACGCTTCCCTCTTTTACTTCCGAATTTTTCCGCGGCATCAGCACAACGACATCGACCAGCACACGAATCAAATATGCATATGACCTTCGGATCTTTTTTCAGTATCTGCAGAAAGAAAATCCGGAACTTGCCAAAATTCCCATGGATCAGATGTCCGTTGATGTGCTTGACCAGGTCACTGCACTTGATCTTGAGGAATACACAGAATATTTAAAGGCTTATATCGGTTCCCAGGAATCTTATACCACCAACGGGGAAAAAGGCCTGAAACGAAAATTGTCGGCACTTCGGACGTTCTATTCCTATTATTTCAAAAAGGAACTGATTGAGACAAATCCTACGCTGCTTATCGATATGCCGAAGCTCCATGAAAAAGAAATTATCCGTCTGGAGCCAAATGAGGTTGCGGAGCTTCTTGATTTTATTGAATCCTGCGGCGACGGGCTGAGCAATCATCAGCGGGCCTACTATGAAAAAACAAAGGAACGTGATTTTGCAATCATTACTCTTCTGCTTGGCACGGGAATCCGTGTGTCGGAATGTGTCGGGTTAGATATTGAGGATGTCGATTTTAAAAACAATGGCATCAAAGTGCTTCGAAAAGGTGGAAATGAAATGTTTGTCTACTTTGGAGATGAAGTTGCCGAGGCACTGAAAAAGTATATCGAAGTCCGCGCAGGTATTACGCCTGTGGCAGGACACGAACACGCACTCTTCTATTCGGCGCAGAGAAAACGGATCAACGTCAAGACAGTGGAAAATCTGGTGAAGAAATATGCGTCCCAGGTGACGACAACGAAGAAAATTACGCCTCATAAACTGCGTAGTACGTACGGTACGACGCTGTATCAGGAAACAGGCGATATTTATCTTGTTGCGGATGTCCTCGGCCATAAGGATGTCAATACGACGAAGAAACATTATGCTGCCATGGACGATGCAAGGCGCCGTCAGGCTGCCACAGCGGTACGGCTGCGGGAGTCCATGCCGGAGCATGAGGAATAAAAACATATCAGAAACCAAAAGAGGAATCAACAGGGATTATATCCCATTCGTTGATTCCTCTTTTTTATGGAGACGACTTCTCTCCTGCTTTTTTTAGTTACTCCGCCTTAATTGCCCAGCGCATTTTCGTTGAACTTGCACGGCTGTTGCGGATGCATTCTTCTTTGGAAGGACGAATGACTTCTTTTGAATATTCGGAATAAATACCGATCTGATACAGTCCCTTCATGGACTTTTTCACAAGCCGGTCTTCGCCGGAATGGAACGTCAGAATTGCCGCTCTGCCGCCCGGAGCAAGAGCATCCGGGAGTTTTTCCATGAATGCTTCCAGAACCTCATATTCGTTGTTTACATCGATCCGCAGTGCCTGGAATGTGCGGGCGCAGGATTTTTTGATGGCTTCTTTTTTCTCGTCTTTCGGAAGAAAATCCAGTGCTTCAGCGATCAGATCACGCATTGCAAACGTAGTGTCAATTTTCTTTCCTTTCCGAAGTGCCCGCGTAACAGCCTGGGAAATTTCTTTTGCATACGGTTCATCGGCGTTTTCAATGAGCATGCCTTCCAGTTCATCGCGTGCAACCGTGCGCAGACGCTCGGCCGCGGAAATTCCTGCCTCCGGATTCAGGCGAAGATCCAGCGGTCCATCATATTTGTAGGAAAAGCCGCGCTCCGGATTATCAATCTGCATGGAGGAAACACCAAGATCCGCCAGAATGAAGTCAAAGGGGCCGTATTCGGCAGCAATCTGATCAATATTGGCAAAATTCTGATGAAGAATCGTTAAAATCTCAGGGCCGTACCCCTGCGTGGCCAGTCGTTCTTTTGTTTTTGCCATCTCGATCGGATCGATATCCAGCGCACAGAGATGCCCTTTTCCCTGCAGGCATGCAAGCATACGGGAGCTGTGGCCGCCGTATCCGAGTGTTGCATCAAGTCCGTTCTGTCCCGGCTCGATCTTGAGAAAATCGAGGATTTCATCTACGAGAATCGGGATATGCATGCCGGCCGGTGTGCTTCCCTTTTGGATCACATGCTCAATGGTCCCCTGATATTTCTCCGGATTCAGTTCTTTGTATTTCTCATTGTAATTCCGCGGATGTGTGCCTTTGTAGCGGACGCGGCGTTTGTGTTCTTTCTGTTCTTCCATAAAATGTTCTCCTTATACTTCAAATATATTTAATCGAACATGTGCGTTCGAATATTTTCCAGATCAATTGGTTCTCCTGTCATCGGCTGCAGAAAGTGCAGTTTCCAGGCATGGAGCGCGGCACGGGTACCGCCGTCGCGGACTCCGTAGAGCGGATCTCCGAAAAGTGGATGTCCAATAGATGCCATGTGAAGGCGGATCTGATGCGTGCGGCCGGTTTCCAGACGGCAGCACACGACGGCCCAGAAAGGATCCTGAAGGACAGCCTCGTAGTGTGTAGTAGCCCACAGGCCGTTCCCTTCTTTACAGATACGCATTTTAGTGATACGTTTCCCAGACGGATCGAAAGAATCAGGGTCATCTCCTGGAATTTGCTCCATGGAAAGACGAATGGTTTCTTTTTGCGTTTCTTCGGAAAAAGGATGGTGTACCAGAGCCAGGTATTCTTTTTTCAGCGCGCCGCTCTCCCGCTGCCGGGACAGTCTAGCAGCAGCCAGCTGATTCTTTGCAAATAGTACCAGACCCGATGTATCTTTGTCAAGACGGCCGATGCAGCGGAGTTCAGAAGGCGCTGTCGGTGTTTTTAACAGGGATGCGGCAGCATGTGTCAGGGAATCGGAATAATGGCCGTGGGAAGCGTGGCAGACCATACCGGATGGCTTGTCTGCGACACAGAGATCACTGTCCTCATAGAGAATCCGTACGCCGGCAGAATCACCTGATACCGGCAGAACCTGATCTTCGGAAAGGTGGGGACACTTCTGCTCATATCGAAAAGTGATCGTATCTCCAGTCTGGACGACTGCATTTGTGCGGCAGGAAACACCGTTTTTCTGAATTCCATCCGGAATATATTTGGCATGGCGGATTTCACGTGGTGTCAGATGCAGAAAACGTTTTAGAATTGTTTCCACCGACAGTCCCCCCTGTTCCGGAAGGACAAAGTGACACAGCTGCTGATAGTCAAATTGCGGCATAAAAGATTTTCTCCTCTTCACAAGTTCACATAATCATTTTATGTAAACTATATAAATACAAACAATTCAGTACGATGATGGTACACTATTTCTAGACAAAAACAGGTTTCACAGATCTCGCAAACCACGTTCTGTTTTACCGATTCGGCAAACAAAAAAATTTTATTTACAGATCCTCTAAGATCACCGTAAACGGCCCATCATTCACCAGTGATACTTCCATCTCAGCCCCGAACACTCCCGTTTCGACAACAGGAACCTGTTCCCGTGCTTTCGCGACCATATATTCATACAGTTCTTCTGCTCTGTGCGGCTCGCCTGCTTCCGTGAAGCTTGGACGGTTTCCTTTTTTACAGTTGGCATACAGGGTAAACTGTGAAACCATCAGAAGCTGTCCATCCACATCTGCCAGGGACTTGTTCGTCTTTCCATTTTCATCTTCAAAAATACGCAGTCCCAGCAGTTTTTTCATATACTTGTCTGCTGTTGCTTCATCGTCCCCCTGGCCGACACCGATCAGAACCAGAAAACCTTTCTGAATCGATCCGACAACCTTCTCTTCCACCGAAACACTTGCTCTTTTTACACGCTGTATAACAATTCTCATCTTTAAAATCCTTTCATAAAATGACCCTCCTCTTATTTTTAAGAGGAGGGTCATTTCTCCTATGTTCTGTTTTGATCAGGTGCTGAAAATCTTGCGGATTCCCGCTTCTTTAACTTCAATTGCCTGTTTGATCATATCTACGGTTCCATCGATACCGAATACACTGCTGTTCAGGCACAGGTCGTAGCTGTCTACCTCGCCCCAGCGTTTGCTGGTGTAGTAATTGTAGTAGCTTGCACGCTGTTTGTCGATCTTTGTGATCTTGTCTTTTGCTTTTGCATCGGAAAGATCATACAGCTTTGCGATACGGCGGATGCGATCCTGCATATCTGCTTTAATAAAGATGCTCAGCACGTTCGGATTTTCCTCCAGTGCATAATCTGCACAGCGGCCTACGATGACACACGGACCGTCCTGCGAAATCTTCTTGATGGCATCAAACTGTGCCAGAAATACCTTCTGGTTCAGCGGCATATCCATCATGGTAGATCCATAGCCGAAGGAGTAACTGTCCATAACCAGAGAGTATAAAAAGCTGTTGGTTGGTTTTTCATCGTGGTTTTCGAACAATTCCTGGCATAATCCGCTGTCCTTTGCTGCTCTCTCCAGCAGCTCTTTGTCATAGTACTTGATTCCCAGGTCATCCGCTAAAATCTTACCAATGGAATGTCCGGCGCTTCCGTACTGACGTCCAATCGTTATGATAGTTTTCATATAATCCGCTCCTTTCCATTCCGTCACAATAATCTGCTTTCACAGATGTAGTAACTCGCGTTTTTTCGTTACATCCAGTATACTACAGAATTCACAGAAAGTACAGAACATTTTGATAAAACTTATACAAATTAACTATATACTTTTTGAAATATCATTCTTTTTAAGCAGTTTCAGACATTTTTTCGAAACTGCAGCAACAGATTGGAAAAATATTCCGGAATCGGCGCCTCAAACTCCATATAGGCACCGGTCCGTGGATGGATAAATCCAAGTACCATCGCATGCAGCGTCTGTCCCTGCAGGTTTTTCACCGGGCATTTCTTCGGGCCATAAACCGCATCGCCAAGCAGCGGATGCCCGATACTTGCCATATGGACACGGATCTGATGCGTCCGGCCGGTTTCCAGCTGGCATTCAATATACGTATAATTTCCAAAGCGTTCCAGCACACGGTAATGTGTGACCGCCGGTTTTCCGTTCCGTTCATTAATCGCCATCTTTTTCCGGTCTGTCGGATGGCGGCCGATTGCACCGCGCACGGTTCCCTCGTCCTCTTTCAGATTCCCATGGACAATTGCCCGGTACTTTCGGGTAATGGAATGTACAGAGAGCTGTTCTGCGAGGCTCTGGTGGGCGAAATCGCTCTTACAGATAACCAGGGCACCCGTTGTGTCCATATCGATTCTGTGGACGATTCCGGGGCGCAGAACGCCGTTGATGCCGGAGAGATTTCCGCGGCAGTGATACAGAACCGCATTGACCAGTGTTCCGCTGCTGTGGCCTGCCGCCGGATGTACGACCATCCCCTTGGGCTTATTGACGACCAGAAGATCATCATCCTCGTACAGAATATCAAGCGGAATGTTTTCTGGCTCCACGTTCAGTTCTTCCGGTTCCGGCAGAAGCACCAGAACGGCATCACCGGCGGCAACCTTACTGCTTGCTTTCTGCGTTTTTCCGTTGATCGAAACCTTTCCGTCTTTTAAAAGCTTCTGCAGAAAAGAACGGGAACAGTCCGAAAAAGATGCGGCCAGGCACTGATCAATCCGTTTTCCGTCAAAATCCGGTGTAACTTCCAAAATCCGTTCTTCTTCAGCCATCGGACTCCTCCTTTTTGGCGTTTTTATGCAGAAATGCGAAGTCTTCGTCCTTGTAGTACAACAGATACAGCAGTAAAAAGACAGCGACCGATACGGTGACATAAATATCAGCTACGTTAAAAACCGGAAAGTTGATCAGCGAAACGTAGATGAAATCAACGACATAGTGATTCAGAAAACGATCGTAAAAATTTCCGACCGCACCAGCCGTCAGAACAGTCAGCACGGCAAAAAGCGGTAAAAAGCGGCGTGTCTTTGGAAGCTTGTAAAAGACGATCACTATGACGATCAGAAACAATACCGTCATCATAGCAAACAGCCAGTACTGATCCTGCAGAAGTCCGAATGCCATACCGCGGTTTTCCAGATAAAACAGCTCCAAAACCCCTGGAATGAGCTCGATCGACGGCTGGTCCTTCAGATACTGCACTGCCAGTGATTTTGTATACTGATCTGCTGCAAGCAGAAGGACAATCGCTGCCGCGCAAACCAGATAAACGGCCAGCGGAGAAAGTTTTTTACTCTTCATCGATCAGATCTCCATTAATAGAATTGATAGCTTCCAGCATTTCTTCATCTGTAACCGTGCGGTCCACCACAGCATGGCCGACAGACTCCAGAAGGATGAATTTGATCGTACCCTGTTCCATTTTCTTGTCCGATTTTGTTGCAGCCAGAATATCTTCCGATTTCAGGCCGTCCACGGTGATTGGCAGATAGAAACCGACGTTCATATCACGAATCTCGTAAAACTCTTCATCGGAGAGATAACTTCTCTTGTAGGAAATATAGGCAGCAGCAACGGTTCCAAGTGCAACGCACTGGCCATGGAGCAGTTCGAAGTTCTTGAGCTTTTCAATGGCATGACCGATCGTATGGCCAAGATTTAAAACGGCACGCTCTCCCTGTTCTGTTGGGTCATTTTCTACAACCTGGCGTTTGATATCGCAGCATTTCTGAATCATTTTCGTTAATACCGGCTCAATCCGCTCTTCGATCTCAGACATGTGATTGATGGTCCAGACGTAGAATTTTTCATCGCGGATCAGACCTGTTTTCAGGACTTCTCCCATACCGCAGGCAAACTGATCGCCGTTCAGGGATTTTAAGGTTGCCATATTCATATAGACAAGACGTGGATGATGGAATGCACCGACCATATTTTTGTACTGGTCGAAATCGACGCCCGTTTTTCCTCCAACGCTGGAATCTACCTGTGCAAGCAGTGTCGTCGGAAGCTGGATGAAATCAATGCCGCGCAGATACGTTGCCGCCGCATAGCCGGTCAGATCCCCAACGACACCGCCGCCGAGTGCGAATAAAATGTCTTTTCTCTCAAAGTGGTTTTCAATCAGATGCGTGTACAGATCTTTGACGGTATCCAGATTTTTGCTTGCTTCACCAGCCGGGAAAACAAATGCGGTTACGGTCTCAAACAGCGGGGACAGTACATTTTTTACCTCTTCCAGATACAGTTCTGAAACCGTGCTGTCTGTGACAATGCAGGCCTTTTTTGCAGGGAGTTTTAAGTTCTCCACACAGCCGGCGAGGCGTTCGTAGCTGCCGTCCCAGACAATTTCATAAGAAAATTCAGTAGATGTGCCTTCTCTTTTAACGGTAAGTGTTTTCATAAATTATGCCTCCTGTATGTTCTTTCATGAAAAAAGCATCAGAATCCTGCATCTGATGCTTTTCCTTTGTTACTAAGTAAATCAATAATTGATCCAGTGGATCCATTTTAATTTACTGCAAAGATAAATTTCTTTAATAATCGGTACGGATATTTGGAAGATCAAAAGCTCCGCTTAAGATATCCTGGATGTCGCCGGAAATTTCTACACTGGACGGTGTCAGGATGAAAATATAGCTGGAAACTTTCTGCAGACTTCCGCTCATGCAGTAGCATGCACCACAGCAGAAATCAATGATTCTCTGGGCAATATCCACATCAATGCCTTCTAAGTTAAGGACAACGGTACATCCGGCCAGAAGCGTATCCGCGATTTCACGGGTATCCTCCATGGAAGCCGGTTTGATGACGCATACTTCCATATTTAATGCACCTGCTTTCTTTCTCATTGGAGTAACTTTCGAGGAAACCGGGGCAGCTGGCTTTGGAGCTCGTGCAGCAGCAGCCTGGCTTGAAGCGGTGGTCTTTGGCGCCGGCTGTTTACGCGGTGCAGTGTGAACCGGTTTCGCCTGCAGCTCTTCCTCTTCGTCCTCATCCTCGTTCTCCAGTTTACGGAAGAAACGTTTCTTTGGTTTTTCTTCTATATCATCGTCTTCTTCATCGAAGAAGCTATCCGAATCAGCATCCTCTTCCTCGTAATCGTCGTTCAGCCGGATGGCATCCAGAAATTTGTCTAAAACACTCATTCTTATACTCTCCTATTTTTAGTCCTGTGGCATTTGGCCAGACAGCCGTGCAGAATGCGCGGGGTCACTCTTCTTGGAAAGGCTTCCTGTTATCTTTTACTGTAATCCCGTTCGCCAAAGACTCCGGTTCCAACCCGTACTAAAGTGGCGCCTTCTTCTACTGCTACTTCGTAATCGCCGGTCATGCCCATGCTCAAAATGGCCATACGTACATTATTAATGTTTTTGGCGGCAATGTCAACACTTAATTCCTTTAATTTGCGAAAAACCGGACGATTTTCTTCTGGATCTTCCACATACGGTGCAATGGTCATAAGTCCCTCCACATGAATTGCCGGAAGTTTTGCGATTTCTTCAATCAATGGAAGGGTTTCCTCTACGGAGACACCAAACTTGCTTTCCTCGCCGGCAACGTTTACCTCGATCAGGATCGGGATTTCGCAGTTGTGCTTTACCGCTTCCTCACTGATCGTTTTTGCCAGACGAAGAGAATCGACAGAATGAATCAGGGCAACTTTTCCTGCAATGTATTTTACTTTATTCCGCTGCAGATGACCGATCATGTGCCAGTGGATATCCTTTGGCAGCACTTCCTCTTTTTCTGTCAGCTCCTGCACTTTGTTTTCACCGAAATTGCGTTCGCCAAGATCATAGATTTCGGAAAGCATTTCGACCGGTTTTGTTTTGCTGACCGCAATCAGGGTAACTTCCTCCCGGTTCCGTCCGGCTCTTTTGCAGGCTTCTGTAATTTTCTTCTGGACTTCTTCATAGTTCTCTTTCAGCATATCTTTCTAACCTCCAGTATTTAATGCACAATATCTTCTTCACTGACGGTGGATGCATTTTCCACAATATAATCATACTGCGAAATGCCGTATTGCGTTTGTTTTTTTATGATAGAATACTCCGCATTCTGATCGATGATCTGAATTTTGCGGAATACAGCATATCCTTTGTTGATGCAGTAAACACCCTGCAGCGGAACCGTTTCTCCAATCTGATACGTTGTGGCGGAATCCTGTGCACGAAGTATATCTCCATCATTAAAAGCGGCCATGTCGACGTAATATTCGACCGGATTATCATTTTCATCATTGACCTGCTCATAGATCGTGGCGTTTACAAATTCTGTCACCGGCTGTCCGTTATCATCCAGCATGACATTTCCTTTTTTATCGGTCTTTTCCCGCAGGAAACCGGAAGAATTGCTGTCTCCGCCCTGTACGAGCATCTGCGCCGGGATTTTATAGAAATCTTTTTCCGTGATGGCAGTATTTGGAATTTTCAGTCCGCTTCCAGTGTTTGTGACCAGCTCTATTGAAAGAAAACGGTCTTCCGCATAACGGATCATCCCGCTTGTAAACGAAATGACAGCATAGTTCTGATCGTTAATGGACTTTAGATTCAGTGTTCCCGTCTGTGTTTTTCCGTCTTTCAGAAATTTAACTTTTATCGTACTGAAATTGGAAAGTGTAACGACCTGCTTATTCGTCACCGGAACGGCAATTTCCCACTGCTCATCTGTCACCAGACGGTATACTGCATTTCCAGGCTCCGTCTGCGCGCCGGAATCAAAGGAAACCACAGAGGCTTTCGTAGAGAAAAGCTCCGGCGTAAGGCTGTCCTCCGTATAGCTTTCATATCCATCACTGCCGTAGACGACAACACCGTCCTGATCTGCATAAAATATCGTCTGTGATGAGGAATCTCCGTTTTCAGCGGCAGCGGCAAGCAGCTTTGCGGAAAGTTCTGTTTTCAGCTGATAAATGCCGGAAAAGGAACTGGAATCATAATCAGAAGAAAAACGTGCGAGTGAGGAACGAAGCGACGTTCTCGTTGCCGCATCTGCCGAAATACCAGAGGTATCGGCATTTTCTGTTGCGGAAATCCCATAAACAGCGCTTCCGCGGCTGATTTTCGATGCATTTGGGGTATAGAACTGAACATATCCGCTGCCGGAGGAAAGCTGCACGCTCTCTGTCCGCATGGCGAATGCGGTATAGGTATCATTCCGGGATAAAGTTCCCTGCACAACCTGAAAAGATTTGATATGATCGGCGGTCAGGTAAAAGAAAAGTGAAACTGCCATATAGAAAAAAAGGGCTCCAAAGATGATATTTCCAATATTCAACGCCGGAAAAGGGAAACGGATTCTCGAATGCCGGCGGCTGTTCTTTTTCTGCTTAGACAAAATGTATGCTCCTTTTATTGTTTAATCCATGCGCTAAAAGGACGGTGCCGTAAGCGCCGTCCTTTGGTTTTGTCGCTATGCAATTATTATAATACAGTTTTGGTTACAGTGCAACGATAATCTTATCCTGCATGCCTTCCGGAAGCTCTTCTTTATCCATGGAGACACTTAATACGAAGGTAATGTTATACTGCTTGCCAATGCCTTCCAGCTGTTCAACACAATCTGTGATGTCCTCTCCTTCCAGTTTTGCTACTTTCAGGAAGCTGTCGAGATAAACGCTTGCGAGATCGTGGTCCTGAGAAACGATACCGCAGATAAATCCGATAAATTCATCACTGTTTTTCAGAGGATAGTCGGTTGCGGAAATCAGACGTACTTTGTTGTTTAATTCAAACATGTGCTTTGTGCTCTTGTCAATATACACGATATTTCCGTTTGCGGTTTTTACCTCTGCATTTACTTTGTCTAACAGCTGTTTTGTTTTGCCTTTTCCCTTCTTGCCTACAATTAATTGAACCATAGCAGTTTCCTCCTTAGATTAGAATAAGATATTTTCACCAAAAACCTTTAAGTTCATGGTTTAATTATAGTACAATTCACCAACGTTTTCAATGGTAAAATGAAAAAATTCTGAAAAATCTTCTAATTCGCAGGGAAAGGAGCTCTGTTTTTCTAAACGGATACGACAATCTCCCGGATAGGCAGAAAAAACGCCGTCCGGGGGATTGCAAAAAGATTACGTCAGGAGTTGATATTGGAAAGAAGAGTGTTCATGTCCTCGTACAGTTCCACTTTTGTTGATGCATGAAGAATGACAGAGATAAACGGTTCTCCGTATGCATTCTGGGATACCAGTGCCAGGCAGGAACCGGCCTCATCGGTCGTTCCGGTTTTTCCGCCGAGCACCGTCACATTTTCCGGTGCGTTTTTCTCTCCGGTCAGATATTTGTCCGTGGAGCTTAAATAGATCGTTCCCGCCGTACCGTCCGCATGCGTCATGTTCAGCGTGTAGGAAGACATTGACATCGTATTCTGGAATTCCGTATGCTGATAGGCAGCATACAGCATCAGATAAACATCATATGCAGTAGTGTAATGATTCTCATTGTGAAGACCGTGCGGGTTTGCAAAATGCGTACCGGTCATGGCAAGGGAAGCTGCCTTATCGTTCATCATCTGAACGAAATTCTCTACACTTCCGCCTACCTGGCGGGCAATCGCCATAGCAGCATCGTTGGCAGAATAAATCAACAATGCATGGAAAAGCTGATCCATCGTTACCGTATCGCCCACGGCCAGTCCACTCATCTGGGATCCATCTTCCAGCGCAAGATCCTCTTCTGTGATCGTTACCTGCGTATCCGGCTGGTTATATTCCATGGCAAGGAGAGCCGTCATGATCTTCGTGATGCTGGCTGGGTAGACCTGATCATACATATTCTGCGCGAACAATACTTTTTTGTGATCCAGATCAAACAGTCCGGCCTTTACCTGTGAAGAAAACGAGATATCATTCAGCGGTACGCTCGTCTCACCGACACAGAGATCGGCAGAGAGCGTTTCAGCCTGAAACCGTTTTTCTGCCGAAAGCGGATCGGAGGCGAGCACCATACTTCGCGCAAACGGCTCTGTAATGTCCATCTGGCGGTCCTGACGGTACAGTTTCACACCGATCAGAACCGCAATAACAGCAACACAGACACCCGCGCCGATGATCAGGCGGTTTAAAATATGTTCGGTTTTTTCCGGAGCAGTCCCGTTTTTCTCCGTTACAGGCAGTTTCTGTTCTTTTTCTGTAGTATTAGTCGTTTCTCCGGTAGATTTCACGCCAGTCCATTTCTCCTCTGTCTAATGATTTGATCAGCATTTCTGCCGTTGCAAGATTGGTGGCAAGCGGAATGCTGTGTACGTCGCAGAGACGGATAATCCGATGGACATCCGGCTCATGCTGTTTCGGCTGTTCCGGATCCCGCAGGAAAATCACAAGATCCAGATCATTCTGTTCAATCTGAGAACCCATCTGCTGAACGCCTCCAACGTGTCCAGCCAGATATTTGCGGACGTTAAGTCCGGTTGCCTCTTCTACCAGACGGCCGGAAGTTCCGGTTGCGTAAAGAGTATGCTTGG
This sequence comes from Blautia sp. AF17-9LB, assembly GCF_003479185.1. Lineage (NCBI taxonomy): Bacteria > Bacillati > Bacillota > Clostridia > Lachnospirales > Lachnospiraceae > Blautia > Blautia sp. AF17-9LB. The sequence continues at coordinate 93,165 of NZ_QUGU01000001.1, forward strand.
CAAGTACCGAGCGGTAGGCGATACACAAGTTCTGAAGCAGCGTTTTTTTTGCATCATGCGCGATCAATCCGATGTTCATTGATGGTTTTCCTCCTTAGTAATTCATAGTTTCTGGTTACAAAATCCCGGTTCTGCAGTCCGACATTCAGGACAAGCCCCATTCCGATGTAAAGTGTTACAAGGGAGGTCAGTCCATAGCTGACGAACGGAAGCGGTGTACCGGTGTTCGGCAGGATTCCGGTTGCAACACTGATATTCAGAAAGCTCTGAAAGGCAATGAGTCCTGCCATACCGCAGCAGATCAACGTTCCTGACAGATCTTTTGCTTTCCGGGAAGTCCGGATGCATTCGACGAGAATCAGGAACAGGAGCAGGATGATTCCGCAGCATCCAAAGAAACCAAGTTCCTCTCCTGCCACTGCAAAAATAAAGTCATTATGGTTCTGGGAAACGAAATTTCCCTTATTTGCGGAAGAAACTTTATTGTTGTTGAGTCCTTTTCCGGTCAGCTTTCCGGAACCGATGGCTGTAATGGAATTCTGCTGCTGGAGACGGCCGTCGGCGTTGTCGGCATCATCGCTTAACCAGTCCTGAATTCGCCCAAGCTGATAACCAATCGTCTTGTCAAGAGCCGCCGGAAGCTGGAAATTCACCTGCGTAATGACAAGCAGAAGCGCAAGTACCAGTGCTGAACCGGAAACCAGAACAACGGCGATAACTTTGTAGCTTAAGCCCGCCACATACATCATAAAGCAGAACAGAACCATGACCGTAATCGTATTTTTCAAATCCGGCTGACGGTAAATCATAACGAGCGGCGGAATCAGAAGCCCGATCGCGGTAAAAATGGTTTTCGCCGTATTCAGATCTTCTTCATGCTTCATCAGAAACATCGCAAAAAACATGATCAGAAAGATTTTTGACAGCTCGGTCGGCTGAAACTGAAAGCTTCCGATCTGAATCCAACGGGTCGCACCAAACGTGTTTTTTGCGGTAGAACCGCCGAGATAAAGAACGCCAAGCATCATTAGATTTCCGATGTAAAGAACCCAGTAAAAATTCAGAAGCCAGCTATAGTCAAGCAAAGAGACAATAATCATGATGACTACGCCCAATACGACTCCGATGGCCTGTTTTTTCTGGTCTGCACTGTCTGCACTTCCGATCAGAAGCACACCAATAATGCTGATGGCAATCAGAAGAATGACCAGCCGGAAATTATAATTTTTCAGCTTATATCGTCTTAACATGATACTCCTCGTTTCTTTTCAATGGTATTTTCGCTGTCAGTATGACAGGGGTTGTGTGTGTAATGGTGACGGAAATTTCATCCGCCTCAACGGTAAGGTATTTTCCTGCAGCAGCAGAAAGATCATTTTTCAGCATCTGAAGCGATGCCGGAGAACAGTTCAGACGTTCTGCCATTAAAAGATTGGACAGACGTTCTTTTGCAACGAGGCCGGAGTGCGGCTTTCTGCCTGAAAATAAACCCATACCAGTTCCCTCCTATCGCCCGAATACGCGGCGGAAAAATCCCTTTTTGCTGTCAAGATCCAAGTAGGGAACACTCTCCCCGAGGATCCTGTGGCTGATATTCGTAAAGGCTTCTCCTGCCTTGGAACCGCTTCCAGCGATCGCTTCGCCCTGGTTGGTGGCGATTACTACCTGCTCATCATCGGGCAGAATGCCGAGCAGCGGAACAGCAAGAATTTCCTGTACATCATCCACCGACATCATTTCACCGCGTTTTACCATATCCGGCCGGATACGATTGATGACAAGAGAGATATCCCTCAGATCCTGCGCCTCCAGAAGGCCGATGATGCGGTCCGCGTCCCGGATGGCCGAAACCTCCGGCGTAGTCACAACAATTGCCTTATTGGCGCCGGCAACTGCATTTGCAAATCCCTGCTCAATGCCTGCCGGACAGTCAAGAAGAACAAAATCAAAGCTCTGTTTTAATTCATCGCAGAGTTTTTTCATCTGCTCGGGCGTTACGCTTGTCTTGTCCCTCGTCTGGGCAGACGGGAGAAGGTAGAGCTGCTCGTACCGTTTGTCGCGGATTAGCGCCTGCTTCATCCGGCAGTTGCCCTCCACAACATCCACAAGATTGTAGACAATCCGGTTTTCAAGGCCGAGCACGACATCCAGGTTTCGAAGACCGATGTCGGTATCTACCATCACAACTTTCTTTCCAAGCTGTGCCAGCCCGATTCCGATATTTGCTGCGGTTGTCGTCTTTCCGACGCCGCCTTTTCCTGATGTAATTACAATGACTTCACTCATCTGGAACCTCCTTGTTGAAAACTGTTCTGCATTTTCATGCCGCAGGATGCGTCCAAACCTTTGTTTAAAAACGCATCCTTTCTCTTTTGCAGCTTTCTTCCCAGGCTTCGTTTCTGCCGGAAAAATTCCTTAGTCTGCTCTCACGCTTGCAACACCGTTGGAGTTTGCCTGACCGGACAGAATATCGTCTGAGAGGCCATAGTAATAATCTAAGATATCCTTAGCTACCAACTCTGCGTTCATAGAAGAATATCCAAACGGAATGCGGACGGCAAGAGCAATATCGTCTCTGCTCTCATAGTGAGAGAAGCCGATAAACAGTCCATGGTTTGCACGTGTACGGTCTTCCTGCGCGGTACCGGTTTTTCCGGAAAGCTCTACCGGCCAGGATTCCGGGAAAATGGTCGCATTGGATACGCTGATTACTTTTCGCATGCCTTCGTGTACCAGATCCCAGATGTTGGAATCAACATCCATTTCTGAATTTACCGTCGGGCCGAAATCTGCGCCCATATCGATGTCATTGCCATCCGAATCCGTTGCTTTCTGCAGAAGGGAAAGATTATAAACCGTACCGGAATTTGCAATCGTTGTGACATAGCGTGCAAGCTGTGTCGTCGTATAGTTGTTGGTACCCTGACCAATCGAGGAAGGGATCGGGAGGGAATCGGTTACATTCGGATCGGTTTCCGAAATTTCGATTCCAGTCTTTTCATCCAGCTTAAACATATCGGCATATTTCTGGATCATTTCCAGAGAGCGCTTCTGTTTAAAGGTGCCGTTCTCATCGAGTCCCAGACGATATCCAAGCGTACAGAAGAACACGTTGCAGGAGTTCTGGATGGCACCGACAATGTTCAGATCTCCGTGGCCGCTCAACTGATGGCAGTGGACATAGTCAGATTCGTTGACAAGTCCTTCCCCGAACAGACCGTTGCAGTTGATGGTACTGGTCGGAGTAATTATGCCTTCGCTTAATCCGGCAACCGCCATCAGCGGTTTAAAGGTGGAACCAGGAGCCGTCTTCTGCTGGGTTGCTTTGTTGTACAGCGGGCTGGATTCATCGGTATTCAATTTTGCCCAGTATGCAGTATCCATCTGGTTTGCCAGGCGGTTGTTGTCGTAGCCAGGATAGGAAACACAGGCTAAAATAGCACCGGTATTCGGGTCCGTAATGACAGCAGAACCGGAACACGGATCGAGTGCAAGCTGTGCCGGGGTGATTTCCAGTTTGGCGATTTTATCGGACAGAAGCTGGAACGGTGTCATATTTCCTGCAACATAAGCGGCATAATCGTCATCCTCTTTCGTCAGAAGGTTCTGATCATACATCAGATTGCAGATATCATAGCCATCGAGCATATCCTGCAGCAGCATATAGTGATACATCTTTTTTGCAAATGTTGTATTGTTTGCCAGACGGTCCAGAATAACCTCCGTCAGCTTCTGATAAACCTCCTGAGAATCCAGGTAGGCATCATCCTGCGTCAGTGCTGAGACATCAATCCAGTTCTGGCTTGCCGCATACGTCAGATAATCACGAAGAGAAATCGTTCCGTCATTCCATGCCTGATAGGTGGCGTCTTTCTCATCAATTGCTGTTGAAGAAAGAATACCCATCGTACTGGAAAGCAGCTTATCCACGATGAAGGTCTCATATTCCTGCATTTCATCGCTGAGGTCGTTGTAAACGGTTGCTGTTTCAACGGTCAGTTCCTGCGTAATCTCGGCAAGCACCTGCTGGAGCTTCTGCTGGAACAGTGCATAGATCCGCTGCTCACGCTCCGTGGCATCCGCCGCCGAGAAATGGGAAATATCAATCGTGCTGTTTTCGATCAGTGCATTGTATACATCGTAAATTGGAATCGGAACGGCATCCGTATTGGCAAGTGTTGAGGTATCAACGGATTTTACATCACTCAGATACTGTTTCAGAATGCCGGCAATTCTCTGTTCCAGAATTTTATATACCGCAATCTGCAGGTCATAATCAATCGAAAGATAGACGTTATTTCCCTGTTTTGGCTCAATCAGGGATCCTTCTACCGTTTCCAGCTCTTTTCCGACGTTATTAACGATAATCTCTTCTGATCCGTCGGTTCCCTGAAGGATTGTCTCCATATACTGTTCCAGACCAGATTTTCCGACGATGGATTCCGTGGAATACGTTTCTTCTTTTCCCTGGCTCTTCAGCTCTTCATTCAGTTCTGTCAGCTCGTCTGAGGACGCCTGGCCCGTATAACCGATCAGAGAGGAAAAATACTTTCCGTCATAATATACACGCTCGGAATCTTCCGAAATGCTGACACCCTGCAGAACATCTTCATTCTCTGCAATCGATGCAGTTGTATTGCTGCTGACGCCGGAAGCAACTGTCACGCGGACATACTTCTGATAATTCGTCTGTTTCATCTTATAGCGGATCACCAGAATTTCCAGACGCTCCTGATTGGAAAGAGAAAGGACCGCATTTCCGGATTCGTCTGTCTGGTATGGAAGACCATACTCTTCAAAATCTTTGGCAGAATATGCGTATTTTTCATCGTCAGAATAGGCATCCAGGCCAAAGCCGTCCGGTCCGGCAAGAAATGTCATCAGCGTTTCGGCACTGGAACTCTTCTGTTCTGCCGTCATATCGTCGATTTTCTTCTGTCCATAAATGTCTGCACGGAAACGGTCGCGGGTTGTTCCCTCTTCACCTGTAAAAACAAACGCACCGTTCTCATCCACTTCAATCGGGAAGGTGCTGGTGTCAATCGAGTCTCCGTTTGCACGAATCAGCTTACAGAGACGATAGAGTTCTGCGTTCAGAGAGAGAATACGTTCTTTTGTCGTGTTGTACGTTCCGTTATCCTCGATGGTTACGGAGTAGGAAACCTTATTTCCAGCGATCAGTTTTCCGTTCCGGTCATAAATATTTCCTCTTGTACTATCAAGGGTTCTGGTTTTTGTGATTTGCAGTTCAAAATTATCCGCATACTCTTCTCCATGCACCACCTGCAGGATAAAAAGTCTTCCGATCAGGACGGCAAACATAGCAAGGAAAACCACACCAAGCAATAGGGTGCGGTTTTCACCGAGTCTGTGGAAAAGTTTTCTTATCTTCTTAGCCATGGCGACTGTTGTCCTTCCATTTCATTTTCGGTCAGTTTACGGTTGATGATAAATAAAAGCCGGTAAAGCAGAATGGAGAGCACTACCGTGTATACCATTTCCGGCAGAATAATATGCGCCAGATAATCGAAAAAGTGCAGGCGCACGCGCAGCAGGAACTGCAGCACATACATCAGCAGACTGTAGACAAGATCGCTGGCAGCGACCAGTACAATGTGTACCTTAATATCATCGTCATAGAAGACTTTGCAGAAAAAGCCATTCAGATAACCGATATACATGTAGAGCAGTGCGTAAAATCCAAACAGGCTGCCGTAGAACAGATCAATCATCAGACCGCTGAAAAATCCGACCATCAGTCCCTCTTTTTTTCCGCGCATCAACCCAAAGGCGGACGTCAGAATCAGAAGAAGGTTCGGCGTTACGGACGCGATCTGAAAATACTGAAATACAGTTGTCTGTAACAGGAAAGCTGCCAGAATCAGAAAGGCAAGCGTGATTTTTCTGCGCATTTACTCTCCTCCCTGCTGTTTTAATTCTTTGATCACGAGAACTTCCTGAATATGTTGAAAATCCACAACAGGAATGATGTATCCCTTTTTCGTCAGGTGATTGGAGTCCTCGGTGATTTCACTGACATAGCCGATCAGAATACCGCGGAGGTATTTATCACTGATGTTCGATGTCACAATCTTTTCGCCCTCAGCTACCGTGTCGGTTGTATTCAGCTGGGAAAAGGCAAGCTTTCCGTCGCTGATCAGGCGCAGATCACCCGATACAATACACGTATCCGAGGTAGATGCTGTCATGGCGCTCACGGAACTGGAGTCATCAATGATAGAGCGGACAGTAGCGGAATTGGAACTTACCTCCTCAACAAGTCCAACAAGGCCGCCGTCTGCAATAACGTTCATATCTTTCTGAATCCCGTCATTTGATCCTTTGTTGATGACAAAGGTATCATACCAGTTGCCCGGATCCTTTGAGATGACCTGTGCTGCTACTTTTTCATATTCCGAGTAGGACTGGTCCAGCTGATACAGCTCCTGAAGACGCTGCAGCTCCTGCTGCTCCTGTACAAGCTGATTGTTTTCCTCAGTCAGATCCGTGACCTTCTGTTCAAGCTCCTCTTTCTCGGCAGACAGTTTTTTGACGTTCTGGAAACCGGTCAGACAGTCTGTCAAATACGCACCGATCTGGTTAATTCCGTTCTGAAACGGGATGATCACAAAGCCTGCGGCTTCCCGGATCGGCGTGACCGGCATTTTGTCTGCTGCACTGCCTAAAATGCCGGAGAGACACAGGAACGTCATGATGAAAAGTAAATGTTTGCTTTTTAGCTGAAATTTTTTCTTCTTATTCATAGCGGGTCCTTTTTGATAGATTTACTTCTTTTTATTTACCGTGTAAGCCCAGCGATGCAGCGCATCGTGCGTGATCAGTTCCTTGAGCCCACAGATGGTACAGAGGTCATAATACTGGGAAAGCTGCACCGGACAGCCGAGCTGTCTCGAAAGATAGCGGTCAATGTTCGGAATCCTTGTGCTTCCGCCGGTGATGTAAATACCCTCTTTCTGGATATGATCGTGGATCTGCGGCGGTGTACGCTCCAGCGCATGCTTGATTTCCTCGCCGATCTCATTAACACCGGAAAGGAGTGCTTCGTTTACGAGGGAAGAAGTAATGATCCCTTCCATTGGAAGACCGGATGCACCATCTACGCCGCGCACCTTCCGCGCCTCTTTTTTGTCTGTTCCAAGATCCGCCAGCGCAATCTTGACACGTTTGGCTGTTTTGGAGCCAATCTGGAAATTGTTTTTGCGGCGGTTCAGATTGCATATCGATTCGTTGAACTGTTTTCCGCCTACCGGGATGATTCTGGAAAAAATAACCCTCGCGTTGGCGATAACAGAAATCTCTGTGCTCTGCGCTCCGATGTTGACAATCATGGAACCCTTCGTGCGGTTGATCGGAATGCCAAGTGCCAGCGCATCCGCGATTGGTTTATCCACAAGATACATGCGGCAGTTTTTTAAGGCTCCCTTATGTGCAATCGTATAATAAGAACGCCGTTCAATCTCTGTCATATCGCAGGGAACTGAAAAATACAGCTCCGGGCGGTATCCCATGTGGCGCATACAGCGATGGAGAAGCGTGTGCAAAACGGCTTCTACCATCAATACATTCGCAATGCGTCCGTTGCTCATGGGGGTAATTACCTCGATATTGGAAGGCGTTCTCTCGTGCATTTCATATGCGTAATTTCCAACGGCAATCACCTGTTCGCGGTTGCGTATGGCAATCATATTTTTTTCTTTTGTGATTGTGTCTTTCTTCAGGTCATAGATTTTGACGGTACTGGTGCCAAGGTCTATGCCGTATACATTTCGAATCTGCATCGTGCTCCTTTAACTTGTTCCCTTCCTTTGGGCATTTCTGCCTCGGATTTTCGGGATCAGATTCCCTGTTCCAGCATACTGGTATAACAGTGATCCCCGATAATAATGTGATCCAGCAGGGTAATGCCGAGCATTTCGCCCGCCCGCCGGATCTGCCGTGTCACGGTAATATCGTCACCGCTTGGTTCCGGGATTCCGCTTGGATGGTTGTGAACCAGCAGAATATGAACCGCACGGAACTGCAGTGCCGCAAGAAAAAGCTCCCGCGGCGAAATCATCGTCGCATTGACCGTTCCTCTTGTGATTTCCTTTTCTCCGAGAAGCTGATTTTTTGTGTCCAGCATCATGCAGAGAAGAACCTCCTGATCCTCGTGGCGGAGACGTTCCATGTAATAATCCGCAATGGAAGCCGGATCATGAAAGCAGAGACCTTTTCTTGCTCCGGCCGCGGCCATTCGTTTGGAAAGCTCACCGATGCACTGGAGCTGGATCGCTTTTACTTCCCCGACTCCGCGGATCTGCAGAAGTTCCTGTCTTGTACAGTGATAGAGTCCTAACAGGCCCTCCTCTTTTCCGGGAAGGGAAAGAATTTCTCTTGCGAGCTCCAGGGATGTTTTTCCCCTTGCCCCACATCGTAAAATGACAGCCAGAAGCTCCGCGTCGGAAAGGCTTTCCGGGCCGTTTTCCAGGCATTTTTCATATGGCTGTTCCATCGTCGGCAGGTTTCGTAATCCATTTTTTCTCATGTATTCCTCCCACCACTCTTCCGGGAATTTTCATGGAATACATTGGTTTGAATCACCCATCATTCTAGCACAACTTTCCGCAGATGTATAGGAATTATGAAAAATTCATATATTTTTTTGCAATTTCCTCTGCCGTTTTTAATCCGTCCATGGCTGCGGAAGTGATGCCTCCCGCATAGCCTGCGCCCTCTCCGCACGGGTAAAGACCGGTAAGCGACGGACTTTCGAGCGTTTCATTTCTTACAATGCGGACCGGTGACGAGGTACGCGCTTCCACGCCGGAAAGAACGGCGTCCGGACGGGAAAAGCCGTGGATTTTCCGCTCAGATGCACGAATGCCTTCCACAAGGGAGTCTCCGATAAACGTCGGAAGAACTTCCCGCAGATTGGCGAAAGTCCATTCTCCGCAGATGGAAGGGGTTACCTCTCCAAGTGCTGTAGAAACTCTGTTTTCACAGAAATCACCAAAAAGCTGCACCGGAACTTTGCCTTTTCCGGCTTCCCACGCAGCGTGTTCAAGCGCTCTCTGGAATGCCACACCATCGAGTACGTCCGGCGTTCCCTCTACATGGTACGGGCGGTAGTCTTCCGGTGTTACGGTGACAATCATAGCGCTGTTCGCATTTTTACCTTCCCGGTCAGAATAACTCATACCGTTGACGCAGGTGCGTTCCGCTTCCGAGGATGCGTTGACAACATAGCCGCCGGGACACATGCAGAATGAGTACACACCTCTTCCGTTTTCACACTGATTGGTGAGCTTATACGGTGCTGCCCCAAGGAAATCCGGTGCCTCCGGTCCGTACTGATCCTCCGTGATCATCTTCTGCGGATGCTCAATGCGGACGCCGACAGCGAAGGATTTTGCTTCCATGGAGATCTTATTTTCGCAGAGTTTAAAGAAGGTATCGCGTGCAGAGTGGCCGATCGCAAGGACTGCAGTCTCCGCGGCAATCTTCTCGGTTTCATTGACGGTTACAGAAGTGAGTCTGCCGTTTTCAATCCCAAAGTCCGTCACTTTTGCTCCGAAACGGACTTCTCCGCCCCATGCCTCGATCTTTTTCCGCATTGTTGTCACAATTCCGATGAGCTGATCGGTGCCAAGGTGCGGTTTCTGATCGTACAGAATTTCTTCCGGTGCCCCGCATTCCGTGAAGATCCGGAGTACCTCACGGTTTCTGCCGGATGGATCCTTCACCGAAGTGTTTAATTTTCCATCCGAAAACGTACCGGCGCCGCCCTCTCCGAACTGTACGTTCGATTCCGGGTTCAGAACGCCGGTTTTCCAGAACGCATCGACACTTTTCTTTCTCTGTTCTGCAGATTCGCCGCGCTCCAGAACGAGCGGACGGTAGCCATGCTTTGCGAGAACATAGGCACAAAAAAGTCCTGCCGGACCGCTTCCGATAATAACCGGCCGGTGAACAAGAGTCTGTTCTCCAGATTTTGGGAACACATGTGGCTTTTTCTCCGCTTTTACGATCTGGTTATTTTTCGCCTTCCGCAGTACGGCATTCTCATCTTTTACTTTTACATCAAGCTGATAAACGTATTTTAATTCGGATTTCTTTCTGGCATCAATTGAGCGGCGTAAGAGCTCAATTTCCTGCAGATCGTGTTTTCCGATTTTCAGTGTTTTTCTTATTTTCTGTTCCAGTTCCTCCTGTGTGTGGGTGACTGGAAGCTTTAATTGCTGTATCCGAATCATGCATGTTCTCCTGCTGCAGCTCTTCCGGCTGCACTTCCGCTGGACCAGGCCCACTGGAGATTGTAGCCGCCGCAGACGCCGTCGACGTCCAGGGCTTCTCCCGCAAAGAAAATACCAGGGTGCTGTACCGATTCCAGAGAATCCGTAAGCTGGTCGAGCGTGATGCCGCCCGCACACACCTGGGCTTTTCCAAAGTCGGTCTGGCCGGTGATCTGTAAACGATATGATTTGATGGCGCCTGCCATTTCTTCCGGAGTCTTTTTCTTTCCGATCAGAACCGGAATGAGTTTTTCTGGAAGAAGACCGATCAGAAGCTCTTTTGGCGCTTTATACGGGCAGATTTCCTGCCGTCTGACAAGTTCTGCAGTAAGCTCCGATTCCGTCAGTTCCGGAAAGAAGTCTACGAGAAGTTCAACGCGTTTTTTCTGCATGCAGGCGCGCACAGCGAACCGGGAAATCTGGAATACCGGGATGCCGGAGACACCGTAGTCGGTAAGCTGCAGCTCTCCCTGTTCCGTCAGAATCTCCTGATTTTCAACCAGAAGCGTAATCTTCGCGCGCACCCGAACACCCGCCCAGGAGGAAAACTGGTTTCCTTTGCAGCGGAGCGGGCAGAGGGCCGGGAAAAACGGAATCGAAGCGAGCTGAAGCTGATCGGCAAATCGAAGTGTATCTCCGTCGGAACCGGCGATCTGGGAAGCACAGCTTCCGCAGCAGATGATGACGCTGTCAGCCGGGTACTGCCATCCTTCGGTGCGCACCAGATAACCATTTTCGGCTTTTTCCACTGCAACAGCCGTTTCCCGTGTCTTGATTTTTACCTTTCGGAATCTGGCTTCCAAAATCAGCAGCTCAAGAACGGACTGTGCCTGCTCGCTGGCCGGATAAAGCCAGCCTTCACGGTTCCGGATGCGGATGCCGAGCTGTTCAAAAAACTGTTCGGTGTCCTGTTCGGTAAACTGTTCGAGAACCCGTGATGCACGCTCCTGATTTCCCGTGCGGTAGCACGATGCATCCTGATAACGATTGGTAAAATTACACCGTCCGTTTCCGGTCGCAAGAAGCTTTCTGCCCGGTTTATCGTTCTTTTCCAGAACGGTGACCGCGGCACCGAGACGTGAGGCCCAAATTGCCGCCATCAGTCCGCTCGCGCCGCCGCCGATAATTACCACATTTTTTGCCATTATAATGTCACCATACCGGCATCGACGAGTTTCTGAAGACTCATCAGAATACCGAATTTTGCGTGCTGCCACGTAAGCCCACCCTGAAAATAGACAGCGTACGGCGGTTTGATCGGGCCATCGGCAGAAAGTTCAATGGAAGAGCCCTGCACGAAAGCGCCAGCTGCCATGATAACTGGGCTGTCGTAACCTGGCATATCCCAAGGTTCCGGGGAAACGAAGCTGTCGACCGGGGCAGCTGCCTGGATACCCTGGCAGAATGCGATGACGCCTTCCGGTTTTCCAAAGGTTACCGCCTGAATGATGTCGTGACGGCTCTCGGTTCCGTTTGGAACAACGGCAAATCCCAGTTTCTCATAAACATTTGCAGCAAAGACAGCACCTTTTAATGCCGCTGCGGTAACGGTCGGTGCCAGGAAGAATCCCTGGTAGAAGGAACCGTTCACACCGAGTGTTGCGCCAACCTCTTTTCCAAGTCCCGGGGAGAGCAGACGGTATGCTGCATTTTCCACGTACTTTTTCTTTCCAACAATGTAACCGCCGGCCGGAGCCAGTCCGCCGCCCGGGTTTTTGATCAGGGATCCGACCATCAGATCTGCACCGACATTGGTCGGTTCGATCGTCTCCACGAACTCGCCGTAGCAGTTATCGACCATACAGATGACATCTGGTTTGATATTTTTAATAAATGCAATCAGTTCACCGATGCGGGTAACAGAAAGCGTCGGTCTGGTCTGATATCCTTTCGACCTCTGAATCGTCACCATCTTTGTCTTTTTGTTGATGGCATTTTTGATTCCTTCGTAATCGAAAGAGCCGTCCTCTTTTAAATCTACCTGGCGGTAAGTTACGCCATATTCCGCAAGAGATCCGACGGACGGGCGGATGCCGATCACTTCCTCAAGGGTGTCGTACGGTTTTCCAACAGGAGAAAGCAGTTCGTCGCCCGGGCGGAGATTTCCGGAAAGCGCCGTTGCAAGCGCATGGGTTCCGCAGGCGATCTGCGGGCGTACCAGTGCATCCTCAGTGCCGAAGCACGTTGCATAGACCTGCTCCAGCGTATCACGTCCCAGGTCATTGTATCCGTATCCTGTGGTTCCATATAAGCATGCCTCGCTGACCTTGCTTGCCTGCATGGCGTGGATGACCTTTAACTGGTTGTATTCTGCGATTTCATCAATTTTTGCAAAACGCTCTTTTAATTCTTCCTCAATTTTCGTTCCAAATGCGAAAACCTCTTTGGAAATGCCAAGTGTGCTGTACATAGCAGCTTTTTCTGTCAACATGATTGTTCTCCTTCTTCCTTTGCATCGGCCGAAACGATTTCGTTCCAGCGATCCAGCATATATGATAATATTTTTTCTTCGTCGTAGTCAAAATCCGGCTTGTTCAGCCAGATCACATCCTTTTCCCGTCGGAACCAGGTCAGCTGCCGTTTGGCAAAATGACGGGTGTCCCGCTTGATGATATAGACGGCCTCCTCCAGCGTGCATTCGCCCGCAAGATACGGGAACAGTTCTTTGTAGCCCAGTCCCTGCATGGAGACAAGATCTCTTGTGTATCCCATTTTTTTCAAACGGAAAACTTCATCAACCAGTCCGTCGCGGATCATCTGATCGACGCGCTTGTCAATGCGGTCATACAGAATCGAACGTTCGTCGTTCAGCACAAAATAAGCAGAACAGTACGGAGATTCCTTCTGCTTCTGCTCCTCGTTGTGCTCCGAAATCTTCTGTCCTGTCTCGTGATAATATTCCAGCGCCCGGATTACACGTTTTACATTATTCGGGTGAATCGTCTCCGCGGAAGCAGGATCAACCTCGGAAAGTTCCCGGTACAGTTCTGCCGCGCCTTCCTCCGTTGCTGCTTTTTCTTCCAGCTGTTTCCGGATCGGCAGTTCACCGTGCGATTCCGTAAAATCAACTTCTTTTAAAAGCGCCTGGATATAAAAGCCGGTGCCGCCCGTCACGATCGGAATCTGTCCGGCGGCGTATATTTTTTCCATCGCTTCATGCGCCAGTTCCACAAACTTCACGACGTGAAACTCTTCGGAAGGATCGAGCACATCGATCAGATAATGCGGAACGCCGCACATCTCCTCCGGGCGGATTTTGGCAGATCCGATATCCATATGGCGGTAGACCTGCATGGAATCCGCGGAGATAATGGCCCCATTCACCGCTTTGGCAAGCGAAATCGACAGCTTCGTCTTACCGACAGCGGTCGGACCGGTCAGGATAATCAAAGGTTTTTTCAAAAAAATCACCTACACAATTCTCTTAAATTTCTTTTCCAGTTCCCGTTTCGAGAGGGAAATGATCGTCGGCCGGCCGTGCGGGCAGTGATACGGATCTTCGAGCGTCAAAAGCTCGGCAATGAGCTGCTCCGCCTCTGCATAGGAAAGATGATTGTTGCCCTTTACGGCGGCCTTGCACGACATCGTCGCCAGACGGTCTTTTAAAATCTCCAGCGGCTTTTCGCGGACCTCCTCAAGATTGTCGAGAATCTCGATAAACAGCTCCTCCGTCGCAATACCGTACAGATTGTGCGGCACGGCGTTGATTGCATAGTCTTTTCCGCCGAACGGGGAAATTTCGTAGCCGAAGGACTGGAAAACGTCCATGTAACGGGTCACAAGATCTGCTTCCTGCGGCGTTAAGGAGACGATCAGCGGAGGACTCACCATCTGGGAGGTGACGTTCTTTTCCCGGTAATTTTTCATCATCCGCTCGAACAGTACCTTTTCGTGCGCGGCATGCTGATCGATGATGTAGAGATTCTCGCCGTACTGAATCAGCCAGTACGTATCGAAAACCTGGCCGATGATGCGGTGCGATTTCTCTGCCTCCGGGGTAAGAAACTGCTCATCAAAGAGCTGCATCTGGCCTTCTGGCTCAGGCGAAGCAGATGCAGATGAGGATTCTTCCGGCATGGAAGATACCGTTGGAGCTGCATCTGGCTCCTGCTGATGCTGTATTGCGTCCGCGTTTGAGAGGTCTTCCGTCTTTGGCACGTTTCCTGCACCCGGCTCAAACAGTTCTTCCTCTTCCCGCGTCATTCCCGTCATCTGCTGAACCGGCACATACGTTTTCGCTGCGCGGTATCCATTTCGTTCCACCTCCGGGAAAATTGGCATTCTTCTGCTCTGGCTGGAAACCGGCTCCACCGGAAGGGACTGCCGTGCAAAGCCTTCTTTTACCTGCCGTTTCTGCTCGAACGGTTCCGGAACAACAATCTGTTCTTTCCGTGCCGCTTTTTCCTCTGCTTTCCGTTCCCTGTCGGAAGAAAGCGAAACCTTCACAATCTGCTCCCTGTGATTCAGCGCACCTGAGATCATATCGCGCATCTGGCGGTAAATCTCCTCCTGATGAGAAAAACGAAGTTCCATCTTCGTCGGATGCACATTGACATCCACCGCCTCTCCATCCATCTGGACATAGAACAGCGTAAACGGATATTTATGCTGCATCATCGATGTCTGATATCCGTCCTCAATCGCACGGGCGAGCAGCTTGCTCCGCACATACCGTCCATTCACGTAATAATTTTCAAAATTCCGGTTTCCCCTCGAGATCACCGGTTTTCCAATAAAACCATCAATCGTCATCAGCGGGCTTTCCGAGTGAATCTCGATCAGCTCCCGCGCGATGTCGCGGCCGTAAATATTATAGACCAGTTCTTTTAAATTCCGGTTGCCGCTTGTATGAATCTTCACCTGCGAATTGACCATGTATTTAAACGAAATGCCCGGATGGGACAGAGCGAGCTGCTCCACCACAGAAGTCACCGCATTTGCCTCCGTGACCGGCGTTTTTAAGAATTTCTGACGAGCCGGCGTGTTGTAAAAAAGATTCCGGACCAGAAAGGTTGTTCCGGTCGGGGCACCGACCTCCTCATTGGCCTTCTCCGCGCCGCCCTCAATCACATACCGCGTTCCCGTCAGCGCATCCGGCGTTTTCGTAATCATCTCGACCTGCGCAACCGCCGAGATACTCGAGAGCGCCTCGCCGCGGAAGCCAAGAGATGCAATCTGCACGAGTTCTTCCACGGAACGGATCTTGCTCGTCGCGTGGCGCAGAAAAGCGAGCGGCACCTGTTCGGCCGGAATGCCGCTTCCATTGTCCGTGATCCGCACCAGCGAAATACCGCCGTCGCGGATTTCCACGGTGATCGCCGTCGCACCGGCGTCCATTGCATTTTCCACCAGCTCCTTTACCACGGAAGCCGGCCGTTCCACGACCTCACCGGCCGCAATTTTATCGATCGTATTCTGATCCAGTACTGCTATGGTAGCCATGTTGTTCCTTTCTGTTTCGGATTGATTCTAACTTATGTTCTGATCCAGTATTCCCCTATTTCCAGCGGTTTTTCACCTTTCCCTGGAAACGGTACAGGGTATTTAAAGCATCCATCGGTGTCATATTCGAGATATCAAGCTCCGAGAGCTCTTTGATGATATCATCGTCCTGCACCGTATCGAACAGCGACATCTGTGCCATATCGACCTCGTCGTAGTGAACCGGCTTTGCCTTCGGTTTTTTCTGCATGGTCAGATCCTTGACCGCAGCAGTGATATCGGCATCGCTCAGCTGCTCCACCAGCTCCTGCGCCCGGGAGAGCACTGACTCCGGCACTCCCGCAAGACGCGCTACCTGGATACCGTAGCTCTTATCTGCGCCGCCCTGTACAATTTTACGCAGGAATACGATATCGTCGCCCTTTTCCTTAACGGCAATACAGTAGTTGTGCACGCCCGGAAGCTTTCCTTCAAGCTCAGTCAGCTCATGGTAATGCGTAGCGAACAGTGTCTTTGCGCCGAGCAGCTTCGGATTCGCCACATGCTCAATCACCGCCCAGGCGATCGAAAGACCGTCGAACGTACTCGTTCCTCTTCCGATCTCATCGAGAATCAGCAGACTGTTCGAGGTTGCATTCCGAAGAATATTCGCCACCTCCGTCATCTCAACCATAAACGTACTCTGGCCGCTTGCCAGGTCATCGGATGCGCCGACACGGGTAAAGATCCGGTCCACAATACCGATGTTTGCCTTCGAAGCCGGAACAAACGAACCGATCTGTGCCATCAGCACAATGAGGGCCGTCTGGCGCATATACGTCGATTTACCGGCCATGTTCGGTCCGGTGATGACGGAAACGCGGTGGTCACCGTTGTCAAGCATGGTATCGTTTGCGATAAACATATCGTTTGGAATCATCTTCTCGACCACTGGGTGACGGCCGTCCTTGATATCAATCTTTCCGCGGCTGTTCAGCTTCGGACGCACATAGTGGTTGTGCTCGGCAACGTAGGAAAGCGATGCATACACATCGAGCCGTGCCAGAGCCTGCGCCGTGCGCTGAATCCGCTCCGCCTCACCGGCAACCGTATCGCGCACCGTACAGAAAAGATCATATTCCAGCGCGTACAGCTTGTCCTCTGCGCCAAGAATCGTATCTTCCAACTCCTTCAGACGCGGTGTGATGTAGCGCTCGGCGTTCGTCAGCGTCTGTTTTCTGGTATAGTAATCCGGTACAAGGTCTTTAAACGAGTTCGTAACTTCCAGATAATAGCCAAATACCTTGTTGTACTTGACCTTCATGTTTTTGATACCGGTTTTCTCCCGCTCACTCGCCTCAAGTTCACTCAGCCACTGCTTTCCTTCTGTCTTTGCATGGCGGTAATTATCGACCATCTCGTTGTAGCCGTCTTTGATCATACCGCCGTCGCGCATCAGATACGGCGGATCATCGACGATAGCTGCATCGACAAGCTGATAGAGATCCTCGAGCGGGTCCAGATCCTCCTGAACCTGCGCCAGTGCGCCGCCCTCAAACGAATTTAAAAGCTGTTTGATGTAAGGCAGCATCTGCAGCGATGATTTAAAGGCGATCAGGTCACGCGGGTTAGCAGACTGGTAACTGATTCTTCCGACGAGACGCTCCAGGTCATAGACCGGGCGGAGATATTCGCGGATTTCCTCGCGGATCATTGCCTGGCTGGTCAGGGCTTCCACTGCATCGAGCCGTGCGTTGATTTCCTCCTCGTCGATCAATGGCTGCTCTACGTAGCTTCGCAGAAGACGCGCGCCCATCGCCGTGCGGGTTTTGTCGAGAACCCAGAGGAGGGAGCCGCGTTTCTGCTTCTCCCGCAGCGTTTCCACAAGTTCCAGATTCCGGCGGCTGGAGCTGTCGATCAGCATATATTTGTCCGTCACATACGGTGTAATCGAGTTCATGTGAGACAGATCCGATTTCTGTGTCTCGTGCAGATACTGGAACAGCGCACCGGCTGCAATTGTTCCGCAGTTGTAATCGGCGATGCCAAGGCCTTCCATCGTAGCAGCATGGAACTGTTCCTGCAGCGTACGGCGGCAGATATCATCGTCGAAATACCAGTCTTCCAATGCATTCACGCAGATATGAAGGCGGGTCCGGAGATCCTCCACATCAATCCCGCAGAGCAGGAACGACTGATTGCAGATGATTTCCGCCGGCATAAACTTCGTGATCTCATCCACCAGGCGGCGCGGCTTGTCCATTTCCGTGACGAGGCACTGGCCGGTCGAGATATCTGCTGTAGAGATACCGAAGCATCCCTCCATGCAGACGATCGACATGATGTAGTTGTTCTTCGTCTCATCAAGTCCCTGCGGGATCAGCGTCGTACCCGGTGTGACAACGCGGATGACTTCGCGCTTTACCATGCCCTTTGCCTGTTTCGGGTCCTCCATCTGCTCGCAGATCGCAACCTTATGGCCGTTCTCTACAAGACGGTTGATATACCCTTCTGCAGCGTGATACGGGATACCGCACATCGGAGCGCGCTCCTCCATGCCGCAGTCCTTTCCGGTCAGCGTAAGCTCAAGTTCTTTGGATACCAGGGTGGCATCCTCGAAGAACATTTCGTAGAAATCACCTAAGCGGTAAAACAAAATGGTATTAGCCGGGTCAGTCAAGCCCGTCTTCGTCTGGCAATAATGTACCATCATAGGCGAAAGCTTCTCACACTGATCCAGCGCATCCTGTGCTGTCACAGGCCGCGTGGACATCAGTGCCGGCGCTTTTACCGCTGTGTTTTTTGTTTCTGTATCGTTCATTTGTATTTCATACCTTTTCTCAAAAATAAATATAAGAAGTATAACAAACGTTATACCTGCACAATTTTAGCATGAAACCAGAAATTGTGCAAGATTCACAAGCGTATAAAATGCCCCCTTCCTGTCAGTGGTTTTTTCTCAAAACCAGCCGTCCAGGAAGCGAGCATTCCCTTTAATTTTTCTTTTTTTGTCTCCATTTTGAGAAAGACGAACCAATCAACAGGATCAGCACAAAAACAACGGCAACCGTTTCATAAATCTGCACGCCGGTGTTGACAGGATTGTCGTCAATTGAGCGGTAATCGCGCTCCAGACGCCACAGCATCGCCATCCGGTCCATGAAATCAATCTGCCGCGTGCCGTCCGTCTCGGTCTTAAAGACGGCACAGTAAAGATTCGTGTACCACTGGTCAAGAAGGCTGACCCCTGATCGCCCGATCTTTCCGCTGCCGATCTCCTCGTCATTTTCATCATACAGAATCCTGCCGCTTCTCGAACTCTGGTAATCGAGCGGCGTTTCATCTACATCAAGGAAAATCAGTCTTGTATCTTTTCCATAGGAGGTATCCACATACTGCTCCTGCGCATAGCCAAGACACGTACCGGATGCGTCGTAATAGCCGTACGTCGTGCCGGAGCCTTCTCTGTCATTGATGGGCTCATCCTCCACATAGTCAATCGAAAACCACTCCTCCTCGTTGATATAGACCGTATTCTTCTGAAGATAGCCCGCCACTTTTCCGTCTGCCACAATCTTCGTCTTTCGTTTACTTCCATACAGGTCAAAGTAGATTTCTATGGTTTCTGCCGATGTAAGCGCCTCTTTTGCCTCATCCGCAGTTGCAAACTCAGATTCCGGCACTTTTTCTTTTCCGCAGCCGCCAAGCACCAGAGCGGCGGCAAGAAAAAGACCAGCGGCTGTATATATTCTCTTTTTCAACTGCCTTTTTCCTCCGCCTTACTTGTTATCTTTGTAATACTCATTTGCCTCATCGTACATCATATCGAGCAAGGCGTATTTATCCTGGAAATCCATCACCTGCGTACCGTTATCCTCCAGGTTCACATAGAGATTGCACTGTGAACCGGACCAGTCCATCTCTTTTTTCGCAGAACCGATCACCGTTCCGCCCTCTGTATAAATGGTATGTCCATCCTCTGATGCGTAATATGGTTTTTCGTTCAGATCTGCATCGAGAAAAATAATGTAATACGCTTCCGGCATCTGATCCGGTGTCGTCACGCGCTCCTGTGCATAGCCAAGCAGGTTGTTGTCCGGATCATAGAATGCATAGGTAGTAGCGGATTTTGTCATCTTATTGATTTCTTCGTCCGTCACAATTTTCATATGGAACCATTCTTCGCCGGAAATAGAGATCGTCCAGGTCTGATCAAAGAGACCGCTGTTTTTCATATACGCGGCAGCCTTTTCATCCGCATAAATGTTTCCCGAAGCGTCAACGTTATCCAGATCACAGCGCATGCGGACGGACGAAGCCGATGCAAGGGCTTCTTTTGCCACATCCGCGTTTTCATACCCTAACTTTTCTTCTGCCGCCGAGCAGCCGCACAGAAGCAGAAGTCCTGCTGTAAAACCCAAAAACAATTTTGTCGTTTTTCTCATAGATTCCCCTCTCTTTCTTTTGTCAGGACCGATTGGAAAGACCGCCGTCCTTGTCGCGTGCCAGTTCTCTTGCCGCCATCACAGCGAGTGCGGTCAGCTGCGGCAGATATTTTGCATCGTAGACAATCAGAAACGCATTGTCGAACATGATGTTTCCGACGGTAAGATCCATATTGTCGACGATGGCGCCGATCATAGTTCCGTTCAGTTTTACCGAGTAATTGTGGCCGATGGAGCCGGCGTATTCCCGGAGTTCCAGTTTTCCCTCCGGCAGTTCCATCGAGAACTGATCCCGTACGAGTGCAAACTGCTTTTTCAACACACCATACGGCTCGCCGTACAGATAAAAACGGTAGGTCGGCAGCGCGTGGAGCAGTTCCTTCGTCATGCGGAAGATTTCGGTGTGCATCGCATCGTAGATATAAAATGTTTTCAGCGGCACGGTGCTGTCGATCTCGTAAACCAGGTTTCCGTCTGTATCCTCCAGATCGAAATGCTG
Source organism: Blautia sp. AF17-9LB (assembly GCF_003479185.1). Classification (NCBI taxonomy): domain Bacteria; kingdom Bacillati; phylum Bacillota; class Clostridia; order Lachnospirales; family Lachnospiraceae; genus Blautia; species Blautia sp. AF17-9LB. Next base: position 113,822 of record NZ_QUGU01000001.1, read on the forward strand.
GCCCGTCAGGCGGTAATCCTCCGTGAAAGTGTAAATCTGGGACGCCGAAATCTTCTGAAACGGCTGTACCGTTCCGGTTTTGACGAAATGCTCCAGATTCGCTTTTAATTCGCTCTGGAACATCATCAGATCGGAATGGTAGCTTAGATGGTCTGCGAGGTTCTCTGCAACATCTTCATGAATCGGATACACGGGTGTGGTGAGTTTCTTTTTGATAAAGCCTTCGATGAAGGAATATCCCAAATAACCGACATGACCGTCTTTGGTCAGCCAGAAGTAGAGATATTCTCCCTTGGCGTCCGGTCCGAAAACGAGTGCTTTCTGCCGCATCGTGTAGAATTTTGCAAGCCATGCAGAACCGAACGGTGTATCGACGTTCTTGTAAGCCTCATAAAATTCTTCGATTTTCCGCGGCTTCTCCATGGAGATCATGGCAATCATATCCGTCATGGAATTGTAGTTCTCCGGGGTTGCCATGGACCAGATGGCAATGCCGAAAATCAGGACAACCGTGGCGATGGTGAGTGTGATCGTCTCTCCGTAGCCGACCGCCATCAGATAGATGCCCAGCAGCGTGACAGCGCCGCCTGCGATGCGGAATTTCCATTTTCTCTTTTTCAACTGAATACCGCCTCCTCTCTTTTCGTTACTTTTATTGTACTTGCTCCCCTTTTTTGTGTCAATTGAAACTCGCTCCTCCGCTCTATTTTGTTCTGCCTGGCGGGACAAAGAAAGCGTGTCGGCGCATCTTTTTTTGTCAGAATGCATCCGGCACGCTTTGTTTCAAAAATTTAATGAACGAAAAGAAATTATGAAATTGGAATCACGCGTCCCGTTTCTGCCATAGTTCGGTGGGAAATGGAAATTACGGTACGGTTTTTGGAAACCCTTTGCAATGCATTTAATACCATTTTTTCCGTCTCTGCATCAAGGTTTGCGGTAATCTCATCGAGGAGCAGAATTTCAGGCTCCGCTGCGGCTGCACGGGCAATCGAGAGGAGCTGCCACTGACCCTGTGAGAAGAGATCCTGTGTACAGATCGTATCATATTGGTCCGGAAGCGCCTCGATGGTCTTTGCAAGTCCGGTCAGCTCTGCTGCTTTTTTTACATCTGTATCCGAAATCTTTGCATCATACAAAGTAATCTGGTCTTTTACCGATCCCGGCACCATGTGGAACGACTGCTCCACATAGCCGAAAACCTTTCGTTTTTTTGCATCCGGCAGATCGACAGATGGAACACCCCAAATCAGAACCATTCCTTTCTGTGGTTCATATAAACCGAGCAGCAGTTTGAAAATAGTACTCTTTCCGGCACCCGTTCGTCCCAAAAGTGTTACCTGCTCGCCTTTTTTGATCTGCAGACTTACATCGTTTAAGATGACCTGGCTTTCGTCATATCCAAACGTCACATTTTTTAGCTCAGCCGCTATGCCGTAATCTGTATTTTCAGTCAGCGCAGCCGGCTCTTTCTTCTCTTCCAGGCTGTAAAATTCATTGATTCTTTCCATACCGGCAAACGCAGACTGAATTGTCTGGATTTCCATACCAAGACTTTCGACCGGAGCAAAGATCTGGGAAATATAGTTTATAACAGCAACGGCGGTTCCGGCGGACATGCCGAACAGCTTTAAAACGGTCGGATTGCCGGAGGCCGAAAGCAGCATGACAACAGCAACAACAATGGCATTTAAAATCAGGATGACCGGAGAATAGACGGCATCGTAAAAATTGGTCTTCTCCATTGCGCTGTAGCTGTCATCAATATAGTGCGCATACTGCTGCTCCATATACGTCTCTTTCTGCAGACAGTGAATGGTACGGATGTTGTGCAGCGTCTCTGGAACGTGACCCGAAGCACGGCTGACTGCACGGCGGTTGGCAATCTGGGAGGCCAGCATGTTTTTCTGAACATAACGGGTAAAGAGGAACAGAACAGGGAGTAAAATAATCAGAACAATCGTAAGTCCACGATTAGTCACCCAGATGACGGCAAGAATGCTTAAGATTTTGCACGCATCGGCAAACATACTGATGATCCCGGAGGTAAACAGGTTTTCCACTGTGTCGATGTCACCGACAAATCTTGATACGAGAGCGCCCGGCTCCTGGCGGTTCAGCTCGTTGGCGGAAAGGCGTCCGAACTTTTCCATCAGACTGCTTCGGAGTGCATGTGTAATTTTCTGGCCGAATACCGTCAGAAGACTCTCTCGTGCCGACTCCAGAAGACCCGTCAGGGCAAGAAGTCCGAAATACAGCAGAATTCCTTCCATCCAGAGGGTATGCTTCTTTGTCAAAAGGTCAATCAGCTGTGCCAGCACAAGAGGCGGGAGCAGTGCGAAAATAACCGCACCGCAGACGACTCCCAAAAGTGCGGCTGATAAAACGCCGTGTTTTCGAACGGTTTCTTTGATTACCCGCAATACAGATTCTTTCTTTCGCATCAAAAGCTGCCTCCCTTCGTCTGGTTGCTGCAGAGCTCTGCGTAGGACGGAACCGTTGCAAGGAGTTCCTCATGTGTGCCGACCTTCGTATGGCACTCATCCATCCAGATGACCTGATCCATCTGGTCGAACAGATAGAGGCGATGGGAAATGAGGATTATAATAGAGTCTTTTGCCAGCTCCTTTAAATTTAAAAAAATTTGTGCCTCCGTCTCTTTGTCGAGTGCCGAAAACGGATCGTCGAGAACCAGAACCGGCCGTTTGTGGTACAGGGTTCGCGCAAGGGCAAGGCGCTGCGCCTGACCACCGGAGAGGCGGATACCGCCCGTTCCGACCAGAGTATGGATTCCGTTTTCCATTGCTTTCACTTCATCTTCCAGGCAGACGACTCGGATCATCTCCTCTGCGCCCTCTTTTCCCCCGAGACGGATATTCTCTTCCACGCTTCCATGGAACAGCTCCGGGTCATGGCCAAGATAACCGACCATGCGGTTCCGGTCTGCTTTTTCCATTTTTCCAAGTTCTTTTCCGCCGAAGGTGATGCTTCCCTCATACGGCGACTCGCAGAGAAAAGTCTTTCCAAGCGTTGACTTTCCGCATGCGACAGGTCCCGTTACACCGATGATCTGGCCAGGAGCCGCCTGAAACGACAGGTCATGGATGATCTCTTTTCCGTTTGGATAGGCAAAATGCAGGTGATCGACGTTAAGCTCTGCAGGTGCTGCGGCCGGAAACTCCGGTTCGGCTTTCGAATTTTGCAACAGAGGTTTGATTCGTTTCCAGGAAACCTGCGCTTTATGTACCGCATTAAAAAGCTTTGCTGCGCTCGATGATTTGGTGGCAAGCTTCGTGTAGCAGGACAAAAATGTGGTAAATACAGCAATGGTCCACGGTGTCCAACCCTCATGCAGGACGTTTCTGCCTCCAAAATACAGGATAAACAGAATGCTCGTCATCGAGATCATACGGTAAATCGGCGGCATAGCTGTGTTCCAGATATTGGCGCGCACAGCGGCAGATTCGTAAGCCGAAAGATTCTCCTCATAAGCGGCCTTTCTGTCCTCCTCACAGCCAAAGACACGATACGTGATGGCATTTGTCGCACGGTCCAGGGTTGCAGCACTTAATGCACCCGACTGTACCTTATAGGCAGCGCCCGTTTTCTGTACCATGACCTTCATCTTTTCGGCAATCACGTAGGAAATGGGTGGAAAAATCATGCAGAGAAGAGCCAGGCGCCAGTCGTACCAGAGCAGCATACACGCATAGGCGAGAAGAGCAACACCGGTATCAAAGATTTCCGTTGTAAATTTCCGCATTCCTTCTACGCAATCGTCTACATCGAGAATGGCCTTCGTCAGTACATTTCCGGTACCTTCCGCTTCCAGCTCCAAACGGCTTTTGCGAACCAGCGTTCCGTAAAGAATCTGCTTCATATGCCGGTTGACGTTGTTGGCAAATCTTCTGACATAGAACCGTTTGAAATAGCGGGAAACCTGCACAATGCCAATACTCACGACATAGGCCGTGACCAGCATCAGCATCTGGTGGAAGGTTCCTGTGCCGCCGAGGAGATCAACCAGCTTTCCTGTCATTTTTCCCTCAAACCAGGGGCCTGCAAGAAGTCCCAGATTATAGATGAGACCGGAAACCGTAACAAAAAAGAGAATTTTCCATTCTTCCTGAAAGTAAGAGAGCATCCGGTTCGGGCGAAAGGTTTCATCCTTCATCGCTGCTGCCTCCTTCTGCTGTTGCTTTTATTGTTTTATCTGCTTTTTCACTTAAAATTTTTGAAAGTTCCGCAAAATGATTCTGCCGTTCTCTCTTCGATTTCCAGTACAGCTTGTCCAGTGTTTCGCAGAAGCTTTCTGCCTCCTTTTCCGGAAGCTCCAAAAGCAGCCATTCATAAAAAACCGTTTCAATTTCTGCTTTGGAATTTTTCAAAGTTTCTGCTTTTTCCGTAGCATACAGAAGCTGGCTTCTGCCGTCCCACGGATTCGGTTTCCGGATCAGATATCCCTTTGCCTCAAGGCTTGCAGCGCGTCTTGCAGCGGCTCCTTTATCAATCTTTAACTGTTCGCGCACTTCCGTCTGCGTGATGCCCGGATGATGGCGCACCAGATGGATAAAGTCAAATTCTGCTGTGCCGATGCCCTCTTCTTTCATTGCCTGAACCGTAAATTTCCCGGCTTCCCGCGCTATTTTTGTTATTTTCCGTTCTGTTGGATCCATTTTTCTGTTCCTCCTGTCCATTCTCAATCTGTTTCAAATAGATGCATATACAACTAATTAGATGATAGTACAACTAATCGAAATTGTCAATCTATAGATCTTCTGGTTGACGAAGTATCGTCCGAACTTTATAATAGAAGTATTCGGCTGTTAAAAACAGTCAGTCTATCAATAAGGAGATGTATCTTATATGGAAAAGAAACATACGCGCGGCAGCTTTACCGGATCGATCGGCTTCGTGCTTGCTGCCGCAGGAAGCGCGGTTGGACTGGGAAATATCTGGCGTTTCCCTTATCTTGCCGCAAAAGACGGAGGCGGAACCTTTATTTTAGTTTATATCGTACTGGCTCTGACCTTTGGATTTACCCTGCTGACAACTGATATTGCCATCGGAAGAAAAACCGGACAAAGTCCGCTTGTCGCTTACGGTAAAATTCACCCGGGCTGGAACGGTCTTGGCCTTCTCGCCAGTATCGTGCCGGTTGTCATCCTGCCTTACTACTGCTCCATTGGCGGCTGGGTATTAAAATACCTGTCTGTGTTTCTCACCGGACATGGCACTGCTGCTGCCGAGGATGGTTACTTTACCGGCTATATTACCGGTACATGGCAGCCGATTGTGTGGTTGGGAATCTATCTTTTTCTTACCGCATTCGTTGTATATCGTGGTGTCAATAAGGGAATTGAAAACTACAGCAAAATTCTGATGCCGATCCTTCTGATTTTAATCATCGGAATTTCTGTTTTTTCTCTGACCCTGACCCATACCGACGCAGACGGTGTCGTCCGTACGGGACTGCAGGGTATGAAAATTTATCTTGTTCCAAATTTTAAAGGAATGACGCCGCAGAAATTTTTCACCGTCTTTGTCGATGCACTCGGACAGCTTTTCTTTTCGATCAGCGTTGCGATGGGTATCATGGTTGCCTACGGTTCCTACGTAAAAAAAGAAACAAACCTGATGAAATCGATCAACCAGATCGAAATTTTCGACACCATTGTTGCGCTGCTCGCCGGTTTGATGATCGTTCCTGCCGTATTTACCTTTATGGGGACAGAGGGTATGTCTGCCGGCCCTGGTCTGATGTTTGTCTCCCTGCCGAAGGTCTTTCAGTCCATGGGAGCAGCAGGCGGCGTAATCGGAACCATTTTCTTTCTTATGGTCTCCTTTGCAGCCATTACATCTTCCGTATCGGTCATGGAATCCATTGTTTCCTGTATGATCGACAAATTTCACATCAGCAGAAAGAAAAGCACGGTTATTGTAACCGTTTATGCATGTCTCGTCGGTATCATCGTATGCCTCGGCTACAATGCGCTTTATTTTGAACTGAAGCTTCCAAATGGCGCAACGGCTCAGATCCTGGATGTCATGGATTTCATCAGCAATAACCTTCTGATGCCGCTTGTCGCACTTCTCTCCTGTATTCTGATCGGATGGGTTGTAAAGCCGCAGGTCATCATCGATGAGGTGACTCTGGGAGGATATAAGTTCGGTCGAAAGAGGCTGTATATCGTCATGGTGAAGTTTATTGCACCCGTGCTCCTTGCCGCACTGCTGCTGCAGTCGTTCGGTATTTTAAACGTCTGATCACTGCGATACCAGATTGCTATGTGCTTTGCACTCACGCAATCTTCAAAAACATTCGTAATCCGCTCATTTTCCTTCGAAAAATGGCTCCTTACTTATGTTTTTGGCGAGGCAAGAGATCAAAAAAGCATGTTTTCCGGTGGCTTTTCCAGAAAACATGCTTTTTTTGTGCCTGTCTGCACATATTTCTAACAGGTGAAACCCTTACATCCTGCGAATTAACGTTCCATTTACACCAAGTATCTCTCCATCAAATTCCCGGGCAAAAAGTACTTCCCCGTCTCCTTTTACTTTTATCTCCTCATCCGATGCGTTGAGCAGAACTTCGATTTTATTTCCCTCTTCGTCTAGTTTAATATACTCTACACACCGATCATTTTCATAACCATTCGGAAAATGGAAATGCAGGCTTCTGCACACTTTTTCATTTCTTCGAAGCATGATCAGTTTCCGCATCGTTGCAATTTTTTTCTGATTCTCTTCGCTTTCAATTTCACTCCAAGGCATACATCTTCTGCAGTCCGGATCATGAGCGCCTTCCATTGCAATCTCCGTTCCATAATAAATACAGGGGCTTCCCGGAAGCGTAAAAAGGATTGCAAGCTGCTGGTAGAACTTGTCCAGATCGTGAAAACGGTTCATCAGCCTCTCGGTATCGTGGGAATCCAGGAGATTAAAAAGTACATCGTTATTCTGCTGCATATACATGGTATAGCAACGGTTTACCATATATTCAAATTCTTCTTTTTTCATTGTTTTATCAAGAAAGAAATCATGGATTCCACTCAGCAGCGGGTAGTTCATGACAGAATCATATTCATCTCCCTGCAGCCACTGGCTTGCATCATGCCAGATTTCCCCCAGAAGATAAATATCCGGCTTTATCGTTTTTAAATGCTCCCTTATCCGCTTTAAGAACCTGTGCGACACTTCGTTTCCTACATCGAAACGAATTCCGTCGATATCAAACTCCCGTACCCAGTCCTCACAGATTTTACAGAAATACTGTATCACCTCTTCGTTGTTTGTGTTCAGCTTTGGCATCCCGTCTGTAAATGCAAAGGAATAGAACCGTCGGTCTCTGGTGTCTCCCCTTTTTTGAACCTGTTCCCAGTCCTCTACCATAAACCAGTCCGCATAACGAGACTCTTTTCCATGCTCCAGGATATCTATCCACGGCTCAAATTTTCTTCCACTATGATTAAACACTGCATCTACCATAATGCGGATTCCTTTTTCATGTGCTTCTTTGCAAAGCGCTTTCATTGTATCCGCATCGCCAAAAAACGGATCTATTTTTGTATAATCGGTCGTGTCATATTTGTGGTTGGACTCTGCTTTCATGATCGGATTCAGATAAATACCGGTAATCCCAAGTTCCTGCAGATACGATAATCTCTGACGGATCCCTTCCAGGTTTCCTCCGAATTTTTCTTCGTTTGTTACGGTTCCGTGATTTCTCCAGGGTGTGATATCATCTCCGTTTTTTTCCGGTGTCCCGTTGCGGAACCGATCCGGGAAAATCTGATACCAGATCGTTTCGTTTACCCATGCCGGTGTGCGATTGATATCTGCCGGGTTCATCCAGGGTACAATAAAGCACTGCTGCATACGGCCATCCATCCGGAGCTGTTCTTCTGTCAGGAAACCATCCTCAAAATAATACCAGACTTCCTTTTCCGTCCGCAGCTCGAAATAATATTTGCATCTTTTGTATTCCGGAAGAAGCGTTGTTGTCCACCAGATCTGATAAGGCAGACGTTTTTTATATATCATTTCCTCTCTTTTTCCGATCCACTTTTCTTTTCCGCCCAAAATTCCGGCTTCATAAGGATCTCCGTAATGGATAAAAACCTGTTTTACATCATATCCTGTCTTGATATTGACAATCAGTCTGTCCTCATCCAGGGCATAACTCATCTGTTCTGAAGTTTTATGGTATACACCGCTAAATTCCATCTCATTTTCCTCCCGTATAGCTCTAAAGCTGTTTTTTGCATCCTTGTAAGAAACACGATCACTTTTTGTTTCGCATTGTTTCGTAACTTTACTATAAGCCTTTTTTATTTCTTCGTCAATCAATTTCCATTTTTCCCTGCGCTTTCGTAAAATTCAGATAATTTTCAGGATGATTTTTGTGCAGGATGCTTTCTTTTTTCGAAACTTAGCGAAACATTTCTTTTTCACGGTATGGATTGCTTTTTATCTTATGTTTTTATATAATGATACGGGGGCAAAAGGTTTTTTGACCCCTTTGATACCAGATTGCTACGTGCTTTGCACTCCCGCAATCTTCATATAATAGCGTTAAAAGAACTCCATCATGATAGCTGGGAGTTTACATTTTTTGTTTTGTGAAAGGATTGCCGATTATGACTACCATTCAGGATATTGCTGATAAAATGGGAGTTTCCAAGAGCACGGTATCCAAAGCGCTCAATGACGCGCCTGATATCAGCGATGCTTTACGGAAACAGGTTTTGGAAACTGCCGTAGCTCTGGGTTATACGAAGCTGCGGCGTTATAAGAAACCAACGAAAAAAGTCTGTATTATAATAGAAAAAGAAAATATGCGGTATCAGGAACCGCATCATTTTGCCTATGATATCCTGGTGGGTTTTCGTCAGATGGCAGAACCAGCAGGCTTTGATGTTGAAATTGTGCCTGTTGATATTAAGACCCAAAGAAACCAGCATTATGATGTTTTTATGCTGGAGCATGATTATATAGGAGCTTTTGTGGTCGGCTTTTCCCTGAGCGATCCCTGGATTCAAGACTTTAAAATCAGCCGCACACCGGCTGTTCTTTTCGACAACTATATAGTAGGGAATCCTTCCACCGCTTATGTAGGTATTGATAATGAGGAGGGAATGGAGCTTGCCGTCTCTTATCTTGCCGGACTTGGACACCGGAAGATCGCCTATCTGAGCAGCTCCCTCGGTGCCCGGGTTCTCCAGGCACGCCATGCTGCCTTTCTCCGTTCCATGCACCAGCATGGACTGAAGACTTCTCCTGCTGCGATCGGCTGTTCTTATTATCTGTCAGAATGTATGGAAAAGCATCTTCCCCGTTTTCTGGAAAACGGAATCACTGCTATTATTTGCAACCAGGATACCCTTGCTAGTGCAACGCTCACGCAATGTCAGCAGCTGGGATTCCAGATTCCTGATGATATCAGCATTATCGGATTTGATGATCTGCCGATTGCTGCTTGTACGTCACCGCCCCTTACAACCATCAGACAAGATCGGCTGGAGCTCGGAAAAAGTGGATTTTTTGCATTGTCAAGTCTTCTCAATCACATCCCAATCAGTACGTATTTGTTGCATGCACAGCTGATTCAGCGGGAATCGACAGGAAAGGTTCCTTCATAAATTCATCTCATCAACAATATTTGCCGGTTTTGCAGTCATTTCTACCCATGCTGGTATAAAACCGCTTTTAACAGCGTTTCTTACAGATCTGACATTAGACCAGGCGGTACAGTAAAAAGGTACTTTTTCCCTGTTTATGATCTCTTTTGTAAGTCTGCTTGTCAGTGCAGAGGCAATCCCCTGTCGTCTGTATTCCGGCAAGACATCCACACCGATCTGCCACATATCGTCGCAATCGGCAGAACAGGCGGCAAGTCCCACCAGCGTACTTCCATCATATGCGCCGACGCCAAGTACATCCAGATTCTTCCGATCTTCGCAAAGCGCATTGCTCCATTCCGGTCGATACAAATCCGCAAAATCTTCCTGTGTCAATACTCGTGTCTCATAGGCGCAGGAAAGAGTCGGTATCCGGCTGATGTCCGGCAGATAGTATTCTGCCATGAAACATATTTTGTGCCCTTTTTCAGTTAAACGTTCATTCAGCCAATGCATGTTTGGTGTCTCAAAACAGTGGTAAAATTCGAATTTGTCTACATACGCAGATACCAGATCCATAGTCTCCGGTATGGAAGCCGCCATGATATTACTTCCATAGGAAACCAGATTGCAGGTAATAGGCTCTTTCAAATATTTGCGGGCCTTCTTTCCTAAATTTATGGGAACAACAACATTTTTGTCCGCCTTGAGATCTTCCACACGGCACCCCATATCTTCCGCAGACTGCCTCATGGCAATCTCCATCATTTCACGATTCGTCATATGCTTTTCTCCTTTATGAGTTTGTAATAGAAACTGCTGGGCATCAGAGAAGCTCATTCCCTGCAGTTATTTCTGTGGATCAATTTATGATTATTCCTGGCTCTTTTTCATCTCTGCCTCAAATGTGTTTTCCGTCGTATGCGCCCGCAGAATATGAAGCAGCACTCCCGCCGCCCGCTCCATTGCAGCCGGATCGATAGAGGAATAGTTCATGACATACGTATTTTCCTGCTTTATTGCCTCCGCCGCATCCGCGTAATAGCCGGAGAGCGGCTTTAATTTCACACCACGGGATTTCGCCTGCGTGACAATCGACTCTTCTTTCAAATCCGTGCGAAGATGCATCAGAAAATGAACGCCGGCTTCTTCTTCCTCGATGGTCACATAATCACCGAGCGGCTTCTTTTCAAGCGCCCGTAAAATCAGATCTCGTTTGTTCTGATAATAGTTCCGCAGCCGGTTGATATGTTTTTCGAAACTGCCGTTCTCAATAAACTCTGCCAGTGTGTACTGCTCAAAGTTGGAAACGGTGCAGGAATAAAACGACAGCTCGCGGTAAAATTTCTCTGCCAGTGTCTGCGGCAGCACCATATAGCTGATCCGTACCGTGGAGGCAAGTGTTTTCGTAAACGTATTCATATAGATGACCTTGTCCGATACATCGATGCTCTGCAGCGTTGGAAACGGCTTTCCGCCGAGACGCAGCTCACTGTCGTAATCGTCCTCAATGATATAGTGATGATCCGATTTTGCCGCCCAGCCGAGCAGTTCATAACGGCGGCTGACCGGCATGACTGTCCCGGTTGGAAAGTGATGGGACGGGGATGTATGAATAATATCAACCGATCTTTTTTCCAGCTCCTGCACCGAAACACCGTTCTGATCGAGCGGCACTGGCTCGTACCGTACCTTCATGCTCTCATAAATCCGCGCAATTTTGTGATACCCGGGATCCTCTACTCCATAAACAAGATCGTTTCCGAGAAGCTGAATCAGAAGGTTATGCAGATACTCCGTTCCTGCGCCGACAATAATCTGCTCCGGCAGCACCTGCATTCCACGAAACTCTCGCAGATATTTTGCAATCGCACTGCGCAGCTTTAAAATCCCGGCGCACGGGGAATTGATCATGAGCTGGATCCGGTTGTCATTCAGGACAGCACGCACCGTCCGCGTCCAGATTGTAAACGGAAAAATCTCGCTGTCCGTCTGGTTACTGGAAAAATCCGCAAAATAGGAAGTCTCCCCGTTTGCTACCTGCAGGATCTCTTTTGGCACCGCATCCCGCATGGAATCCTCAATTTCCAGATCAGCCGCATAGAATCCGCGCTTTGGCATGGAATACAGATAGCCTTCCGCAACAAGCTGCGCATAGGCATTCTCGACGGTAATGACGCTGATACCCAGATTTTTCGCGAACGTCCGTTTCGACGGCAGCTTCTCTCCAGGGCGGATATTTCCCAGCAATATGTCATTTTTGATACATTTATATAAATATTCATACAGGGAATCTGACCCTATATTGGAAAAATTATACGTCAGCATCCGACCGCTCTCCTCTCATCTGACCTTACTGAATATATTTGTTTTGGCAATTTTTTTATAGTCACTTTACCAGTATACTGTGAGGCAGAGCAAAAGTAAAGCCAAAACAGAAACTAAAATTTTTCAGACACGGAGGAACTTATTATGACAGCAGCAAATGAGAGATACAAACTGAACAAAGAACTGGCACAGATGTTAAAGGGTGGCGTGATCATGGACGTTACCACTCCGGAGCAGGCGCATATTGCCGAGGAAGCTGGTGCCTGTGCCGTTATGGCACTGGAGCGGATTCCTGCAGACATCCGTGCAGCCGGCGGCGTTTCCCGTATGAGTGATCCGAAGATGATCAGCGGCATTCAGGAAGCCGTTTCCATTCCGGTTATGGCAAAATGCCGCATCGGCCACTTTGTAGAGGCACAGGTTCTTGAAGCCATCGAAATCGACTACATCGACGAGAGTGAGGTTCTCTCCCCGGCGGATGATGTCTACCATATTAACAAACGAAATTTCAAAGTACCGTTTGTCTGCGGTGCAAAAGATCTCGGCGAGGCACTCCGCCGGATCAACGAGGGAGCGTCTATGATCCGTACCAAAGGTGAGCCGGGAACCGGCGATATCGTACAGGCGGTCCGCCATATGAGAAAAATGAACAGCGAAATTCAGAAACTGACCTCAATGCGTGAGGATGAGCTGTTTGAGGCAGCCAAGGTCCTGCAGGTTCCGTACGATCTTGTTCAGTATGTTCATGATAACGGCCGTCTCCCGGTTGTCAACTTTGCAGCCGGCGGTGTGGCAACTCCTGCCGATGCAGCGCTGATGATGCAGCTTGGAGCAGAGGGTGTTTTTGTTGGTTCCGGTATCTTCAAATCCGGCAACCCGGCAAAACGTGCGGCTTCCATCGTAAAAGCCGTTACCAACTACACCGATGCGAAACTGATCGCAGAACTCTCCGCTGATCTCGGCGAGGCTATGGTCGGCATCAACGAGCAGGAAATCGCCTTACTGATGGCAGAAAGAGGAAAATAATGAAAATTGGAGTGCTTGCACTGCAGGGTGCGTTTGCAGAACATGAAAAAGTATTAGAGCAGCTTGGCGCCGAATGCATCGAACTGCGTCAGGCCCGCGATCTTGCCGAGCCTTACGATGCACTTGTACTACCGGGCGGCGAGAGTACCGTTCAGGGAAAGCTTTTAAAAGAGCTTGGCATGTTCGATATCATGAAAAGCCAGATTGAAAACGGCATGCCGGTCCTCGCAACCTGCGCCGGTGCGATTCTTCTGGCCGAAACGATCGACGGACAGATCAAGGGACAGCCGGAACAGTATTTCGGCACGATTCCGATGTGCATCAGGCGGAATGCCTACGGCCGCCAGTTAGGCAGCTTCCACACAGAAGCACCGGTTGCGGGCATCGGAACAGTGCCGATGACGTTTATCCGTGCGCCGTATATTGCATCTGTGGGGAACGGCGTGGAAGTGCTCGCGGTTGTGGAAGAGCGGATTGTCGGTGTAAAATATAAAAACCAGATGGCCTTCTCCTTCCATCCAGAACTCGACCCGGATATGAGGATTCATAAGACATTTCTTTCGATGATCAGCAACGTATAAAGCAAAAGACTGTGCAAATCATAAATTCATTTGCACAGTCTTTTGCTCTGTTTTCGTACCGCAATGCAGCCTCACTGAATATCTTCCTTCTAACAACGTCAGGAGCTTTTGTATTATTCCGGGCAAAGTACAAATCGGCTTCGCCAGATATTTTCTTTTCCGTCAGCTTCCCATTGAATCAGAAACACAGTTTCCATTTTTCCTTGATGATCTCTATGAATGCATGGAATAATTTGAATCTTTTCCGGAGAAACACCATCTATTTTCAGAGTTCCCCTGTCACCGATTCGAATCCGGTCTTTTTCCCGACTTACGTTCTGCCGTGTGACAAGATTTTCCGTGAAGCCATTATCCAAAGGAGCGGTCTTCAGGCAATCTTTGATCTGAAGTTCACCGGTTTCCCTGCAAAAAACAGCAGTCCGTATCAGTTTTTTCCTGCTTTCTTTCTCATATGCCCCAGCAAAGGAAATCGAAATTTCTCCTGTCTCGGAGTAATTCACTGCATCGGCACGATATGTTTCCCCTTTGCACTGTTCCTTTCCATCCAAAATCGGAACGCTATGGCCACGTGAACTACAGCAGAGTACGGAATATCGTTCGGGGCCAAAATATGCTTTCGTGTATTCTCCGGCTCCAAGATCACTGATAATTTCTTCTTCCCCGATAAAATACAGAAAGCTGCCGACATCGTTATGATTGTGCGGCTCCCCGTTGTTTCCACCTTTGATTGCGAATGCGGTCTGATGCTTTCCAGTTGCAATTGCCCATTCGGCATCCGCCAGATAAGTAAACGTGCCGGAACATACCCGTTCCTCTGCAGCATTCTCGGAACCGTCCGACCTGCTTTTTAACACATTCAGATATTGCTTCGTCCAGATCCAGTCCCTATATGCGGCATTCCAGCGATAACACGGATCTTCCCCAAAATGCATTGCCCGTACCAGCGGCGGGATTTTAACATTTGGATCCAGCATTGCAAAATGGCAGGTAAGTCCCATCCGGTAACGGCTTTTGCTGTCTCCGTCAGAAAAGCTTAACGTATTTCCGCCCGGGAAATAGCATTTCTGCTGAAATTCCATGATTTTCCGCTGCTTTTTTCCATCCAGCAAGTCAGTTTTCCCGCCCGTTTTTTCTTTCAGAAGTTCCGCGAACATGGAAAAATAACTCATTCCATATTCCCAATAGCCAAGACCTTCCATGCAGGCGCCGTCCTCGCCGAAGCTCGCAAGAAAGCAGGAAAGATCCCGGGTCACGCGCGTCAAGATCTGTTCACAGTTTTGATTGATACTCTCGATGCTTTCCGCATTCGGAAAAAGAACAGGAAAAAGCTCAGATGCATAGCAGGCGGCTGCTCCTACGGATCCACAGCAAACAGCATTCCAGTTACTTTTACTCGTTTCCCACCAGAATGCACCGTTTTCCTGTATAAGAAACGGCTGCAACACTCTCCTGCTGCTTTCCTTCCAGATCCGACACAGTAACTCCGGCCGCAGATCGTTTCGAAGTAGAAACGCAATTTCCAGAAGTGACTGTGCAGTCTCGCACGCAAAAAGATCCAATGTAATCTTCCACTTTTCATCCTTTTTCCGGTTCACATGTGCCGGCAGCGCCCAGCAAGTTTCCGCACAAATCTGCTCCAGAACCCATTCCAGGCCGGAAAGATCCATAGAAATGTCCCTCTCTTTTGCAAACAATGCATTGAACGCAAAAGCAACGAGGTATTTCCGGCGTCCAAAGTAAGCTTCTTCATACCGCAGCCGGTTCCCCGTCTTTTCAAACAGAGAAAAAAGCTCCTCTGTCAAAACAGGGAAATCCAAAAGAGAAAGCGTTTCGGCTTCTCTTGAAAGCTCTGTTTCATATTAGAAAAGATACTGCTGCAATTCTTGTTCTGTTCTTCCGTTCATATATTTTTTCTCCGTAAACCTAGACAATCACTTCCATCATTTTTCCGGCTTCGTCAAACTCCAGCGGGGCCACGCAGGTTTCCCGGTGGAATCCCTTTCCCTCCGGATACTGCGCAAGCGGTGTGCCAAAACGATGGTAAGCAATCCAGTATGCATCTTTTCCAGGCACCTTACAGATGCTGTGATGACCCGTTCCAAGAACACCTTTTTGCACATCTTTCTGAAGAATCGTCTTTTCAAACCGAACCGGTCCGTACAGGGAATCGGACGTTCCATAGTTTACATGATAATTTTCACTTCCTGTATCATCACAGGACCAGGTAAAATGGTAAATTTCATCCCGCTTCAGAACCGTAACCGCCTCACGGAAATCGTACAGTCCTTCCAGATTTTTCATCGTCTCCGGAACAATATGCATCATATCCGGTGTCAGTTTTGCAATGGCCGCATAACCATTTCCAAACAGGAGATATGTTTCGCCGTTTTCCTGATAGATCGACGGATCAATCGTCTGACTCATCTGGATCTGATACGTTTCCATCATTTCCATGGTGATCATGGGTTCTGCTGCAGGCACAAACGTTCCCTCCGGATAATCAGATACTGCTGCTCCAATGCAGGATTTGCCATCAACACGCTTTCCACAGAAATAGTAGTAATACTTTCCATCTTTTTCTGCAATGCACGGCGCCCAGGCACTTCCTACCGCCCACGGAACATCTCCATCTGCCATGTCGAAAATATCAGCAGCCTTCTGAAATTTTCTCAGATCCTTCGATGCAAAAACAGAAAATTTCGTACCGGACCAGTCGGTAAAGCCATCCGTTGTCGGATACAGGTAATACGTTCCGTCAAAACAGGCAAGATCCGGATCTGCAAAGAGCCCTTCTACGACCGGCTTTTTGTGATCAAAAAATCGTTCCAGCAAGGCAAGCTCCTCGTCAGTAACTGCAAGAACGCCACCGTGGCGTTTTTTTGTTTTTCCAAGAGCATATTCCTTTTCCTTTAAAATACGGAATTTTCCCGAAGAAAGATCATCCGTTAAAAGAGGAAGATATCCTTTTCCCTCCGCAAACTGATCCGCAATCAGACACCATGTCTTCTGATCCGGTAGCAGATAACATTCCGGTCCTTCTACGCCAAACAGCGAAGAAAGTGTTTCTGATGGGATCTCCTGAAAATTGCCCGTCAGGGAGTCACAGGACTCCAACAGCAGACATTTATTCGTCTCATCCTTGGAAATCCGATAGTATACACCTTCTGATTCTACCATCGTTGTATCAATCACATGTTCTTTCCGCTCCATGTAAATAAATGGCTCGGAAAAACTTTGAAAATCAGATGTCCAGGATGCATAGATCCGCTGTTTGGCTTCCGTATCACCGGAAAGTTTTACCATAGATGCCCAGAAAACCAGAAACTGCTCTCTTTTTGAGTCATAGATTCCTTCCGGTGCCCAGACGCATCCGGCTCCCGGAACACCTATGGTACTGGCACGCTCCGCACTCCAGTGAACCAGATCCTTCGATTCCCAGACAATCAGATCACGGCTTCCGCGATATTGTGCCGTATCCCAGCCTTCTCCTGCTTCGATCCGTAAATCGGTTGCTATCAGATAAAATTTCTTCTGCTTTGGATCACGCAGCAGAAACGGATCGCGAACACCTTGCATTCCAAGATGAGAATATAAGACTGGCTGTCCGTCATTCAGATCCTCCCAGTGAAGTCCATCCCTGCTGATGGAAAAATAAATCTGTTCTCCATCCTTTTGTTCTCCGGTAAAATGTACAAATAAATAGCCTGCCATATTTTGTTCTCCTTATCTGCTTTTCATATAGTTCATAGGTGTCATTCCAGTCATTTTTTTAAAGACTTTACTGAAATAACTTTCATCGGAAAATCCGACTTTTTCGCTGACCTGCGAAATTTTAAGCGAAGTTGTACCAAGAAGCTCCTTGGCATGGGAAATTCTGACTTCCGTCAGGTACTGAAAAATCGTTTTTCCTGTTGTCTGACGAAAAATCCGATTTAGATAATCAAAGTTTCCACCAAGCTGCTCTTCAATCAATACTCCGGAAATTGGCTCGCGATAGCAGTTATTCAGATAATCCAAAAGATCATATATTTTCCGGTAGCTTCCGACCACTCCGGTTTTTTCCTGGGCAAGCGATGTTACAAACTGTCTGGAAACCAAAATCATCATCTCCAAAATCTGACAGGCACACAAATTGTAATAACCTTCCATACGATTTTTCTGACAGGTAATTCCATCATTGATTTTCTGCAGAATTTCAGAATAAGAAGAAGTGTCGGAAAGATGCATATATTTGGGCAACGCAAGAAGCGAAAGACTGACGCGTTCCTGTCCGGAAAGGGTACAGGAATCACTTTGCATGGACTGCGTTCTCTTTCTTAAAATTATCTCAGTTGTCTGCTCATTTGTCATCTTGTTTTTTTTTATGGATTTCTGATGGAAATGAATATAATGGTATTCACAATGTGTTGCTCTTTCCCCCACATGTATTTTATCCGGATCCAGAATTAAAAAATCCCCCGGTGTTAAATGATACCGTACACCATCCTCCAAAAGAAACATCTCACCCTGACGCACCAGATAAATAATGTATTCCAACGGCATTCTTCTTTTATGAATATACGGCGGTTCAATCACCGCCGTATCTGCCAGGCTAATTTCCGGTAGTTGACTGCTGTCATACTGATAATAAATGTTTTCCTTCATTCTTTTAGCCAAGATCCGGTTCATCGCAGAGTGTAATGATTCCCGGCACTTTTCCTTCTGTTTCAAAAATCAGAATCGTATTCGTTCCTTTTTTTAAAAGCGGACCCGGAATATATAATCGTTTCTGTGGCCCAATTTCCCAGAATCTTCCAATATTAAATCCATTTACAAGAATGCAACCTTTTCCCCATCCGGTAAAATCAAGGAAGGTATCTCCCGTCTCATCTGCTTCGAAGCTAAATTCATAAAATCCCGGTGTACCAGGAACGGATGGAATTGTAAAATCAAGATGTTCCAGATGTTCCATCGGAAGCGTATATTCTTTCCAATAATAGTGATTATGACCATTAACCTGTACGCTTCCATCAATCCCTTTTCTCTGTCTTTCGAGATTCGGACCGAAATTTACTCTTCCCATATTTTCCATCAAAATAGAAAGTTTCTGTCCTTCCGGTTTATTCTCCTCCCATTTTATTTCATCAAGAAGTTCTCTGTCATACAGTGTAACAGTTGGGATTTCATCCACAAAAATGTTAGCTCTGTCGTTAGCTCCCCACAGCCGCAGTGTTTCCAATGGCCCTTCATCTTTCAACTGGCTTTCGTATAAAATATATCCGTATCCCTGATCCAGTTTTTCCATTGACACCGGGTATACACTCTCCATCGCTTTACTAATCCGGTCTTTGTTTCCGAATAAAGATGTGCTTCTTTTGACACGAAGTTTTCCATATGATTTTCTGCGAATTTCTGTACTAAGTTTTACTTCCGGAATTTCGGTATATTTCCGGATTACATTCTGGAATGCCGTATACTTCGCCGTAATCTGACCGTCTTCCGTCAGCAGTGCATCATAATCATAAGAAGTAACATCCGGTGTCAGCTCATCATAGTAATTGGATCCATTCGTAAAACCAAAATTGGTTCCACCTTCAAACATGTAGATATTCACATGGCCCTCGGAAAGAATTTCGTCCAGATCTTTTGCATGTTCTTCTAAATCACCGGTCTGATGCGTTTCTACACCCCAGTTATCAAACCATCCAACCCAGAATTCCATACACATCAGCGGTTTATCGCCGATTTTCTTTTTCATGACGGCAAACTGCTCTTTTCCTTTGGAACCAAAATTTCCGGTCTGTAAAACACCTTCCACTTTTCCGCAGTCAAAAGCATCTCCCCAAGGACCATCCGATGTAACCATCGGCACTTCACAGCCGCAGTCAATCATCAGCTGTTTCATGTAATCCAGATACGATTTGTCATCTCCGAAATATCCATATTCATTTTCCACCTGCATCAGAATAACAGAACCGCCCCGTGTAATCTGAAGCGGTGCGATCACTTCAAATAATTTTTCATAATATTCTTTCACATGTTGTAGAAATGGCGGATAGAAACAGCGAAGGCGCATGCCGTCTTCCTTCAGCAGCCAGTATGGCAATCCGCCAAACTCCCATTCTGCACAAATATAGGGAGATGGCCGGAGAATCACCATCAAACCAAGCTCCTGGGCCAGTTTTACAAATCTGGTAATATCCAGAATTCCGGAAAAATCAAACTTTCCTTTCTCTTTTTCGTGAAGATTCCATGGAATATACGTTTCCACCGTATTGCAGCCCAGAGCTTTTAATTTTTCCAGTCGGTCGCGCCAGTATTCCGGCACAGTACGAAAATAATGCATACCTCCGGAAATGATTTTTACTTTCTTTCCGTCCAGATAAAAATCTTCTTTTACTTCAAACGTCTTCATAGTTCCTCCTGTTTCTGAAATTTCCATCTTTTTTATGTTAAAAATAATATGTCTGCCAAATTTCCCGTGACCGGAACGGAAACATTTGACTCGCAAAAGGGAGACACCAGAGGCATCATGTCTTTTCCGGTATCTCCCTTATCTTGCTTATCATGAAATCACAGAATTATCTGCCAGGTTTTGTCGCTAACCTTTCTTGTTCTACGGTCAAGTGAACACCTTTTTTATTCACCTCTTGTGAAATCCGGTGTTCCATTTTCCTCTACAAAAGCATCTAAATCTTTCTGAATTGCTGCCTTTACATCGTCATAACCGGCCGCTTTCAGTTCTTCTCTCATCTGATCGACAGTTGCCTTCGGATCATCTACCTGACCATATGCCAGCTGCGGGATATATTTTGCGAGAACATTAGCCAGTGCTGCCTGCTTTGCCTCAATTGCAGTTGTATCAACAATCAGGTTTTCAAATGGATAATCATAACCGATTTTATCCAGCGAACTGATCAGATCATCGGTTCCATCCCACCAGCTTTCATCCTGCAGTTCCAGATCATCATTACGTCCCATCCAGAAATTGGAATCCAGGGCATCTGTACTGGAATCAAATCCATCTGGTCTGCCCAGCTTGCCATCTTCTGTTACAATATAATCCTCACCTTCAATACCATAGTTTAACAGACGATAGCACTCTTCATCATTTCTTAACAGATCATATACCATCAGGGCGCGTTCCGGATGTGTGGAGTTTGCACTGATAGCACATGCACCATGCTCTTTCAGCGGATGCTGTACGTTCTGATTTTCTTCGCCCCAGTAATAGAACTGCGGATCGGAACCCGGCTGTTTCTTCTCCATATTCGGAACAATCGTAGAATAATAGGTCTGGGCATGATGCTGATCCGCACCGGTTGTTCCGGCATAAAACTCTTCTCTGGTGTCTCCGTCAAAGTTCAGGACATCTTTTCTCCATACACCCATGTCATTCCATTCTTTCATCAGCTCTGCCGCATCATAAAGGCTGTCATCCTCTACATACGGAGACATAACGGTTGTCGGATCGTCCTGCATAACACCCCAGAAGTCTGTGTAAATACCAACACTGGCGCAATTGAATGCCGTATATTCCTTTTTCGAAGTAATATAGCCGCCAAGAATACCTCCCGTCTGGTTTTTGCCAGCGATATCCCACGGAATAACATCTTCCTTATTATCTTTAATATACTGGAAATACGTCGTCAGATCTTCAAATTTTGTAATTTTTCCATTTTCCAGACCTGCTTCTTTTGCCCAGTCTCCACGATAGAACATACCATGGTTCGTATACTGTGTATAGTGATCTTCCGGTATGAAATAAATTTCATCGTTATATTTGCAGATATCCCAGTCTCCGTCTGCGGATACCTGTTCCCAGGTCTTTGGCGCATATGTTTTCAGCATATCCTCGGAAAGTGGAAGAAATGCGCCCTTCTTTGTATTTTCCCATCCGTACAGCCAGTCCGTTGCCGTACAAATCAAATCCAGACTGCTGTCTCCACTCAACAGCTTCAGATTATACTGTGTCTGCCAGTCTGTCCATTCTATGTACGTAAACTCGAGTTCTGCATTTACTTTTTCCGTCAAAATCGGATTCAGTTTGTCCAGCATGGCTTCCAGTCTGCCATTGGTCGGTTTGTTTCCCAGCACCAGCATGTTAATTACTTCATGCTTGGAAGTATCAATACTTCCATCTTCCTTTACGCTTGTGTTGCCGGATCCGCTGCTTTCGGACCCACTGCTTCCGCATCCTGCCATACTTGCAATCATCAGGGAAGCCATTACCAGTGCTACTGCCTTTTTACCTGTTACGCGTTTTCTCATAGCGTCCTCCTTCTTTTCCTGCTTTTTCGGAATTTTATGTGAATCCCCATCAAAACACAGGGGAATCTCACATCATACTTTTTCCATGGTCAGCCTTTGACCGCGCCTACTGTAATACCAGAGATAAAGTATTTCTGTACAAACGGATACAGAAAGATGATCGGTCCGGTTGCAACAACTGCTGTTGCCATTTTCAATGTGTTAGATGGAAGGTCTGCCACACTGACATTTGCACCTGCTACAGAGTTTTTCAGTGCATTTGCTGTATTGATGATCTGATATAAGTAGTACTGTAATGGTTTATAGGTTACAGAACTGTTCAGATACAGAGAAGAAAGATACCATTCATTCCAGTATCCCAGTGCCAGAAAAAGTCCTACCGTTGCAAGTGCCGGCTTTAACATCGGGAAAATCAGTGATACGAAAATTTTAAAGTCTCCCGCTCCGTCAATTTTTCCGGATTCTGTAATTTCATATGGTACCGATTTTGCAAAATTCTTCATCAGAATGATCAGCCACGGAGACATTAACAGCTGTAAAAATACTGCCATATAACTTCCGTTTAATTTCAGGTACCTGGAAACCCAGATATAGGTTGGTGCCATACCGGCGGAAAACAGTGTTGTAAAGTAAATAAAAAATGACAATGCATTTCGAAACGGAAAGTCCTTTCTTTGTAATGCATAACCGGTCATCGCAATGATAAACAGACCAACAACTGTTCCGCATACCGTCAGTGCAATGGTAACTCCGTATGAGCCAAGAATCATTTTAGGTGAACGAAATACCAGTTCATATGCACTCAGAGTAAACCCTTTGGGTAAAAGCCCAAATCCCTCTTTCGCTACAATACTCTCGGTACTGAAAGATGCAGAAATAACCAGGATAAATGGAAGTAAGCAGATGAGCGCCCAAATACTCACAAATACGTAGGAGATAATTCGTAAAGCTCGCGTCCCTGGATCCAGTTTGATTTTATTACGATTTTTCATTTTCTTCTCCTCCTAAAACAGTGCATAGTCCGGATCAAGTCGTTTTACCACCCAGTTGCTGAACATAACCAGAACAAATCCAAAAATAGACTGATACAAACCTACGGCAGAAGATGTTGCAAAGTTATTCTGTGTCGTCATTGTACGGTATACAAAGGTTTCAATGATATCAGTTGTCGGGAACAACTGTGAATTCGCACCACCTGTCAGGTTCCAGAACAAACCAAAGTTTCCTTTCATGATTCCGCCAAGCGCAAACAGAAGCAGAATGATAAAGGTTCCTTTCAGGGAAGGAAGAATGATGTAACGAATTCTCTGCCAGCTGGTAGCGCCATCTACCTCTGCTGCTTCTACCATACTGGAATCAATACCGCAGATTGCCGCGAAATAAACAACAGAACCATAACCTGTTTGCTGCCACATGTTACAGAAAATAATGATGAAGGGCCATAAACCAGCTTTGCTGTAAATCTGTATTGGGTCAGCACCCGTTTCACGAAGAAGTGCATTTAATGCACCCGTGTCATAATTCAGAATATTAAATGCGATCGCCCCAATCAGTACAGCAGAAATAAAATACGGAAGGAACATGATTGTCTGTGATACCTTTTTAAAAAATTTACTTCTGATTTCATTCAGCATAAGAGCAATTACGATCTGAAAAACATTTCCAAGAAGAATAAAAACCAGATTGTATAAAATTGTATTTTTCGTTAAAGTCCACAATTCACCGGAAGAAATCAAAAATTCAAAGTTTGATAATCCTACAAAAGGGCTTCCAAAAATACCATCCCGAAAATTGTAACTCGTGAATGCAATCCATACGCCCGGCAATGGGCAATAGTTAAACACGATAAAAAAGATGACTGCTGGCAAACACATCAGAAGAAGTGTTTTGTTGTTGCGAAAAGTCTTCCATGCTCGATTCTTTTTACTGGGGACAGCCGGAAGAGCTGCTGTCGTTTGGTTCCTTTTTCCTTTCACGTTGCGTTCCTCCTATTTTGCAGTTTGTGAAAATTTGTCTGCACATAATTTGCAGCCTTTATATGAAACCGTTTTCACGTTTTTCCAAAAATAAAAGTGATCATGATGAATGTATCTTTGTTTTTACTGCTTTTCCTGTATATTATAACGATAATTCCATCTAAAAAGCACTTAACTTATACATCTTTCCAAATCACATATCTTTTTAATTGGCACTTTCGTGAAACCCTTTTCATATTTCGTACTATACTCCTTCCGCTTTGATTTGTCAACTTGTTTTTTGTATAATTTGCTTTCTTTTTTTTAAAGCCATCTGAATTAGTTGACAATTTGACAAATCACCCCTTTATTCCTCTATGTATATCCACTTTTTTTCTTTCTGAAAACGCGCTATTTACCGCCATTTTGATCTGTCGGTATCTCTCTTACAAAAGCCAAAATCTGTTCCAGGATCAATATCACCATGTCTGCAAACATTCCAAAATTAGTGCAAAAAAATTCTTCTCTCTGATGGTCTTTTAAAATCAAAGAGAAGAATTATCTGGCTATATGAAATTACATGCTTCTGAATCGATAATGTGATATTATTGCAATATCGTGGATTCGCGTACGATTAAACGCGACACACATTGCTGAATTTTCGGAATCTCTTCTCCTGAAAGAAGTTTTACCGCAGACGCAGCCAGCATTTTTCCAAAAGAAGCATAATCATAGCAAACGCTGGTAAGCTTCGGGTTAACAATATCTGACAGAAAGGTTCCGTCAAAGCTGACAAGCGATATATCCTGCGGAACAGACAAATGATGTTCCTCAATACACCGAAGAATTCCGATTGCGCTGAAATCATTGATTGCAATTACGGCAGTCGGCATCGTACGATTTTCCTGAAAGAGCTTTTCCATACACTGGTACCCCCCTTCGATGTTGTAATCCGAATCCGTTACATAGCGTTCTCTGTATGTGATTCCATTTTTACGAAGCAGCATACGATACCGCATTCGTTTATCATATGTTGACCGGATGTGATTTTTCCCGCCGATCAGTGCAATATGCCGATGGCCAAGCGAAAAAAGATGCTCCATGGCAAGGTCTACACTCGCCATTTCATCAATGCATACCTGATAACAAAGAGATCCTTCTATTTTTCCAGTTGTAATAATCGGTGTAGTGTCTGTGATTCGATCAAGCAAATCCACATATTCCAAATCTGTAACGAGCTGGTCTGATTTTCCTCCCATTAAAATAATTGCATCCACACGCAGGTCAAACATCTTCTGCAAATACTGTTCTTCCATTTCATAACTGCTCTGAGATGAAAATATCATGGGAACATATCCACTTGCACCAATTTCCTTTACGCATTCGTCCACAAGCTGTGCATAAAAGGGATTCATCATATCCGCTGCAAGAATGCCAATGATTTTTGTTCTTGCATTTGTCAGCCCCTGTGCTAGCGCATTGGGGCGATAATCATATTTTTGTATGATTTCCTCCACTTTTTTTCTTTTTTCCTCGCTTACCCGGGCATTTTTCGTCATGACCCGAGACACCGTCGCCGGCGAAACGCCTGCTTCTTTTGCAATAGTATAAATGTTTTTTTCTTTTTTCATAAATCGCCCTCTTGAAACTCTTACTCTATTCCAATTTTTTGAAACCCTTTTCATTTCAAATTCAAGGATAGACTTTTTGCACGTAAAAGTCAATCCTAAAGTCGCTATTTTACAAAAAATCCCTCTCTTTTCCATGGATTTTTCAGATGAACTCTTTATAATAAAAACCATAGGAACGTATAAAAATTGAAATATCATGATAAAAACAGGAGGTTATAAATCTATGAATACCCAAACAATTTATCTCCATCATTCCTGGAAATTTCACTATGGCGAAGAGCCGGATGCCTGGAAAAAAGACTATGATGATACTGGCTGGACAGCTGTCGAGCTTCCACATGACTGGTCTGTTGCAATGCCATTTTCCAGATCCTATTCCAGCGGCACCGGATATGCAGCCGGCGGCATCGGATGGTATCGTGGAACCTTTTCCCTGCCTGAGAAGTATCGTGGAAAACGCATCGTGCTGCTGTTTGACGGTGTCTACAAAGAAAGCCAGGTCTGGTTCAACAGTTATTATCACGGCTTTCATCCCAATGGATACACACCTTTTTTCTATGACATAACATCCCAGGCTGTTTTTGGTACAGATGGTATCAATGAAATCAGCGTCCGTGTAGACCGGACAGAGATTTCAGATTCCCGATGGTTTACCGGTTCCGGAATCACAAGAAAGGTAACGCTCCTTGTTACAGATCTTCTTCACGTTACACCATATGGCACCTGCTTTTCCATAAACAGGGCAGATAAAATCTCAGCGGATCTTTCTATCACAACAGAGATCTGTAATATGGAAGATCAGGAAACCTCTTTTTCACTGGTCCAGTATCTGCGTGATCAAAATGGAAACACGGTGTTTTTCGCCGAGCAGAGAGCCACTCTTCTTCCTGGAGAAACCGCAAAACTAAAGACTGAAGGAACGGTAGCACAGCCAACACTGTGGTCTCCGAAACATCCATCTTTATATACACTCGAAACATGGCTCCACAAAGCCAAGGATGACTCCGCCTTTCTTGCAGACAAGTTCCGTGTAGGTATCCGCACCTTCCGTTTTGATGCCGATTATGGATTCTTTCTGAATGAAATCCCCATGAAAATTAAGGGGGTCTGCGTTCACCACGATGCCGGTGCACTCGGTGCCGCCGTTACAAAAGAAATCTGGATACGCCGCCTTGAAAAGCTCAAAGAAATGGGCTGCAATGCCATCCGTATGAGCCATAATCCGCATATGCCGGAACTGTACGATCTATGTGATGAAATGGGCTTTCTTGTTATGGATGAAGCATTTGATGAGTGGGAAGGGCCAAAAAACAAATGGTCTACCGGTCATAATGTTTATCCTCCAAAGCATCAGGGATATTACAAGTACTTTCCTCAGTACCAGAAAGAAGATCTGTCTGCTATGGTATTGCGCGACCGAAATCATCCAAGTGTAATTCTCTGGAGCATTGGAAATGAAATTGATTATCCAAATGATCCTTACTGCCATCCTCTGTTTCAGACCATGACCGGAAACAATGATGCAAACAAGCCTGCCGCAGAGCGCGTATACAATCCGGATCGGCCGAATGCAGAGCGATTAAAAGCACTGGCTTCCATGCTTGCTTACGAAGTACGCGCAGTGGATCCTACGCGCCCGGTTACACTGGCTGCCGCTTTTCCGGAGCTCTCTGCAAAGATCGGTTTTCTGGATGCCCTCGATGTTGCCGGATACAATTATAAAGAACATTTATACGAGGAAAGCCACTGTGATTTTCCTTCGCTCCCATTTTTAGGCAGCGAAAACGGACATGATCTTGCTGCCTGGCATGCGGTAACCGAAAACGAATATATCAGCGGACAGTTTCTCTGGACAGGCATTGATTATATGGGAGAGGCACACGGATGGCCGCTTCGAGCTTCTGAAGCCGGGCTTCTTACGATGGCTGGCTTTGAAAAATCCGGGTTTTACCGGCGGATGAGCTTCTGGTCATCCAAACCGATGTGCCATCTTTCCACACAGCGGGCAGACTCCATGAGAGAAAGCTGGCAGCCATTATTCGAAAGCTGGAATTACTGTGATGGAGAAGATATCGAAGTCCGCTGCTACACAAACCTTTCCGAAGCGGAATTATTCTTAAACGGAATCAGTCTCGGCAAAAAGGAGGCTTCCTATACTGAAGATTCGATTCGCTGGATCGTTCCCTTTCAGCCGGGCACGCTGATGGTTCTTGCTTCTGGAAAGCTTGCGGCACAAAAGGGCGGGGCTTCCTGTACTTTTGAAGCAAAGGATGAGCTGAAAACGACTTCTATGCCTTGTGCCCTGCAGATCCGACCCTGGAAGCCGTCCAAAGAAAATTCCGCTGTTTTACCGGAAAATCCGCTTCTGCAGTTCGAAGTTTATGCCGCCGACAGAGATGGTGCTTTCTGCTTCGGAGATTCCTCCATGGTTCAGGTAACGACAGACGGAGGCGTCCTTCTTGGAATTGAAAACGGAAATGCTGCAGACTGCACCGAGTATGCTTCTTCCTGCCGCCGGTTGTACCATGGACGACTGATTTTCTATGTCCGCCGCTCTTTTGCAGATCACCCGGTTACCGTGCAGGTTTCTTCAGAACTGCTAAAATCCAATTCTGTTACTATTTTCTGAAAGGAGTAACGACAGACTTTATGTGGAAATCCTTTTACAATCCAGATCTGGGCAAAGTAGAAACGCCACAGGGAACGATGACTCTCCCAAAGATTTTTCTTCCCCTGTTTCTGGAAATGTTTTTGATGAATCTGATGAGCACCGTCAATACTTTTACTTTGTCCTTTTATTCCGATGAAGCAGTTGCTGCCGTTGGTTCCGCCGGACAGTTTATGGGCATGATTCTGAATTTCTATTCCGTAATCAGTACCGGTGCGTCCATCGTAATCAGCCAGAATCTTGGTGCCAAAAAGGAAAAAAATGCATCCGATGCTGCTTTCTGTGCGCTGTTTGCAGGTGCCGGGTTAAGCGTTCTCCTTGGTGCTACACTTTCGTTCTTTTCCATGCCCCTGATGCGGCAGATGAATTTATCCGGCCAGGTATTAACATATGCCTCTTCTTACCTGAGAATCTGCATTCGTGTTTCCTTTTTTGCCGCGTTCGTGTCCATCTGCAGTGCCATATTTAAAAGCTATGGAAAGCCCAAAATATCGGTATTTGTTACCCTTGGAATGAATGCGCTGAATGCCCTTTTAAATTATCTGATCGTCTTTCAGCCGGTCGAACTGCCGCTTCACGGCGTAGAAGGGATTGCCTGTGCCTATGCCTTCAGTGAGGGCTGTGCCGCTTTTACCATGCTTCTGCTGCTCCTGGTTCTTCCGCTTGGCCTTGACTTCCGTCATAAGTCCATACGCAGCAGTTTCCGGATTTTACCAAAAGTGCTTCAAATCGGAATTCCAGGCGGTATCAGTACGCTTTCCTATTCTGTATCCCAGGTAGTGACAACCTCCATTATTGCACTTGTCGGTGTGCAGGCTGTTTCCGCCAAAATTTATGTTTCCACACTTGTTTTTTACGTGTATGTCCTAGGCCTCTCCCTTGGTCTTTCGACCTCGTTGCTGATCAGCTGGCTTACCGGCGCCGGAAAATACGAACAGGCTTATCAGCTGAATTTGCAGAATTTAAAAATCACAATTTTGCTGAATGCCTGCCTATCCACGCTCCTTGCCTGCTTTGGTTCCGTGCTGCTGCGGATCTTTACAGACGATCCTGCGATCCTTTCGATCGGACATACCATTTTGTTTTTTGATATTTTCGTGGAAATTTTTCGAGGCTTTAATCACATTGAGGAAAATTCCTTGCGCGGAGCAGGCGATGTGGTTTTCCCTATGGGTGTTTCCATTCTCTCCTGCTGGCTGATGAGTGTATTCTTCTCCTATCTGCTTGGTGTAAAAATGGGATTCGGATTATTCGGATGCTGGATCGCTTTTGGCATGGATGAGGCGTTCCGTGGTGTAAATTATCTGATCCGGTGGCGATCACGCAAATGGATGAAAAAAACCGTTGTTATTTCTGAAGAAAATACAATCTGGCCTTAAAAGGCTCCAGCTTCTCGTTGATTTTTCATTCGAGAAGCTGGAGCTTTCCGCTGTTGTTCATCTGCCCTAAAGCATTTTTTTGTATTATTATTTGATACGTTTCAGTTCATACTGTCTCGTACCAAGACCAATTTTCTCTGCCTGGTCAAGGGTTGCCTGCCATTCAATATTCGGATTGGAATCCTTGAAATGATCGTGGTGGCAATGCCATCCCGGCTCTGCAAGATGCTCGCCAAGCTGACTGTTTTCGATCGGAGTTGCCTTCAGGCAGGCATCGGCACACGCCTGGTCAATGGCAACCGGGTCGAAGCTTGCAAACATTCCGATATCCGGCAGGATCGGAGCATCGTTCTCCCCATGGCAGTCACAGTTCGGGCTGATATCCTGTACCAGAGAGATATGGAAACACGGACGTCCATGACAGACAGCCTGTGCATACTCAGCCATTTTCCGGTCGAGAAGCTCGTTTGCACTGCTGTTTGGATTATAAACCGCATCAAAACTGCAGGCACCGATGCAGCGGCCGCATCCTTTGCATTTGTCATAGTCAATGACTGCTTTTTTATCCACATAGGAAATTGCATCGCTTCCGCATTCTTTTGCACAGCGGTGGCAGCCACGACAGACATCCGTATTGATCGCCGGTTTTCCACTGGCATGCTGCTGCATCTTTCCGGCGCGGCTTCCGCATCCCATACCGATATTTTTCAGTGCACCGCCAAAGCCCGTTGCTTCATGGCCTTTGAAATGGCTCAGACTGATAAAAATATCTGCGTCCATGATCGCATGGCCAATCAATGCTGTTTTGCAGTATTCTCCGTTGACAACCGGAACCTCAATTTCATCGGTTCCTCGCAGTCCATCTCCGATGATAATCTGGCATCCTGTGGTAATGGTATTGAATCCGTTCAGATTTGCGCAGTCAAGGTGCTCCAGGGCATTTTTTCTGCTGCCCGGATATAACGTATTGCAGTCTGTCAGGAACGGAAGACCTCCCTGCTCTTTACAGAGATCTGCAACCACTTTCGCATAATTCGGACGAAGAAACGCCATGTTTCCCAGTTCGCCAAAATGCATTTTGATTGCAACAAATTTACCTTCCATATCAATGTCTTTGACGCCAGCAGCGATACAGAGTTTTTTCAGCTTGTCAAGCTGACTCGTTCCCACAGGACATCGAAAGTCGGTAAAATAAACCGTTGACTTTTCCATTCTGTTATTCCTCCTAATTTGTCCTTTTTTATCAGAATAGCACTTTAAGCTTACTTGAAGTCAAGTGTGATTGTAATATGCATGGATCCAGTCATGCCCGAATGTTACAGTTTACTGCTACCCAGCAATCTGTAATATTTGCAGTCCTCATAGAAAGTTTTGCTTCGTAAAAGGAAGATTTGTAGTATTCTGTAAAGTTCATGCACTTGTCTTTTTTCAGGATTTTTCGTATACTGAAGGTAGTTTTAAAAAAATCAGAGTACAGAGTAAACGAAAACCGTCTGTTTTCTTTTACTCCCTGGGAGGTCGCATTTATGATAAAGGCAGTATTATTCGATATGGATGGTATCCTGTTTGACACCGAGATTGTAATGAAAGAGGGCTGGCAAAAAGCTGCCCGGGAGCTGAATTTTACGCTCACGGAGGAACATCTCTCACAGATGCGCGGCAGCGCGCTTCCACGGAGCAGAAAGCTGTTTGAGGAGTGGTTTCACGGAAAGGTGACATACGATGAGGGACGCGCGATCCGCTCGGCGTATCTGAATGATTATATTCAGCGAAATGGTGTACCGGAAAAGCCGGGACTTCACGAGTTTCTTTCCTGGCTGAAGGAACATTCGATTAAAGTTGCGGTTGCCACTTCCACAACACGGCGCGTTGCGGAAGGATACTGGAAACAGTCTGGCATTGACCAGTATATCGATGCTTCAGTCTGCGGGGATGAGGTAATCAACAGCAAGCCGGATCCGGAAATTTTCTTAAAAGCAGCGTCTCTTCTGAAAGTTCCGATTGCTGCATGCATGGTAGCCGAAGACAGCATCAATGGTCTGAAGGCCGCGCGTGCAGCTGGCGCCATCTCCTGCATGATCCCGGATCTGACACCGTATACAAAAGAGCTTTTTCCATTTTGTGATTATGTGAGTCCTTCTCTTTTGACCTGTAAAGAAATTCTGCTGCAGACTCCGGAAGCGGACAAACTGAAAAGCTGGAAGTAAAAAATCATACATAAATTCAATTATTTTACTGTAAGAAAGTCCTCCACACAGAATCTTTCTGCTGCGGAGGACTTTCTTTAACACGTTTTCATCATCTGTTCGTTTATTCTACATCTACCGGCGAATCATACGATTCCATAACATTGTAGATCTGTTCTGCTGCTGTTGTACGCAGTTTCTGCTGTGTGCTCTGGTTTGCGCATTTTTCGTATTCACGCATGAAGGCAGTTGCTGCGGTGTCAACATCTTCGGCATTTTTCAGTCTGTCCAGCAGATTCGGATTGTAGTCGGAAAGGTAGGCCATCAGACTGTCGAGCTGGCCGGACAGGCTTCCAAGGCTCTTTCCAAGATCAATGGTATATCGGCACAGATACTCTTTGATCGTTGGATCTGTAAAACCACAGAGACCATATCCATATCTTCCGCCACTGTAAAGGCCAAAACGGGAACTTCGGATCACTTCGTCACGGGAAATGATTCCGGCGTCAACAAGGTTCGTGTACTGCTCTCCGCTCAGGCTTGTGCGGCTGGTAGAGCCATACTCAAGCAGTGTCGGATTGAGGTCTGTGGATGCCTCGTTTGCAATATTTCCCATAATACCGGCGGCTCCTTCTTTTGTAAATCCGTGCATCAGGAAGTAATTCCAGATCTTTTCTGCGTTCGTTCCGCCGATTTCATCGTCGGCTGCAAAACGACGGATCGTCAGAATCGTGTCACAGTCCACCGGGCGGTCGCAGGTGATACCGGCGTTTTCATTCAGCGCTTCTACGATTTTTCCTTCTCCGTCATACAGCGCCACATGGCCATTATAGCAAATAACATCGCCTGCGCGTGCCTCATCCAGGCTTGCAACCTCCGTTCCAAGGCTGCGCCATCCGCCGGAGGTCGTATATTCACCGTCGTACGCACCGCAACGGGTCAGAATCTGCCATACAAAATGAGAGCAGTCAATACCGTCCGTCAGGGAGTTTCCACCCCAGACGTATGGTCTGCCAACGAACTGTTTTGCAAATGTGATAATACCGTTTCCGGTTGAGGTTTTTACTTCATAAACCGTTTCTTTTTTATAGGGAAAGGCTTCATTTTCAGACGGATCGATCACCTGATCCGCCAGTTTCATCTGATCCTCTCCGGTGCCGGTTACATATTCCAGCGCCTCTTTTCCCTGCTGCAGATAATCCGTACGGACAAAACCGCGGACGTCGCCCGATTCAATATAAACCCACTCCTGATCCGCATCGGCGATCACAAAGCAGAGTGCCTTTGCCGGAAGTGTTCCCACGATCCGTGCGCTGGTGGAACCGCTTTCGCGGACGTTTAATCTGGTATCGACCTTTGCGTAGGCGTACGCTTTGTCGACCTGTGCGAAACCTGCGCGGAGATCTTTTTTCATGGAGCTGATATATTTTCCGTAATCAATCGTCTGAATCCAGTCATCCGCCTGTGTCTCATCATTTTTCGGTGTTTCTGTCGGTGCTGGTGCAGGCGTCTCGGTTGGCACCGGTGTTTCTGTTGGTTCCGGGGTTTCGGACGGGGCTGGAGTCGGCGTTTCACTTGGGGATGGCGTTACCGACGGTTCTGGAGTTTCGCCTGGAGTTGGTTCCGGGGTTTCACTTGGAGATGGCTCCGGCATCTCGCCTGGATTCGGGTCTTCCGGTGTCTCCGTTGGAGTCGGATCCTCTGTCGGTTCTGGCGTTTCCGGTACTTTTGGCTCCTCTGTGGAAGCGGCATTTTCATCCTGAGATGGTACGGACGGTTCTTCTGCTGGTGTCTCGGTTTCCTGTGTTTCTACAGCCGGAACAACGGCTTCTTCTGTGTTTCCGTTTTCCGTTTCACTTTGCGTGGCCGGTGCATCCGCCTGATCTTTCTGCGTTTCCTGCACCGTTTTCGCTGTCTCCTCTGCATGCGCCGGTGCAGCCGAACCGAGAAGCATTCCGGCTGCCACGCCGAACGCTGTTACCGTTGTGCCAAATTTTTTCTTTGAAATCATATATGTTTTGCTCTCCTCTCTGCTGTTTGTCGATTTCTGCCTGCCATTTTCTGCTTTTGAGGCCGTTCGAATGAAATCACGAAAATGTATCGTTCCTGTAAAGTCTGGCCTCTTTTTTTGAAGATAAACCAAAAATGATATCATTCATTTTCATTGTGCAAAAATTTCACGTATTTTCTATATTGTATCACAGACAACAGCAGATGCAAAGAAACAAATCACATATTGAGGAATTTTTCTGTTTAACGCGTGAAATTGAGAGAGATTCTCTGTAAATTCTCAGGAACCGGACGGAATGCGGATCAGAAGCCGTTTTCCATTCTGCTCTGATACCGTCAGAACCGGAATATGTTTCTTGCGGAGCTGGTGCATGACCGGATAGGCCGCAAAGAGATCACCGCTGACACAGACAGCCTCCGGCTTTTCTTTTAACAAGTCCGACAGGTATTCCCGCAGGCGTATCTTCCATTCTGCTTTTTCAAGTGATGACACGGCATAACTGCCACAGATGTTCAGTTCCGGGGCCTCCGGCAGCGGTTTATGAAGAATAACTGCATGCTCCATGCCCGGCATCTGCCGCAAAAGCGCGTCATCCGCATCAATCGCATCGGTACCGATGTGGATCAGAACCGGTGCTTTTGGCATTCCCGCAAGGCTGATGCGACAGGCAGCGACGGCATCGTCAAGCGTTTCTGCGGTGAGAAGAAATCCTCCTTTGTGGCAGAAAGACACATCGGAAAGCCCCGTCGCTTCCTGCAGTGCTTCTTTTTCCAGGCCAAGCCATGTTTCCGGAAAATCATACTTGTAATTGAATGAATTTTCTTTTCGAACCGGCTGCACGCAGTAACCGCCGCGATTCGATGGGAATATCAGAAATGCAATTTCAGTCGCGGAAAGCTGTTTCTGACATGGAAAAAATTCCGACAGAATCAGAATCTTTTCATCCATTGTTCCTGCCTTTTTCTCCGCTGCGATCCGCTTCCTGTGTTCGGCAAGAAGAGCTGCAAACTGCTGCTCCGCCCGCTCATCCGCACGAAAACGCTCCCATTTATGTTCCAAAATCCGTCCGGCCACTGCCACCGCTTCCAGGAAAGCAGCATCGCTTCCGCTGTTATCATCCCATACCGGATTGAACATGCCGATCATACTGGCGAGTTCATTCTTTTCTCCTGTATTATCATTGAGATCGAGCGGCTGTACAAACTTCTCGTCAAACCGCGCGGCCATCTCCGGACTTAAAATTTCTGTGCCAAGTGCCTCCCATAAAAGGCCAAACGCCGCGTACGGAACCTGGTTTTCCCGGATCCGGCTGTCTTTCTGGTGATGGTCGTATTCTCCTCTCCCAATATCAAAAACAATCCCGTCAAAATCCTCCGGCACACGATTTCCGCGCTGGATGGTAAGCTGCGGATTAAAATGCAGAAGCAGTGCCGCAGAGAACACATCATCCGCATGAAATTTTCCGCCGTGCGTAAAAGCAGCGGCATTTTCTTTTTGTATCTGTTCTAATAATGTCATAAAATTCCAACTTCCTTTTTCTTAAGATCTGCTCTATTTTACTCTATCTGGCGGCTGTTTCGCAACGGTTCTATGTAAAGAAAAGTTTGAAAACTTCCTGGCGCATATTTATTAAAAATCATTTCCGCAGTCTGCACACTTATCTACGAAAATTCTTTTGTGGGTATTTGGAAAATCAAAATGAGCGGCTCCTCTTCCAAGGTTCCGCTCATTTTGATTTTTCTTCCTTTCATACCTGAATCCGGTCTGCAGCTGCATCACACATTGCAATCCGTTTTCCATCCATGCCAAGGATCAATCCACCGTTTATTCTCTGGA
Organism: Blautia sp. AF17-9LB; assembly: GCF_003479185.1. Taxonomy (NCBI): domain Bacteria; kingdom Bacillati; phylum Bacillota; class Clostridia; order Lachnospirales; family Lachnospiraceae; genus Blautia; species Blautia sp. AF17-9LB. Next base: position 149,293 of record NZ_QUGU01000001.1, read on the forward strand.
TGACCTGTACGGTGCTGCCTTCTTTGATTTTACGGCTTCGGAGGAAATCCAGAACATCAGGGATTCCAAACATCCATTTGATGGTACAGATATCACCGGTTTTTTTCTTTGAAAGTGCCTGCATGGTATCCCTCCTTTTTACTTTTTCTATATTGTATTCCCTGAGGAAATATTTAGTCAATAAGAACAATTGGGATACGCTTCTAACTAAAGTTTGTGTGCAAAGCGCTAGAGTGTGTTTGAAAAAGGCTTTTCGTAGTCTGCATGTTCCAATTTGTGGGAGATTTTGTCTGAATGAAGGAGGCGTAGCGGGCTACGGCGACTGAATGAGGGCAAAATATACCGCAAATTGGGGCGTGCAGGCTGCGGAAATGGTTTTTCAAACACACTCTAGTTTTTCAATCAGAGAAAGAGTTTGATGCACGCGATCGCAATCGAAGCCACAGCCACGATCCGTTTCAGCAGCGTCTGGTTGATTTTCGTTGCATTTTTGCTTCCGGCAAAGACACCGATGCCATGTGCGACCAGAAGTACCGGTAAAAGCAAAAAGACTTCTTTGTTTCCGGCGGCCGCGATCAGATAGCCTGCCGCAGACGGTACGGCGATGAAAATCGAATCAAACAAGGAAATACCGACCGCGGTGTGCGCCGGAATACCGAGCAGTGTCAGAATCGGCATTACAAGCACCGGCCCGCCTGCACCGGAGGCGGCACAGACAGCACCGGTTACAGCACCAAGTACCAGGAAAAACGGAACGCTCTGGACTGCTTTTTTCTCTGTATTTCCCGGCTTGTCTTTCCGAAGCAGGATGGAAATTCCGGAGAGCAGAACAACGAGATATAGAATTATTTTCATCGTGTCCGCCGGAATCAGAAGGTTGATCTTGACACCGGCAAGCGCGCCGACAAAACTTCCGGCCGAAAGCACACCTGCCGTTTTCAGGTCAAGGTTCCCGCTCTTATAATAATTTACCGATCCCAGAATGCCGGAAATCAGAAATGCCGCAAAGCTGAGTGCCAGGGACGCGTAGGACGGCATATCCAGAAATCCGGCGTAGAACATCGGAAGCAGAAATCCTGCGATTCCCGTCAGGCCGATACAACCGCCGACCACGAAATTCAGAAGGATCATCAGAATCAGATTTAACATAACTATAGATTCTCCTTATGGTGTAATTTTTTCAGCTTGTTCAAAATACCGCTCTGCCTTAGCAAGAATCCGTGCTTCATCAAGAGTCTGCACGGCACGGTCTTTCATCAAAGTCTTCCCATGTACTACATTGTCGCAGACATCCGCTGCTGTCACGCACTCGAGCAGTGTATTGACAAGATTTCCGGTCGGATACAGATGCGGCTGGCGAAGCGAAATCGTGATAAAGTCCGCCTCTTTTCCAACAGCGATACTTCCGCCGTTTTCATGCAGATAGTCATATCCGCCCTGTGTCGCCATGCGGAGGATTTTCGCTGCCGGCATGACTGCCGCCTCGCTGATACCGACACCGCGTCCGACGTTCATCACGGAACGGAAAATTTTCATCTCATTCCAGAGACTGAGTCCTCCATGCGCCGCGCCATCCGTTCCAAGGCCGACGGTGATGCCGCGCTGCAAAAGAGCCGGCGTATCCGGTACTCCTTTTCCACAGTTGCTGAACGGGCAGTGGCATGTTTTTACCTCATACTTCTTCAGCAGATCCTTCTCATTTTCCGAGAGCAGAATGCAGTGCGCCGCCAGAAAACGCTCATCCAGCACACCAAGCTTTTCCAGGTACTCGATTGGCCGCACTCCAAAACGCTGCAGAAAGAAATTGATCTCGTTCGGATATTCGTTCATATGCGCCTGCAGCAGGGCGCCACGCTCTTTCGCATGACCGGCTGCCTTTAAAATCAGCTCTTCTGTACAGCTGATCAAAGACCGAAGAGAATAGGCGACTTTTAAGTTCCCTTTTCCATGGTACGCGTCATACAGCGCATCTGTCTGCGCCACATTCTGATCGGCGGTATGGCGGATAACATCCGGCAGTGACGCATCATCCATGGTAGATGCAGATAACAGGCCACGCAGCCCGGACTGCAGATAGACATCTGCTGCGCTCTCCATAAAGTAGCTTCCTGCGTCCACAAACGACGTCGTTCCGGATTTGATCATCTCCAATGCCGCAAGTTCGGCACTAAGTTCCATCTTTTCCGGCGTCAGGGTACTCTCAAACGGCAGCATAATGCGCGTCCAGATCATCGGAAGCGCGTCGAGAATCTGTCCCTTTAAAAGCTGCTGCCCCGTGTGCATGTGGCTGTCGCAAAGACCGGGCATCAGAAGCTTTCTGCTTCCGTCAAGAAGCTCAGTTTCCTTATTTCCGGAGAGCGTTATTTCTTCTCCTTCCTGATACGGACGGATGGCAGAAATGATCCCGTTCTCTGTTTCGACGATCTGCCCTCTGGCGATTGTCATATCGTGCAGAAGCACAGAGGTATTCGTTACGATCAGTTTTCCCATAACTGGTTTCCTTTCTTTTTCTATAACAGCAGGAGCCTGCCTCATCCCATTTTCTGTCTGGGAAGAGCCGGGCTCTGTTTCTCTTGCGTAGTGTTTAAATCGTTCCTGTCAGCATCATGACAACCTGTGCAATCACAGCGGAACCGATAAAGGTTCCTGTCATAACAAAGACGCCGATCAGAATCATTTTCCATCCCTGTTTTGCGAAGGTTTTTACCTGGTCGCCGATGGAAATTCCGGCATACGCACCTACCATGGTAAGCGGAGCTGTAAAGTTAATTTTGCCGACTGCGTCGATCACAAACTGTCTTGCCGGTGAAATTGGAGATGCAGCAAGCAGGCCGAGAATGGAAACGTATGCTACAATCGGAAGCTTCAGCGGAATCAGTTTGCTTACCACAACACCGACACAAGAAATCGCCAGCAGAATCAGAATCCCCGGAAGAGAATCCAGAAAGTTTACCTGAAATCCAACCAGATTGGCAAGTCCGATTCCAAGACCGGACAGTAAAAATAAGAATCCCCATTCAATATATCTCATCGCTTATGCTTCCCCTTTCTTTTTTGCGGCACGTTTTTCTGCTCTTCTGTCTGCAAATTTTCCAAGCGTCGGTTCCAGTTTTCGATACAGGAAGTTGCAGAGCGGAATACCGACAAAAATAGCCATGTAAATTCCGTCGATACCGGAAATCGTTTCACTGGCGCTGGCAAGTGCAGAGATCTGGTTCGCCATCGTCGGATAAATCTCGGTCAGTGAAGCGGTGGCGCTCGCCATCATGATGCCGGCTCCAACGCCGGAGGCCATACCGAGAGCATACGGATGGAAAATATTCAACATTGCGATTACGGAAACCATAAATCCAAAATAGATGGTGCCGACCATACCGCCGACCACGTAAATGGAAAGGCTGCCACGCGCTTCCGGGGAATCCGGTCCGAACATATCGGTGATAAGAGCAAGGTTTGTTTCACGGTTGATCGAATGAGTGGCTCCGATCGCTTCCCGCTTTAAGCCGAGCAGAAGTGCCAGCGGCATTGCAAGAAGAATAGTTCCAAGGTTTCCGAACTCCTGTAACAGAAGTGCAGGACCAGCAGAAATGACCGTTTCAATGCTGGCTCCCGCATTGATGCCAAGCTTTGCAATAAACGGACAGATTGCCACAATAACGAGTTTTGATGCTGCTTTTACTTCCTTCGATTTTACGATTTTAGTCACCTGCGGACCGGACAGCACACCAAGAATCAATGCATAAAAAATCGGGAACAAAATAAAGTTTCCCGGTCCCAGCGGGATCTTGACCTGTCCGATGGAATCTGCGATCAGAATGAACACAAATGCCAGAACATAGATCTTCCACTCAGCCTGAATACGGCTTTTCAGTGATGAATACGCATACTTTTCCTTTTTCATAACATTCTCCTCCACCATTGCTCTTTTTATGGTTCATTTTTGTTCTGTCTTGCAGAACAAGATGTATTCTAGCGGATTCGCGGTATGAAAAAAAGGACATATGGGATGTTTTCGGGGAAATTTTTCTTCTTTTTTAGGATTTCTTTTCTTTTTTTGAAAAAGTCATAGTCAGACATTGCGTCCATGAAAAAAAATGTGATATACTCACCGCAGTAGATGTCTGACCGCAAAATGAGCTATGCCAGACGCAAAACTGGTTTTGTGATTGCACCAAGGAAAGAGAGTCGAGAAAATATGACACTAGAAGAACTGATCAAAGAAGTTCCGGCACTTGCCCCCTATTTCGAGCATATGCCGGAAGAACTGCATAACCGTTACACGATCCGTGTCTACCCGCCGGGAACGATTATTCACCAGAAAGATTATAAACTGGAAAAGTTTGGCATCATCGCCAAAGGAGAGCACCGCGTCATCAATGAATTTCAGAATGGCAATGTTTTCATGATCGAAAAGAACGAACCGATCGATTTTGTCGGAGAAGTGACGATCCTGGCCGGAATGGAAAAGACTTCGGTTACAATCGAAACACTGACCGAGACAACCGTTGTCTATTTTCCCCGGAAAGACTTCGAGGACTGGATTGTCAAAGATATTCAGCTTCTGCGGCTGGTCGCCCACAAAATTGCATACAAGCTGTACCGCTCCTCCTATAACCGCGGCGCACGACTCTTCTATCCGCCAAACTTCCTGCTGCTCGACTACATTCTAAAACAGGCGGCGCACCTTGGCATCGAGCGAAAAAAAGAAATCATAATTCAGAAAACGCGGCAGGAGCTCTACGAAGAATGCGGTATTACCGTAAAAACGCTGGGACGAACGATCAGCAAACTAAAAGAGGATGGCGTGATTTCCCTGAAAAAAGGGAAAATCGCCATGACGCTGGAGCAGTATCATCTGGCGCAGAATACGATTCATCACTATGTTAATTATTAAAGCGTGCTGGAAAAATATTTCTCATTACGTTCTCCACTATTTCTTTAGATTAAGAAAGACCCTGCATACGCAGAGCCTTTCTTACATTTTCTTTCGAGGACTAACCCTTGATACAAAAATATGTCAATCCCAAATGCATTACTTCAGAAAGAGTTGACATATTTTATCTGGCATAGCACATGTGACTGCATCCATTTGGAAAAAGCTCTGCTTTCATCGCTCGGATATATTCTTCTTCCGTAGAAGAATCCTCCAGAATCTCCAGCGTGCGGCGCAGATTTCGGATATCACGCTCCATAAAATCGGTATAATTTCCCCGGCCTACCAGCTTCAGATGAGTGATTCCGGCATCGGAAAGCTGTTTTAATGTACACAGGCCGCAGCCGGTTGCGCCGCAGAGATAGCCATCATCTGATATTGGATCCGTCGTTTCCGATGCAGCATCATTTTCTAATGCCAAATCCCTTTCTAATTCAGGATCATTTTTCAATACAGAATCCTCTTTCGGAACTGAAACTCTCTTGTCCGGCGCTATATCCTTTTCCAAAAAGTTTTCTGAAAAACATCTGTTGGCACATGACACCGGTTTTCTCCAGTAAGGAACCCGGCAAAGATATCCCATTTCATCGCAGTGCAGGGAATTGCAGAAAGCACCACTGAACTGGCACAGTTCATTCAAAGCAAATGCCTCGAACTCCGTTGGATAAGTCCATTCTTTTCGAGCGGCTTCTTTCTGCGCAGTTATATGCCGAATCACTGCACGCATTTCCGAGATCGTATTTTTGCGCTGGAAAATGATCCTCTTCGGGTATTCTTTCGCAAAAACCTCTGTCATCGCAGAATTCACCGTTCCCAAATCCCCACTCAGATGCACCTCACAGTCGATCTTTTCTTTTCGCAGGTACACAAGCAGCGCGGGATCCGCAAGAATATAACTGTCAAACCCTATGCTGCGGCACTGTTGGATGATCTGCGTAATTTCTTCATACTGCTCCGGCCGGTAATACAGTGAATTAAACGTCAAATGCACCGGCTTCTGATATTTCTGCACCATATTAGCCAGAATTTCCAGTTCACTGAACGATCCGATTTGTACATTATAGTTTAAGACCTCTCTCCGATTCAGCGGCAGAACCGTTCCGTATTTTTCTGACCAGGAAAATGGAACGTAACCGCAGAACAGCTCGTCTGCACCGGCGCGGACGTAACGGGGATAGTCATCAATGGAGCCGAGGCCTGATGTGATTTTCATAAGTTAAATCCTTTCGCTTGCGCCTCATTCAAATTCAATCTCTTCCTCCGCCTTAGCATACAAATCCAGCTGATTTTCAATATCAAGTCTCTGAACCAGCCAACCTCTTGCAAGACACATCTTCACAAAATCGTCTATACGATTTACTCCATTCATCTCTCTGAATAACTGAGAAATTTTGCAGCAAAAACTTTCTCCAATAAGGATTCATACGAATTTTCTTTTGTAATCCAACACCATCCAAAATGGTATAGAAAAGATTCTCATCTCCAGATAACTTTGCCATGTATGCAATGAGTCTACTGTGTTTATCGTTCTTAATATACGACAGTTCCTCTTCCATTCCTTCAACATCAAAAAATGGATATAAAAGTTTATATGGGACATAGTCTGTCAATCTAGTTTTATCTCTTTTTAATTCCTTTTCACATTCACTTATAGCTTGCTTTAATTCTTCTTTTGACGGATTCTGAGATAAATCTGACACAGTATTGTTTAATGTGTTAATGGCATGTTCCAGAAAATTTGCTGCATTTCCATTAACTGTCGGACCAAGTCGAAGATGATAATGCGTCACTGTATGCCAAGCTTCACAGATCATCTCATCTATTACATTCTCAAATGAAAGATCTTCTTCTGATGTCTTCGTTAGGTTTAATATTGCTTCAAACCAGTAAAATTTATAGCTTTGTGCTTTATTATTAAACATACGGGCAAACTTGTCTGTATCCAAATTATTCTCATATACTAAGTCTAGATGCAATTTATGATCCATATTGCCCCTTCTTTCCTAACTCTTTATTTGCTTTGCAATTTCCAATAGTGCCTTGAAATTATGAAGCGCATCTTCCTTATCAGTATTAGGCCCCCAGCTAATTCTTATAGAGCTTTCGATTTGTTCTGTTGCAATCCCCATTGCAACCAACACATAGCTCGGGGAATAGCTTTTTGATGTGCACGCTGACCCATTTGATACTCCACAAAACTGTTTTGTCGATATCATAAGAGCCTCCGATGACACTCCATCAATACATATATTCAATGTACTTGGGACACAATAGTTCTGTTCTCCATTAAAGTGATATTGTATGCCAGATTCATCAAGCACCGTTAACAGTTCATTTTTAAGATCTTGGGAATGTTTAATATTCCTTTGATATTCAGATTCAGCTATTTCACATGCCTTTCCACATCCCGCAACCAATGCAACAGGTAGTGTTCCCGGACGGATGCCTCGTTCCTGCTGCCCACCATATAAAATTGCTTTCACCGGAGGAAATTTGTATGATTTTTTTCGTAGTACCAGAACACCAACACCCTGCGGTCCCATCAATTTATGTGCGCTAAAAGAAAGCATGTCATATTTTATGCTTCTGATCTCTTCTACCAATTTTCCACAACTTTGCGTTGCGTCTATATGAAAAAGGATCCCTCTTTCTTGCAGTTTTTCGCCGATTTCTTTCACTGGCTGAATAATACCAGTTTCATTATTTACATGCATTACGCTTACAAGAAGAGTATTGTCTTTAACCTTTTCCAAAATCTTTTCTTCGCTCACTCGTCCTGTTAAATCAGGAGAAACAATGTCTACGTCAAATCCTTCCGACTCAAGATGCTTTACTGTCTCCAACACCGCCTTGTGCTCAATAGCAGTAGTAATAATATGCTTTCTGTTACTTTTTTCCGCATACTCTTTAAGTCCTTGAATTGCGATATTATTGCTTTCTGTCGCACCGCTAGTAAAAAAAATTTCATCCGGTTTAACCTGCAGCAGACTTGCAACTTGCTTCCTTGCATTTTCAACAATACTACGTGCATTCTCACCAAAATTATGTGTCCGACTATCAGCGTTACCCACACTATTTTTATACACTTCGACCATCAGATCCAAAACTCTTTCATCAATCGGAGCCGAGGCATTATAATCTAAGTACACACTCATATCTATTTCTCCTTTATTGCAAGTTTTGCCAAATCTTCCGCTTTTTTAATGAATCCTGTTCCACACAGATGCGCAATTCCTCTTTCTAAATTCAGATGAAAATATTTTGCCACAGTATCGTCATCGGTAGGAAGATTCATCTTAATGCACCAAGCTTTCACTAAAGCCTCATATATTTCATAATATTCTCCGCCAAATGTGAACCAAGACATTTCCAAATTACTATCAGCCACAATAGGAATATCTGTAGGCAATGTCTTCTCACTTAATGAATAGCAAAGAGCCCACCTACAAAGAATATTCCAATTTTTTATTCCCGTTTTCCCTTTTAATCGGGACAATTGATCTTTTGCCTGTTGTGACAGGCGTACTTGTTTCAGTATCATAATTTTGCTCCAATCAAATAACCTCTCTCGATAGAGGTGCTCTTTGAATTTTCATCATAGTTAAGTGTAAACTCATCCCCTATATTTTCTTTCATCAACTGATAATACCCTGCATCTATTTCTGAATCTGTTGATAAAATAATAGTCTGTTCTCCAGCATTTGGAAAATATGTTGTAATCAACGCTGTTCGATGTAATGAATCCAATCTTGACAATGGCGTATCAATTATTACCGGCAACTTTTTCTTTGAGCATAGTGCTAATGCCCAGAGAATCGAAATAACCATAAGTTGTTGCTCGCCTGCTGATAATGAGTCTTTCGGAACCTCCGCACCATTTTCAGATAAATACCTAAGATCTAAAGATTCCGGATCCATTACTATCGTTTGAATTAAATTTTTCTTATTGGCTAGTTTCAAATAGCAATCAGTAATTGTTGCAGCCAATATATTTGTTTTCCTCTTTTGCAACTCAATCCGGTATTTTTCAATAACATTCAATGCAATATTGGAATACTTTATAATTCTATCCGAACTATCTTTAAGTTCTGCAGTTGATAAATACGCTTCAACATACTTGCCAAATTCTGAGGTTGCAGTCATCACTCGTGAATTTGCTGCACCACGTCTTTGTTCCAGTTCAGCAATCTTTACCTGATCATCGATAATCGCCTGCTCTGCTGCTTTTATTTTCTTATGAATATTCTTCAGTTCTTTATCATTAATATCCAGCATTAAATAACTATCAAACTCACTGATTTGCTTCACTAATTTTTTCTTTTTCTTTATAATTATCTTCGTTTCATCCGCAGTATTCTTCAATACTCCTTCAACTAAATTATTAGTTTGAAATAGAGCTTGTTCCGATAAACCATACACTGTTTCGATCTGATTATCTTCTGTATGTTTTTTTACATATTCTATGAAATCTATTCCTGCTTTTTTATCTCCTAAATACTCTACAGCAAAATCCTCAAAAATATTATCCAACTGGAGCACCGCCTCTTGCATAATCGAGTCTGTATGCTCATCCGTCGCTTGCAACTTAATTTCAACCACTAAATCTTCAACCAGCAACATTGGCAATGCATCTGCCATCAATTCATGTAGTCTATCTTCTACGTTTGATAGTTCGGCCATTAAATCAGCTCTCTTTTTTAATGTTTCCTGTCTCTTTTCAACTGCATCTCCACCCTTCGCTGTATACAACTGATGTAATGCCTCTAACGAATCGTTATCCTTGATAAGCTTTTGATTCATTTTTTCTATTTCGGCATCAATAGTAGTTAGAGCTTCTATTGCCGATTCCTTTTCCTCACGCAATACCTGAATTTCCTCTACGGATTTTTTCTCACTTCCGATTTTGTCTACTTTTTTTAAGTTACGCAGAATATCATTACTCAACACGTCAAGAACTGATATACCAAGCATGGAGCGAATGGAATTTTTCAATTGTATATTCGTATTATCAACCGCTAACTCAGCTATTTTTTCTCCGTCAAAAAAGAAGAAACTAGATAAGGCACTTGGCAAAATATTCTCAACAAACATCGGCCAATTGTTGGTCAAGAATTCATTATACGTCCCATCCTTATATACAAGTATCTGCTCTTTAGTTCGTTTACTAACGGCATCCCACTCTCTTCTTACGATATAATTTTCTTTTATCTCGTTATTAATTTCAAATTCAAGTTCTACACTACAGGTTTGATCGTCTGATCCTCTATTAACAAAAGATCTTAAATATTGTATGTATGATCTCTGTTTACTTTCCGAATATGCAAAAGAATTAGAACCATATAATGCCAGTAGAACAGCCTCCAAAAAAGTTGTTTTACCCCTTCCATTCATACCGCCTATTAAAACCACCGGTTTGTTTCCTTCAAAAATAAATTCATTATCTCCGGCGTATACACCAAAATTATGTAATTGAAGCTTTTTTATTATCATAAGTTATTCTTCCTCGTCATCTTCAAATTCAGATTCAAGCGGTTGGTAATCCAAAAACTTCTCATTATATTTACCACCATGTTCTTTTCTACGACTCATCATGTCTGAATAAAATTGAGTTGCATCATCCTCATCTTTATAGAAAGTCTTGCTTATTGTATTATTAATGTCGTCAAGGATTCCTTTTCTCTGGTTTACTCCTGATGCTTTGTTCTCCAAATCTATTAACGTATACATCATTTCAAAAGCTAATTTTTCATCTGGATACATCTCTTGACAAACTCTTTGCAATATTTCCCATTCTTCATATTCAAAATTTTCATTATGAATCCACTTTGGATCTTCAAATTGCTTTCCCATTACACGCTCATATATTCTCGGTAATGCATCATCAAATTCATGTTTGTCGTTTACCCATATTCTGCGAATAGCCATTAGTTCTGGCATTCTAATAAGCTCAAGTTCACGAAATTCTTCAGGGCCATTTTCATTTATATCTTTCTGAATACTTAATAATCGTTCAAGCCATTGTTCTCTGAACTCTTTCTTATATGGTCCATGAAAAAGCTTTCCATAATTTCCCTGCAAGTTACCTTTCATTCGCCGAAAACTTCTTCTCTCTCGATCGCCATCTTCATTTCCAAATTCATTTCTAAACTCGAGAAGCGGAGTCATCCACTCTTTCTCTTGATCATTTGCTATCATTGCTTCCATAGATTTGTCTTTTTCGACCATTGTACACACCCAACATCCAAATCTACTTTTGCCACACGATGGAGCAGATTTGTCTACCTGCAAAGGACATTCATTATCAGCTGTAGCTCCTCGATACATGGTCATAAGATCCATATTAGAATAACCCCATGGATTTTTATACTGCATCAGGAATGCCCAAACATCATCATCTGTCCAATCTTCCATTGGAGAGAATACCAATTCGTTTGCAAGCGTTGGATTTGGACTCAACAATTCTCTAACTCTCTTTTTTTCAAGATTGGTCATGGTTCTATTTCGTCTTGAGCTTTCTTGCTTTCTTGTTCCAAGAACCAGAATCACTTCACCATGCTCAGCTATTTTATTCTTAATGAAGTCATTTACTGGCTGAATCTTCAATCGATCTGTACACCAACGATATTTCATTCTTGGATACGGATATCCTCTTCCTATCAAATTCACCCAAAAAGTATTATTGTAATCGGGGATCAATCGTTCTGGAACAAAAGGAAGCTTCTTTTTATCAGCTTCTATCCTCATATGTTCTAATGATTTCTCTACCCACTTTGATACCACCGGTGATTCCACCAATGTGTCTGTATTCATAATATGAATCGGCTTATTTCTTTCCTCTACTGGGAGTTTTTCCATTGCCATCCATACAAGCTGAACAGCTGCAGTACTATCCTTACCGCCGGAATAACCTATCATCCACGGGATATCATCTGCTAAATATAGATTCTGTATTGTGACGATCAATCCGTCTATTCGTTCTTTCGCAATTGCCATATTATTGTCCCTACTCTTCGATTATTTTTTTCAATGCCTCTTCTGCATTTAATTCTTCTTGTGATAATGGTATTCCTATCTGCTGTTTAATAACATTTGCAATTAGTAATGCTGCTTTTTTATTAGTAATAATACGTCCATTTTTACCAACCGCACGCATATACCATTGTCTTGCATTTCGGCTCCAATTTATTTTTTCGATATTAGCCATTGTTTTTTCCATTTCATTCTGATGTAAATATAAATAACTTCCAACCCTGCCAAACGCCTGAATTACAATGCTTTGCGTTGCAATAAAATTCTCTCTAAGATCGACTTTCGTAATTTCTCTGTTTTGTAATTCCTGCCACAATTTCATATGTTTTGCTACCAGTGTCCAGAAGTTCAAAAGGAAGTGCTCGCTTTCACTCACATCATTTCTACCCACAATACTCTTATTGGCTGTGTAAAAAGTATTTAATGTAAAAAGACTCGACGAATATTTTCCTAAAATATCCTTTTCTTTATCTGTATAGGTATTCAAAAATTCAATATTCCAAATAACATTTCTCGTAACAACAGCCATTTCATCCCTAGAGTCATACAATTCTGAAATAGAATTTGATGTCTTTACTGCATTTTTATTAAGATCAGTAAATATCTGCTGACTCCGTTTCAAACCCTGATCAGAATAAAAAACAATTGAAATGGTTTCTTCTTCAAGTGAAGAATCCTCTTCTAGCGCAGCTAAAATAGCTGATTTTCTGTGCTGTCCGTCATTTATTAAAAAATGGGCATCCATAGAAACTTCTAAAACACCTGCATCTGCATTTTGACTGCTAGGCTCATAAGAGAACATACCATCAATGGATGCTGCCAATGCCGAGAATACATAGGAATCCCTATTATCCAATATATATTTGCTGATAATTGGAATTCTGGCTTCATTTAACTTTCTTTGTGCTCGATACTCCGGCAACACAAATTCTTCTTCATCTACCGGAAACAATTTAGACAACATTTTTAATGGAACCATTGCTATATAATATTCCGTCCCGGCTTGAAGTCCTCTAACTACAGGAAATCTATATACAAAATCCATAACTCCTCCATAAAGCGAAAATAAGGATATACTTAGTAAGCGCTTTTTAATTCGATGACTTGCTCTAGCTTGAAATAACCTTCATAATTATAGCTAGGAAATGCAAGCATTTTACTCTCTAATCAATGCTGGAAATGCGAGCGTTTCACTTCACCTCTTATGAAGGAGCAACAGAATGAGAAAACCACGGATATCAGCGAAAGAACAATACCAATTGATCATGCAGTGCCGCCAGAGCGGTCTTTCTGATCACCAGTGGTGCTTGGAACACGATATCCACCCAGGAACTTTTTATAACTGGGTGCGGCGTCTGCGCCAGAATCCTGATCTTATTATTCCGGAGAAAACGGAACCTCAGAACAGATCAGTACCCAGGCAGGAAGTTGTAAAAGTAGAACTGACATCAGCGGAGCCGCCTTCGCTTTGTCAGGAAACATATCCAAGTCCCATTTGCGGAACTTCAGATGCTATGGAACTTTCTTTTCATGGCATTACTCTGCGGATTCCAAATGGGACGGATCCCCAGCTGCTTGTTCATCTGCTGTCTGCATGGAAGGAGCTTCCATGTTAGGTGATATCACAGCCGCCGATGAACTCTACATTATAACCGGTTACACCGATATGCGGAAATCAATCGACGGATTGTGTGCTATCGTTGAAAAGCAGCTCCATATGGATCCCCGCAGAAAAGCCTTGTATCTCTTTTGTGGGAAGAGATGTGACCGCGTAAAGGCTTTACTTTGGGAATCCGATGGGTTTGTACTTCTTTATAAACGCATCGAGGTACAGGGGCGGTTCCGCTGGCCCCGTAACAGTACGGAAGTAAGACAGCTCACCTGGCAGCAATTCAACTGGCTGATGTCTGGGCTGGAGATTGAACAGCCAAAAGCGTTCCGACCGCCGGACTGATCTGAAAACCGGCTGGAACAACCGGATTTTCTGCTTCTTTTCTCACCGGTTTTATGTTAAAATAAGACCAGAAGACAAAGGAGGCAGGGATGATGGCAGGCAGCGCGGCAGAGATCAAACTCCTGGAATACAAGGATACCATAACCCAACTGAATACACTGCTCACAGCACAGACAGAACTCAACCGTTCCCTGCAGAAAACTGTGAAAGATCTGCGTCAGGATAACAAAAACCTGATGGAACAGATCGATTACCTGACGAAAAAGCTTTTCGGCACTTCCAGTGAAAAAAGCAAAGACATCGAAGGTCAGCTGTGTCTGTTTGATGAAGCGGAACAGGCGGCTGATCCACAGGAGACAGAAGAAAGCACCGCTGTCACAGTCCCAGAACATCAGCGAAAAGCAAGGCGCACCCACGAAGAGCTGTTCAAAGGAATTCCTTCCCGCGATGAAGTTCTGGAACTCCCGGAGGCAGAACAGCTGTGCCCGGTATGCGGAAGCAGGCTGGAAGCCATCGGGAAAGAATTCGTACGTCATGAATTCCGTTTTACTCCGGCAAAAGGCGAGGTAGTAAATATTTATCGGACTACCTATAAGTGTCCGGAATGTACGGAAAAAGAGGAACTGGCAGACAGCCCTGCTTTTGTAAAAGCCGAGGTCCCTGAAGCTCTGATCCCGAACAGTTATGTATCACCATCTGCAGCTGCATGGGTCATGTACCAGAAGTTTGCCAATGCAATGCCCCTGTACCGCCAGGAACAGGACTGGAAGCAGCTTGGTGTCGGTTTCAAGCGGGCAGCTTTAGCAAACTGGATCATCTACTGCGCACAGAATTACTTCCGTCCAATGTATGACTACTTTCATCGTACACTGCTTGCCAGAAAGTATCTGATGGCAGATGAAACACGGATCCAGGTATTGAAAGAACCCGGCAGAAATCCGGAAACAGAATCGTTCATGTGGCTGTTCCGCTCAGGGGAAGATGGGCTTGCGCCGATCATTCTTTTCCATTACACAGAGACTCGCGCAAAGTACAACGCAGCCGCATTCCTGGATGGCTTCCAAGGCGGATACCTGGAAACAGATGGATACCAAGGATACAATGATCTGCCCGGTGTAAAGCGGTGTTCCTGTTGGGCGCACATGAGAAGATACTTTGTGGATGCTGTTCCCAAGGGAAAAGAGTTTGATTACAGCAATGCTACCGTCCAGGGCATCCAGTTCTGCACGAAGCTGTTTGATTATGAACGGATCGCTGCCGAACGAAAAATGGATCCGGACCATCGAAAGGCATACCGTCTGCAGAAAGAAAAACCAGTACTCGATGCATTCTGGGAATGGCTGGAACAACAACGTCCCCACCGTGGAACCCGCTTCGAGAAAGCGGTGAACTATGCCCAAAATCGAAAAGAGTCGCTGATGATGTATCTGGAAGATGGCCATTGCAGTTTTTCCAATAACTTAAGTGAGAATGCGATCCGTCCATTTACCGTTGGTCGAAAGAACTGGTTATTCAGTTCCAGTTCAAAAGGTGCTGAAGCGAGCGCTCTTACCTACACAATGGTAGAGATGGCAAAAGCTAATGGTTTGAATGTTTACCGCTACCTGGAATATCTGCTGGAACATCGGCCCAATGCCAAAATGACGGATGAACAGTTATCCGAATTGGCACCGTGGAGTGACAGTGTGAAAGCGAGTTGCCAGAAATAATAAATGTAGTAAAATGCTTGCGTCTAGTAATGGCGCAAGTATTTGTTTTATCTGACGCTAGAATATAAAGCTCTTACTATACTTAAGTACCTACTTAAGTATATCCCATATGTATCATTCTGTCAACAAGTGCCGTTTTTACTCAGAGATTTCGCTTTTAGCAACGCATATTTATAAGTAGCCCCTTTTCTGTATTCACTTTTCCTTTTTTCCTCACAGACAGAACCATTATGCACAAAATTCCCCCTTTTCTGTTTGGAACCGTTTTACCTATTTCTTTTTCCTTTTATACAGCATATTCTATCCACCTTTTTCATACAAAATATCCTTTACTTTTTCTATCAGCAGTTCATCACAGAACTTTCGGCTTACACTCTTTCGGCTGATTCCGCTTCCTTCAAACGTTTGGACCCGTCGATACACATACAGTTCTCTCATGTTGAAACCTATGATCATCAGGTTAAATATAACTTCTGTCGCTGTGTGACAATAACAGTGCTTCGCGTGATAATACGTTTTTAACTGATGAAATCCATTCTCTTCAATATCCCATCTGCGCTTCATCATCTCCCACAAGATTCGGTAGTCCGCATGTTCCAGCGTAGTCACAAGCCACATCCAGCATTCGCTTTCCTTTCCTTTTTCTTCCCATTTTTCGCGATATCGGACCACACGGAGTTTATGCGGGCTGCCAGCTATCTCAAATCCGGAAAGATCCCAGACTTCAACCCTCTTTTTTCCTATGTTAAAACTCTTTTTTCTCCCCTCATCCCTCTGGAACATACTTTCCGCATCCTGAAACAAAAGCCTTCTTTCATCTTTAAGCCGGATCACGGTTTCCATACCGCATTCCTTCAAAGCATTGATAAACGGCGCATTCAAGTACAGCGCATCTGCCACAATTACATCCGCAAAATGACCATGCCTTTTCTTTAAACGCCGAATAAGTCTCTTTGCACCTGTCAGTTCCCCTTCATCTTTTCCAGATCCATCCACCGGTTTCAGCATTTCCTGTCCAAAGATTACATGGGGTGGTTTTCCTACTGTCATACATACCACACTCCGATGAAAGTATTCTGTTTTACCAGCCCCATTCTTCCTGCTCAGGCATTCTGGACAGGATTTTTTTGTACTGCTGAACAATTCCACACCATCTATGCCTGCTACTACATAGCCGCCTATGGTTCCTTCCCGAAATACACGGTTACGTTTTATAATATCAACCGTTTGAGCATGAATTTCCTCGATTTCTTTTGGATCTATTCGTGAAAGAAGATCTCTGACCGCATCGACTTTTGGGATTTTTCCACGGATACAGTTTTTCAGCCGTCTACCCATACTTTCGGGCGCTGAAAAGACAGTATGAAAGCTTTCGTACTGCAGTATCAGAAAAATCAATACAGGCATAACAAGGTTAAACAACGGAATAGATTTTCTCTTTCTTTCATCCGATAACCCCTTGATTTTTTGCGGAATTTTGTATACACTTTTCATATAAGTTAGCAGTTTCTTCAATGCTAATTTTTCATTAAGGACACCTTCTTTCGTTTTTATGTTGTGGTAACATAATTATACAATAAAAGGTGTCCTTTTTGGTTGTTTATCCAGAAAAAACAGTAATTTTTCTTTCAATAAGGGAATTCCCCATTCTGCTGGATGCGCTCTCGGCAAAACGGGAATATTATTTTCTAAAAGCGAAATCTCTGGTTTTTACTTTGCTTTCACAAATGATATTCTTATTTTTCTTTCTAACTGTTCATCCCGAATCCAAGCTAATACTTTGTCATTTAAGTCTTGTAATGTTGCCCTACCAGAATTTGTATTCTGTAGAAATGCTATTATTTCGTCATCTAATCCCAACTCCATTATTAGATAATCAGCCTCATTTAGACCATTATGCATTGTTTTATATCTTTCTACATCCAAGTCCCAATTCTCTGCAGGTTGAATTTTTTGCAAACATCTTCCAACATTATCCGGATCTATCCCTCTGATAGCCTCCAAAGTACTGACTGTAGCACTTGTCAAATCCGCATATTGCTTCGACCATTCTTTTTTCATACTACTTTGAAGGGTCTTAAATGTATTATCTGCATTTATAATACCGTCCGGTGAAGCCAAACCAGAGGCAACAATTTGTTCTAAAACATTCATTAGCTCAGATATTGACATCAAAATTTCATGATTCTTTGGCACGCTAAGATCAGTATATAAATACACCATTACATCTACAAAATGATTTGCCTGGGTAAGTAATAAACGATACTTAGTGTCCGCATTATCCTGCATGGCTTTATTATTTTTTATTGCAGTTTTTTTCTGAAGATCCTGCATAGCTTTTGTCGTTGTAACTAAATCATCAAAGATCATACCTTCACCATCCCTTCAATCTTTTGTCTACTTTGATTAATACTTACCAGTTCTGCAGAATATCTATTATTATCAGCAGAATCTTCACCATCCGGTCCTAATGCGGCTTTTTTATTTGCAATGATTGTTTTCGCTTTCGCTATCTCGGTTTCAAGGGCATCTATAACATTGATTAACCGATTTATAGTTGTAACAGGATCCCCAGAAAATGCCATTATAATGGTTAACGGATCATCTTCATCTAGCACCGCAGCAATATCCGAAATAGCTTTTTCAAGAATTGACACCTTCTTAATTCCATCTAGCGAAATCTCTTTCACATTAACCTGCGCTTTATTGGCTTCCTCATAAAATTTTTTTACTCTAGAAATAAATTCTGTTAATTCATCTTCTCCTATCTCATTGTCTCCAAATGCATCATATATTCTCTGAAGCTTAGCTTTTCCATTTTCCAATTCAGATTTAGCAACACTTTCAATACGTTCCTCTATATCATTTAAGAAGGTATATGCATCTCTACGTTGTTTAATCCTATCGTCGTTTTGTTTTTCTTCAGGCTCAATGATAAGCCGGCTTTTCTTAACCTTTCCAAAAACTTTTGAAAGAGCAATTGCATCCAGAACGACATTCGTACTTGCGCCACCCTGCCCTATGTTAAAATATCTTCTCACTGTCTGTTGATTATTTACATCTGCACTCTTTTGAGACATTACACTAACTAAAGATTTCCATTCACTGCAATGTGAATTTGATGTTGCTTTATTGGGCTTGCTTGCAAGTAAGGTCTGCAAATTAAAATTTTTTAAACTTTTTTCTCTAAATTCACCTGCAAGGATAGTCCGATATATTTCCGCTGCCACAGCCGCCTCAATATATTTTGTTTCAATTCCGCTTTTGTACTCTGATACCTTTGTTACCAACGTTTTCTTAATAGATTCTGTCCATGTCGTAATCAAATATGCATCAAAATCTGCGTCCGGATAATTCCAACTTTTATTTCCATATTCTTTCCAACGAATAAAAGCAAGAATAATATTTATACTATTCCAATTGGCAGGCAAAACATAGAGCCCTTCCTTTTTAGTTTGACCTTCAAGCGCTACCAAAAGCACTGCAGAATCTTTAACTTTTCTTGCATTATCCATCGTTATTCCTTCTACCTGCCAGTTAATTGCAGTAAACAGATAGTCTGGAATCTCATCATATATTGCCGAATGCACCGTTCCCGCTGCTCCTACCGTAGCAGAAATATCAATTTTCTTTTCATTCGTCCATTTTGTAAGTAGCGTATTAGCATCATTGACCTTTTTAATCTTTGCTGCAGAAACGACAATTTCACTTGCATCAATACTAACTTCAGATGTAACTTTGGGTGTTATAGCATTGTTTGAGGCTTTCTTTTGAGGTGAAGTTTTTGGTGCTTCAACCTTATCCATCTGCAAAACTGGAAAACTAAAATCATCATACATATCTTTGCTAATTGCTGAAATATATATTTTTCCGTTTTCTTCGTATTGATCCGGGCTTCCATTTCCCCATACGCTCATAAACTTAAGTAATCTATCCGCTGCATCCTGGTCGTCTAATTGCGAATGAATTCTAAAACTTAGCGTAGTATTCACATTTACAATCTTAACATCTATGCTCGGAAAATTTTCTTTATTAAAAATAGCATCACGAACAACCGGTTCAATAATATCACGGATAATATATCTTGGTGTCTGATGTCCTTTTTCTAACACATTATTATAAAAATACAGAATACTGTTCTTAGTAAACGGATAAATATTTATCTTTTTCCCATGTCCAACATTGATATATTCCCAATTTTTTCCTTCAACAACATCATGAATAGGATAATCCTCTGGATTAGCATGACCATTTACCCAATCAGATATAATATCTTCATTAAGGGACATTGTATTCACGTATCTAGCAACAAATTCATACAGTCCATCTTCATCAAGAACATCACTCGGAATATAAACATATTTTGTAATTCTATCCTTATGATTATCCTTAAAATTATGTTGTAAATAGTTATTTGTAGTACCTACAACAGATGAAATTCTACAAAGACTCTCTCCATCTCTTTTACCTGTATGTTCTTCAATTAATGCATCAAGCAATGCAGTATCTACTCCAGTAAAAGAAGTTACATCCTCAATAAAAAGAGTTAACTTCTTATCTAATCTGAAGAGTTCCTTTCGAATATCTAAAAATATTTGTTTAAAATCTCCCGGCTCAATGCCCGCACATCTTTGAATGACATCATTTCTAAACTGGTTCAAATAATCTGCAATCCTCTTCGCTGTAGTTGCTCCTTTTTCATCAGATAAAAGTTCTAACGCCAATCTTTCCGCTTTTCGATCACCACCAGCACGCTGAATGCTCTCATATAAATCTTGGGAAACTAAAAAGTCTTCTTTTTCAAATTGCGCAATTGTATCTCTATCAACCGTTGAATGCTCTGCTATCTTAGAATACATTCTTTCGATTGGACCATTTTTTCTTAATAGAAAATCATGCACAATTTCGTTATTAAGAAAAGCCACTACCTTTCTTTTCATCACATTCCCCAATAGAATATCATGGTCATCCAAATCATGGTCGACTTCAATGATAAAATTGTGATAGATCAAGTCTTTTAACTTATTTTCTTCAACGGAAATCGATGCTTTCACCAAGCGCTCGTATATTTCCTTATTACTGATTCCTTGCACTTCCGGTTTTTCCAGTAATTGCCGGATTGTTCCCTTTAAAGTATTATCACTACGCCTAATAAACAGTACTACTTCATCTTTAGGTTTACTCTGTTCATAACGTGCTGCAAACCATCTGATCAAATGAGATTTTCCTGTACCACTTTGTCCGTATATAGCTATAAATTGATGTCTATCTTCCGGATTAAGGATATACTTTTTAAAAATATCCTCTTCCGAAAAAGACTTTCCACCTGTTGGAGCGATATCAAATTTTTCTAAAACTTTTAATTTTTTTATCGCTACGTGGGTTGCCAGGAAATCTCCTTCAGATGTAGTAATAGAGTCCGGTCTAGCTACATATGATATTCTCTCTTTTGCTATTTTAGAATTCATAAATCAACCTCTCTTTACATAATGGTAATATGTGTAATCGTCGAATCATTCGAATAAGCTTTCAAAGGATACAATGTCCACATGTCTTCTTGATCATGAATGTGTTCCATCTTTATTTTCCCCGCATCCTGTAATGTTCTTAGACCATTTGATACTCCATAGTTGAATTTTTTAGCTGCAATGTCTGACATAACAATATTTGCCATAGGCGTAATTGCATCTACAAATTCACTTACCGAATACATTCTTTTCTTTTCTAGATTCGTGGAACTGATCACATCTTCCAAAAAAACATTGGCGTTTGGAATTACGAACATTTCTTGTAAATATCCAAAGCCTAAAAATGACGCCCAAAATCTCCATGCTCTCATAGCTACCGCATCTACCGGCACACCAGTCATTTCGCTAAACATCGGACCTAAATTTGCAATGTTCTTATCCTCCTTGAAAATGTCATTTCCCTTATCGAAATACGCATTTGTAACCAAATAGAATTGTCCTGTATCATACAACTCCAAATGAGAGTTTATATACATCCTCATTGATTCTATATTTTTTACGATCTTTGGATCAACTGCCAGAGAAATAAGATCATCCGATATTGTAACGAGACCTAATTCTTCAGCTGCATTTTTATAATCATTAAAATATACCGACCCGTTCCCTAAAAATTCTGGTTCCATTTTGTTTTTCAATTCACTTGAATATATGGATCCTTTTTCAACGATTTTGCACAACGCAAATACTCTTTCCGGAATTGCAGTTGTAACCATTTTTTCTTTAAACATTATCGTTCCTTTCTATGTGTAGACTATGTTAGGTTGCAAGCTTGGTCCATCCACAAGTTCAACAAGTGTCTTTCCCGCTTGAACAATATACACATCTTTCTCAACTATATGAACAATCTTAGTTGAAGCTCTTCCACATAAGTTATTCTTAACAATCACATATTGTTCCCCTATTTCATTTTCTTCTTTAGGATAGATTACTGCAATCAACCCAGAAATGAAATAGAATCCTCTCATCTTAATTAACTGATACGCTTCATCCAAACTGAAAATCATCATGTTTCTGTTCGGCTTTATTTTCAGCAATATATTCTCTCCGTTAAAGTGATCCGGAACAATAATCAATGATACGCCTTTCTCTACCAACTTGCTTATCAGATTTTTCTGATCGCTTTCATCGGCAACGACAATCAATTCATTAGCTGTTCCAAATAGAGCCATCTGTTCATCTGATAAAGTTTTTAATGGTTCAGATACTCGATTTTTAAGTGGAAATTTAGGCATATCACCTACAATTACTTCACTATGTGCATTACATCCCGCACAGTATTCAAATACTTTGGAATAAGTATCCGTAAACAATTCAGATATACATTCCTTGCAATTTTCCCGTACAGCATTTGATATTGCATTATAAGATCTACTGTAATAGTTCCACTCTTGTTCACGTATCTTTTTAATATATTCAACAAGTTCATCATCCACTATTCGAAGTCGATCATCTTCAATTTTAATCAAAATCATATAACGGCCATGATCAATCTTGACTTCAAGAATCTGAATCATATTATATCTACGCAAAAAGAGAAGTACGTACACATTCCAGTTCATATCAGCATCACTTGTCGGAGAATCATCAAATTCATCCACCTCTGCATAATTGGGTTTTATGGATGTATCTATAAAAACCCTATTGTCCGATAATCGAACAGACTTTCGATTATTATATAAACTATCCCATCGACCGATTATCTTTTCAGATGTCAATACTTTTTTGATAATACGATCCCTACCGATTGTTGTATCTTCTGGTTGTAAGCACATTACACTTAAGCACGGCAAGCAGTCTCGCCCCCCTCGCCCTAATTCCTGATAATAAGTGTTTGCATTTTGTGGAATATATGTATGAATAACCGTCCTAACGTCACTCTTATCCACACCTACCCCAAATGCTGAAGTGGCAATAATAATCTCATATTCGTTATCTACCCATTCATCTATCAATTTTTTTCTCTGTGATTTCCCGGTCAATCCAGTAAATGTTCTCACATTATTGATTCCAACATTCGCCAGAGACTTCTTAATATTATCTGCATCCAAAGGTCTAGCCACATAAATAATCATAGGATGTGGTAATTTTCTTACCATCTCAATTAAACATTTTTGTTTTTCACTGTTATTTCGCAATCGAACAACACTGTATCTCGGTTCGTGTCTAAGTGCATCACATCTGATTTCAATCCATCTTCCGGATACTTCAAAAAAGTTTTTTAGTATTTCTACACATTTATCCTCGAAAGTAGCTGATAAGAGTATTGTTCGCAGAGATGGATTTGTCATTAATAGCATATTTCGCCAGGCCTCTAGACACTGATAGTCCACTCTGAATGCTGCCCCCCAATCAACAACAATGTGGGCTTCATCTATCACAATATTTTTTAAGTACCTGTCTTTGTTTGCCTCCCTAATCACCTTTGCAAATGCTGGATTTTCCAGAAGAGCTTCTGGTGAAATGAAAAGCATTCTAGCATTCTTTTTTTTAATTGCAGATAATATAGGTTCTGCATCAACTCCACTTGAGTACGAAAAGATTTCTCCATCCTTATTATCTCTTTTTATTATTTCTTTTGTTACTCGTTCTTGATCAATCGCTAAAGATACAGTAGGTACAATAACTATTGTTAATCCTTCTTTTTGAAAGGCAATAGTCTGTGTAATAAGACTCTTACCTCCACCAGTAGGTAAAGATACCAGTGTTGTAAATCCTTCTGGTGTATTTAACGCACCATATACTGCTAATTTCTGACCTAAAGACTTAAATTTTGAATACCCTGTCAGATTTAAAATCATTGGATCGGTAGTCAAATTATCATTATCATTGCCTGATTTCTTATTCTGAATTTCTCTTAAAAAAGCCTCTTTGACGAACTTCTCATTAACATCAAAAGATAGTTGGTATGATGCGAAATATTTACGTTCTACATCATCGAATGATATTCCAAATTTGTTGTTTTTTAGGAATTCATTCTGATTTATTCTTACTGATACATCAAAAGTAATAAGAAAATCTCTTAAGGCTAATATGTAATCATTCTTGAAAATATTATTTTTCTTATATAACGAATACGCCTTAGTCAACCTTTTTGCGGTATTCAAGTAAAACCGTTCATTGGCCGTTTCTTTCTCTCCGTACTCTATTTGAATATAAAAAATTTCGTCATTTATAAACTGCTCCGTTTCACTTATGATTAACTCTTTATTCATTACGCTCCCCAATCATCATTATAAAAGAAACAGATTCCAAATGGATTTTTGGATGCTTTATTGCATCTAATACTATTTTTTGCGTCTGTTTTAATTGCTCAATGCCTTCGTCATTTAATCCATAAAATTCGCTATTTGCGACACGTGCAGACAACGTTCTTTCCATTTCTTCTCTAGCACCTCGGATATTTGATCTTTTCTTTAATATCTCTAATGCTTTTTCGTGAGAATATTTACGAGCACTTAGAACATAATCTTCCCAATTTTCTCCACCAAATTTTTCTTTAAACCAATCTATATTACGGCCTTTGATTGTATCTTTTAAAAATCTAGCCTCATGACTTCTCTTTCCCAAATGTACTAGATTCGACTTGGCGTTAAATCCACGATTAATAATTTCTGTATATTCTCTAATAATAGTCTCATCATCTAGTTCGTCCACATTACTAATTGAAACAGGAATTATAACCTGTTCTGAGAATAAATAATTACGATAAGGACTCATTGCATATATCGAAACTCCATTATCAAGCAAATACGAAGTGTCCGGTGCAATCGACCAGGTAAATATCAAACCAATCCAGTTAATCCTACAAAACGTTGCGAACGCACTTGAGCACCCTTTGCATGAATTAATTGCATTATCAACAATACAGTCAAACACCTCATCGCCAGGTGCAAAAAAATGCAAATAATCATTTTCAATCGCAAGTTTTCTTGAGAATGTTCCGCGTATTGCTCTGTCTTGTGTTTTTCTTGCCATGCTTTTATCATAAGCATTCTGAACATTCATCAGAAATTGATTCTGTGCAGTATTCAGGTACTCATCCCAACGTGGTGGTATCAATTGTGAATTAATGGCAGCTTTAGCAGAAAACGAAGTTGCAGAATACGTAATCTCCCCATTCTTTTTTTCACTTCCTCGAAATCCAGCCAAGCTTGCCCAATTAGACATGGTCGAAGCAAACAATACATTCTCATTTTGTGAATAATATTCTATTAACTTTCTTAATTCTGCATACATAGGGCGATATATAAATCCCGCAGCATCAAAGTTTTGCTCTTTTCTTATCGCATCCCGCATTGTAGTTGCAAGTTCTACTATTTTAGGTATTCTATCGAATAATCCATATTTGAAATCATCATTAATTGCGGATATTATTTCATCATTTATTTCTTTCATGATAATTTCCATTCCACTCAATGAATGATTAAATATCTTCAAACCATCCTTGAAAAAACTAAATAACGCTTCTTCAAAAGTATCCTTGGTATGAACAACAACAGAGTATACAACCGGTCTCGACATATCTCTTTCCAGTCGATCTAATCGTCCTATACGTTGTTCAATCGCGCTTGCATCCCACGGAAGATCAATATGAACAATGTAATCTGCACATTGAAAATTACGTCCCTCGCCACCTGTACTGTCACATAACATTATTCTACATTCATCTTGAGTTTGAAAGCGATATGCATTCAACTCGATTTCTTCTGTCGACATACTAGCCCCAAAGAAACTTACTTCTTCCTCTGGAAAAACTTTTGTCAGCGCTTTCCGATATACATCAAATGTTTCTGCATAATTTGTAAACAACACAATTTTTTGATCATAAAAATCATCATACAATGCATTTATTACTATAACCAATCTTGAAGCATAGCTATCTGCATATTTATCCGGATCATCCAAAATATCATTGATGTGGTCAACATTGAACTGTTCTGATTCTAGCCATTTTCTAATATTATCTAAAATACTCCCGTCCATCTTGCTTGATTTAGCCTGCTTGTAAAAAGCCCAAGGTGAACTAAAAAATCTGGATAAAAGTGGTTTTATATCTAGTTCTACATCTAGTATGCCACTCTCCAATCCTTTAATAATCCAATGAGCAAAAACATTATATGACAATTGTTCATACGGGTTCCCTTCGTTATCTGTCAAATATGTTAATTCAATCAAATCTCTGCTAGCCATCAGTTGAACATCTTCATCTGTTGACTCTAAGATTTTCCTTCTATTTCGGATGATATTACTTTCAATCTGATAATTGCTACATATATATGAAATAATAACTTTTATTGTATAAACACCTAAATCATCATTTTCATACTTAATTTGTTGCAATAACTCATTCAATTTATCATCATCTAATTCATCACATATCTCTTCTAAATCCTCATGTATTTCCTCAAACAATTCTTCACATTCTTCAGAATCATGTGCACTTTCAGCAAGGCTGTTTATTTCTTCTTCAAAATCTCCAAGATCATCTAAAATCAAAGCAGTTTTTTGAATTATTTTACTCTGTTTAGCAATAAGTTTTCCAAATTTTTCCACACTAAAGGAATTGTATTTTTGCGGTAAAAGGAGCCTTAATAAATCCAAATATTCTTCTTTTTTCTGCTGAACCGGTGTAGCACTTAATAAAAGTATATTTTTTGCTAGTGTACTTATTTTATGAAGCTTTTCATATTCACTCTGTGAAAACAAATATTTATGCACTTCATCAACAATTACAAAATCCCAATCAGTAAACAAATCCTTTTCACTAAGTTCCTGTAATGTTTTTACTGTTACAGAATTATTATTTTTCCCCATTCCATTAGGTATATTGAATTTCAATAACAGTTCTGAAATCCATTGTTCTTTTAATACTTGAGGAACCACAATCAATGCCTTCTTATTACTCTGATTCATAGTATATATCTTGTATACTGATATAGCCTCAATTGTTTTTCCCATGCCTACTTCGTCAGCTAGCATATATCGACATGGTGACTCCTGCAGGCATCTCATAATCGTATTAACCTGATGTGGCATTAAATATATTTTTGATCCAGCCAATTCTTTAAAACCATAAATAGAATTTTCAAGAATATCCATACTTTTTGCCACAACAGCCCTTCCAAGATACCATGCTGGATTTTGGAACTCATAATTTTTCAACTGGACGCAAGGATCTACCTGACCGTTATTAAAAGCAGCTATAACGTCAGCCTCTGGCACCTTAACAACACTCGTGTCATCAAAGTTTTGAATATAGTACTTATAATAATCATCTTTGCATTTTTGACATGATAATACTTTATAGCTGGATCCCTTATACACAACTATCGATCCGATAAAAAAACTGCATCTATCTACACTTCCTAATGGCAATTCTATAACACCCTTCGGTAAATCTTCAAAAAATAGAAGATGCCCAAATGGATCATGAACTTTGACCGATACAGTCCGTTTAAACTCATCAATATTAATTATTTGTCCGCATACAAAAATTCGTGGTTCATACATGCTCTCTTGATCCGCTGGACATCTAACATACATCTTTGTTTTTAACATAATCGGCCTCCCCCTATCGTTATTCTATGCATGCATAATAATCAACACATATTTCTCTATTTGTGCAGTATTTACACCAGAGATTGGTACTGCCACCAAATCCAAGTTTCTTTAATTTTTCTTCTGACAACTCTTCTTCTATTTTCTGCTGATTTACATCTGGAAACATATCTTTTAATACGTCTTGATTAAATTTCTTTGGATCTTTCAATTGCTTACATATAAACAATTCACGTATCATCATAAATTTCAGATCATCTTCTGATAAAACAAGAAAAGCTTTTCCATTGTTCAATCGATTTTTCACATTATTAATGATATCAATTCTATTTATATTAACCGCAAATGGGAAATACTTTTTTAGCTCATCATACAACTCATTCAGTTTATCCAAAAGAAGAATTTCACTATGTGGAAGTCCTTGCAGGCTCTCTTTTGTTTCATTTTCTATCCAAACTTCCAGATACTTTGCAAGTAAAAAATTATCTTTATATATTGTATTCCCTTCTACAAGGCTTTCTAATAAAAATCTTTTTTTACATATCTTAAATCTATAATAATCACAATTCTGATATTTTCCAGAAATACCATTTTTAATCTGTATGCCTGAAAGTGGCTCCATCTTATGATTTATTCTTCTATCTATATTCCGCTCTTTTTTTACCCCGAGAATTTTCAACAAATAATATGGTTCTCTTTCCTGATCTCCATCCCTCTTTACGAAACTCAGTTTGTAATTTCCCCTGTTAAATTCTAGTCCATAAATCAGAGCATATCTTTTAAAATTCTTATACTCTTTTCTAGCTTTAACGTATACCTGATATTTCCAGTCAACTGGATTTTGTGCTACTTCAAAGAAATCTCCATTTAACGGCCAAGTGAATTCTCTCTGCTTAACAGAATTAATATCTTCATCCGTTAGACAAGCAAAATGCAATATGCTGTTATCCCTTTCCTTATAAGTTCTTAGCACATCACCATCAATCTGCTCAAAATTACGAACAATCCAATTGGCACTTTTCCCTGGTTTGCTTTCCTGAACCAAGTACAATGACATAGTAGATTTAAGACATTCAAAAGATGCGGAAGCATCAATATTTTCCACCTCATCCAATCTAGATAACACCCTGCTGATTATATCAGTAAACTCTTCTGACAATTCTCGTTCTTCAAGGATTTCCTCTTGCAGATATTGTTTTAGTTTTTTATAAAATCTTCTAAAATTACTTGGTCTTTTTTCAAAGTCTTCATAAAAGAAAGAAGCTAATTCTTCAAGTTCATTAAGTGCCTCTTCTAACTCTTTTAACTCAATCGAAGAAACTGAATAATAAGAAATGTGTCCAAGATACTCTTGCCTCTTCTCATCTGAGACATATTTTTTATTTTTCCTCACTTTCTTTATTCTGGACAGCATATCATCAATTGACGCACATCCATCAAACAGCGCCTCTAATTTGCCAAATGTTGACACCAGTCTTCCTGTTGTTGCCTCCGCTAAAATTCCAGCCCCTAAACATTCTCTGATATCATTAATATCTGAAATAATAATGCCATTTGTTTCTGAATCCCACATATTGGCAATTGCGATAAAGAAATGTCCTAATGGATAATTTAAGAATTGCCGTTCTCCGAACTGTTCCGGAAAATATACTTTCAAAATATCATTGACAGAACTATCTGCTGCGTAAATTTGTTCTTTCATTGCATTCATTGGATGTTCTGGATCTTTCTTTTCTGCATCCTCAAATACTTTAGCTACGTAACTTGCGAATTCCGTCGTATTATCAAACTCTATTATTTCGTAGGGCTTTCTGACAGAAATATCTTCCTTGTGTCCACCTATAAGTTTACCTATGTTATGAGCCAATAAATTTCCATCATAACTTACCGCCGAAACATCTACTGGATAATATTCAATGCCATCAAAATTTTGTATCTCGCAGTCAAATGCAGAATAAATATCAATCCATGTCTGATATATATTTTTATACTGTTCCTGATAATTAATTAATAAAATTACTTTTTTATATTTCGCTATCTCCTCAATAGCTCTCAACAACAGTGGCGAAAACTGATGTACTCCATGAATAACAATGTGATCCAGTGTTTCCACTTCTATCTCATTTTTCGTAGAAGAATTATCTTTTGCTGTGGTCATAGCTTTGATAATTGCTTTATTTATTTGCTCTTCTGTAAAATCCTGCTCTAAACAAAAATCTTTCACCTTCTCAGATGCTCTAATTTTCTTATAAACAGATACTATAAATCTTTGTTCTGGTGTTAAATATTTGTCTACAATATTTTGCGGCTCCATCTTCAATTCAAACATTGTACGTATACTTGTAAAAACCTCATCCCTATTAAATAAAAATGATTTTTTTACATTATCCAATTCTATTCTTGATATTCCTGTAATATCCGAAGAATTAACAATAATATTATCGATATCTGCATGCTGCTTAACAGCACACGCCGTTCCGTTCCATTTCTCATACAAAACATCTGTAAGGTTTTTAACGGTAGTAACACGTCCTATTTGAAAAGCCGCTCCATAAACCACTTTCAGACCATTTACCAGTGTTTGCGCAGCACAGAAATATGGACATGAAGATATTTCCTTCCATAATTCTTTATTTTCTTTCAATTTATATGGATCGCGATATGTGTATATAATGACTGACATATTATCCCTCCAATAGTGATCCCCAACTAATTTGCGGAGTACTATCTATATTATTAATCCAAATGCAATTCCGTATCGACCTTGTCAATGCAACATATAGAATCCGGGCTTCTTCAGCAATTTGCTCATCGACTTCCTTACCCTCACTGTAATTTGAATTTCTTTCTCGAATACCATTTTCAAACAATACAGTGTACGACAAACTATTATCGTTATAGTTTGTCTCTAATTTAACCTTTTTTATATCGCTTATATCCTCGAAAGTATATGGTAAAATCACCGTTCCGTATTCTAACCCCTTAGATTTATGAACTGTACTGCAAATCACATGCACACCTTCATCGTCAACTTCTACTGATCTTGAAAGTTGTCTCTGACCGGTCAAAATATTTATCCCAAGATATTCAATAATCTGATTCAATGTCAATGTATCTACATGTGTAAATTTGATCATTTTCTCCATCAAATACTCATGATTAGCAATGTATAATCTCTTCTTCTCCGGAATCTGAGTATAGTTATCCCAAGGTCTCAAAGATTCAATTATATTCTTTAATGCATACAGAACCGGTTGCGTATATACCTCATTCAAAACACTTTCCCAACTCATATTCATCCGTTTTACAAAGAAAGCATTTAATATATTTTTTAATTCTTTTAGTTTTTCTTTCTCAGACATACAATGAAATTTTTGATAATCAAGTTTCAAATCCGTATAATTGGATTCAATAAAATTCACCAAATAGACCGGGCTAGTATTATGGCTAATAGCTAAAACTAATTTATACAAATCCAATGTTGATGGCAGTTGAAACAAATCGCCGCCAGTGCTTATTTCCACATTAATATTCTTTTTTGCCGCTGCCTTTACAACATTTTCAACTTGCCAATTACTTCTAACCAAAATAGCAATTGTTCGTTCTTCTTTACTAAGCGACTTATTTTTCATCAGTTCTTTTAGCTTTGTAACTTCTGAAAGAATAGTTTCATTCAGCAATTCTAGAATCTTCTCATTCTCTTTGCCATGACAAGGCAGTTCAACCAACAATTCATCATCCTTTGCATCTGAAATAACATCACTCACTAACCGATCTGCTTTTCCAGAATATGGCAATATATTCTTACTCCCCATTTTCGCAAATATTTCATCAAACAGGCTGAGTAGTCTTTGATCTGTACGATAGTTACGATTTAATCTATGGTGGCTCCACTCCTTTTTCTTGCCATTCTGAAGTTTTTGAAAAGCATTCAATTTAGCACCTCGAAATCTATAAATGCTTTGCTTTAAGTCACCGACAACGAACAACTTGCATTCCGCATTGATGCCTTTTTGCAACTTCTGAAATATTTCAATCTGTACGTCATCAGTATCCTGAAATTCATCAATGAATAAATATTTAAGATGTAAATTTTTTAATTTTTCACATCCCCCTGACAATATTTTTTCCAATTCAATAACGCTTTCCTTTAAGTCAATATTGTTACCATCTCTCAATGTTTCCAAATACAACTCTTCTGCTGGAAATACAACTCTTGTAAGCAATTCATTAAAATACGGAATATTATTATCAACAGTGACGCCCATTTCGGATGTTTTTATTTGTTCCAAATTAATACTCTTATCAAAAAGCCTATCCGCAATACTCATAAGTTTCTTTTTTAAATCATAGATTGGAATAGGTAGTTCATTTACAAAATTTGCATTCTCACATTCTTTTTCTTCCAGGAATTCACCCAAAAACAAATCATAGGTTTTTCCTCTCTTATGTTCATTTTCTGTAATTCTAAAATTGGTTCCCAGTCCCGTATACAAGGATTCTCCTCTCAAAATTCCTATAGCAAACTTATGGATTGTTGAAATATTTGAACGATCAATATCCTCTACAAATTTGAGATATTTTTCTCTTCCCGTTAATACAAAATAGTTCACAAACATTTGCTTTAATCTTTTTTTCATATTAATTGCTGCATCATTTGTAAACGTCACCATTGCTATCTCATCTGCTATATTGGAAACAGCGTCCACTTCTTTATTACAGAGATATGCAATTCTGGAGACCATCGAAAATGTCTTTCCTGTTCCAGCCCCGGCCTCAACTAAAATGTCATGCAAAGTAGATGCGTGCTCTACTTCGTATTGCTGCAGATTGAATGCAGAACACTCTGAAAGCGTTCTTAACACATCGTATGCTTGAGGTGTTACTTTTCCTTCTTTAACAACAATTTTTTCAGAACATTTTGCCCCCAACGAATCAATGTGGTACAGTTCAAAATTAAATATTCTAAAACAATCATCATCTTTCTCTTCTGAAATTCCCTTGTAATATCCCAAATATAAATTATTTTTTTTATAATCCACGTTACGTTTTCTTAAACCGTCATTTAAGCATCTAATAATATTTTTGTAGCAAGCACCATCCTCAACAAAAATAATGCTTTTTACACCCATAAAATAAATATCAATCATCTCTTCAACTTCTGTTATATTAGGCATATCCGGTATAATATACAATTTCGAATAGGGTAACACCTTGCCGTCTTCAACATTCTCTTTAATATCGGGTTCTAGGCTTCTTCTAATGCGAAACATTAAATCATAAGAAAAATCAGAATGTGGAATAACGCTATTGACTTGAAAAACATTGATTATTTTGTTATTTAACCGTTCGCGATCCTCTAAGTCTTCTTTAAAAATAGTATATTGTTCCTCCGAAATAATATCTAAACGACTACTTTCATACTCGGCTTTACTGATAAATGGGTAACATACCATGTCTAAAACCAATGGGCTTACATTATATTTCTCGCTTATTTTATTGAGTATGGCAAATCTATAAACTCTCGCTTGCTTTTTGGGCGATGTCTGTGGCCTCTCATAACCTTCTACATCAATATTATCAACACCGTTTACTATAATCTTTTCAGCAAGCCACTCCTTAACCTCAATTACAACAATACCAAGGTTTTCTGCCATAACACAAAAATCATACTCTCTACCATTGATTTCTCTCTGGTTATACACAACCATATCACTGGGCAAGTATTCATTTAATTTATCCCAAACTTTCCCTTCCCCTTTGAAGGATGGTTTTTCATCAATCATTTTTGCCATAATAAAATCCCTCGTTTTATCTATTTATCTGAATCGTCCTAAATAATTTCTATTACATCATCCATTTTACAATCAAGTGCCTTACATATTTTTGCCATAACTTCAACCGTTACATTTTCATTATTGGCCAACTTAGTCATAGTGCTATTTCCAATTCCGGCAAGTTCCCTCAGATCTTTCTTTTTCATGTCACGATCAATTAGTAATTTAAATAATTTTTTATAAGATACGCTCATTGTTCCTCCTGAAGCTCATCAAATGAACACTTCCAAAATAAATTAGTCAAAATTACATATATTAGCTACAGTATATCACAGCATCGTCTATAATGGGTAAAAATGTTGTGGATTGGGATTTTAATTTAAAAAATATCACCGAAACATAACTTTCTTCAAAAATGTGACATTTGAAATCAATATTTTAGGTGGCAAGCATAAAAAAATAGAGGACACTTTTCTCAAGCACCCTCTACATTCTTCAATACTATGATTACTTCCTATTAGGAACACTGTAAATACAAGGCTTTTCGGAGCCTACAAATCAGAAAAAATAATATTTGATCTATCACATTACGCAAAAAGCCGTCCGGCATGAAAAACGGGCGGCTTTTTTGCGTGGATAGACGGAAAGGAGGCACAAAAATAACTACAAAATTTTAGCGTTCAAATTTGTGCAACTTTAACGAAAAGGAGGATCGTAAATGGCCGATGAAAAACTGAACACAGGCCCTGCGGAGAATACTTCCCCGGAGGCCGCCGGGCCTATCACCACACCCGAACAGGCCGCAGCGTCTGAGCCCCGGCAGGAACAGACCGGGCCTGCCATACCTGAGTCCGGCGATGTGGTTGTGTCCTTTGACAAAATCAATGAGCTTATGGCGGAAAAGAGGCAGAATGCCCGCGCCGAAGTCGAAAAGGCGGAAACCCCCGAAACGCCAGAGGCGGCAGCCCCCGGAGAAACACCGCAGCCCGCCAATACGGAGGAACCGAAAAAGCCGCGCCGTGGCCGTCCGCCGAAAGCGGAAAAGGCTGCGACTGAAAATCAGAAAGCGGAGAAATCGGCTGGGGCCCGCAAGGGCCGCCCACCCAAGGCGGATAAGGCGGCCCCTGACAAGCCCAAGCCGTCCAAACGAGACAAAGTGTCCCGAAGTGATGGAAAGGCTCCGGATGCCAAGGAGCCCATTAAGCCCGCACAAGATACGGCACCGAAGGAGACTGTTGCGGAACAGACAGCTCCCGAGCCGACTACACCGCCCCGCCCGGTTGAGGAAGGCAAGCTGGTTTATCTGAAACTTTCCGAGGTTCATCCGTTTCACACATTCCGTCCGCACCCCTTTAAGGTACGGGACGATGCGAAGATGCAGGAAATCGTTGCTTCTATCCGCGTAAATGGTGTAATGGTTCCCGGTCTTGCCCGCCCGGAGAAAGATGGAAACGGCTATGAAATTGTAGCGGGTCATCGCCGTACCCACGGCAGTGAACTGGCCGGGTTGGATGAAATGCCCTTTATCGTCCGTGAAATGACCGACCACGAAGCGGTTCAGGCCATGAAGGACAGCAACAAGCAGAGGGATCAGACGCTCCCCAGCGAACTGGCCGCCCTGCTGGAGCTGGAAGTGGAGGACATCAAGCACCAGGGCGGGCGGCTGAAAGGCGTTGCGGAAGGCGATGTCGGGAAACGCTCGGTTGAGATTGTGGGCGAGGCGCATGAAATGAACTATAAAAAGGTCATGCGCTACTTGCGGCTCAACTCCCTTGTGCCGGAGCTTCTGGACAAGGTAGACGATAAAAAGATGGGCTTCATGCCTGCCGTGGAGCTGTCCTACATCAAACCGAAAAATCAGAGGCTTATCGCTGTTTCCATTGACGGGGAGCAGGCATCGCCCTCACTGGCCCAGGCTAAACGGCTCCGGGAGCTGGATAAGGAAGGCAAACTCAATGGCGATGTCATTGACGGTATCTTATCAGAACAGAAAAAGGAGGATCGAGGCGTGATTATTTCTACTGCGGAACTGGAAAAGTATTTTGGCAAGGAGGTCACTCCCGCCAAAATGAAAGAACAGATTATGTCCCTGCTGGATGACTGGAAAGAAAAACAGCCGCCGGAGCTGGCAAAAGCCCCGAAAAAGCAGGAACTTGACAAGTAACAACTTCGAGACACTTTGTCCCGAGGGCCCCGCCCTCGCGCAGAGGCTCTGGTGGTATATATACCCGTCGCCGCCTGTTTTTTAGTACAGCCGGGAGTGGGCCGTCAAGGGTGCAGCGCACCGCCGTTTTCGGCGGCTCGCCCTTGACGGTCTGCCCCGGCTGTGCTATTTCCCCGGCAAGCGGCGGGGGTATATCCTCCAGAGCCGCCCCCTTTCCCAAGACTGGGAAAGGGCGTGGGGTTTGGGTTGAACTTTCTTATTAAAATATCGGAGGTATGAACGATGAAACGACCCCTTGCTTATATCACCGCTGCATGGCTCGGCGGCGATAGCGAAAACGCAGAACTGGCGGCGCAGTATTGCCGCACCGTGTATGAGGCAGGCTTTTCTCCTATTTGCCCGCCCCTGTACTTGCCCTTGTTTCTCAATGATGCTGTTCCCGAGGAGCATAAAAGCGGCATCGACATGAGCCGTGACCTGCTCCGCCGTTCTCATGTGCTGGTTGTTTGCGGGCACAGTATGACCGAAGCCATGAAAAATGATATTGCCGTGGCCCAGCGGCTGGGAATTACGGCAACAACCCTTGAGGGCATCCTGACCGTCAAGGGACAGGGCCGCCGCTAATGGCAACCCTGTTTGAAGCCTACGTTACCAACGTCGGAAAGTACAGCGAGGGCCAGCTTGTGGGTGAAACACTGAAATTTCCCACAACCGCCCAGGAGGTGGAGGCTCTCTTGAAACGGATCGGCGTGGATGGCGTCCGCTATCAGGAAATTTTTATTACCTCTTTCGATGGGGATGTGCTGGGGCTCTATGACCATTTGAGCGAGTATGAAAATCTGGACGAGCTTAATCATCTGGCCTGCCTGCTTTCCGGGCTTACCTCATCGGAGCTGGAAACACTGGAGGCCGTCCTCGACATCGGCGATCACTGTTCTTCGGTGCGGGACATCATCAATCTGACACAAAATCTGGACTGTTACGGCTTTTACCCCGGCGTATCCGATGAGGAAACGCTGGGGCGTATTTATGTGGACGATCTGGAAATGTTGGATGTGCCGGATCAGGTAAAACCGTATTTCGATTATGAGGCGTATGGCCGGGATGCCTGCATCCACGAAAACGGCCATTTTGCCCCGGGCGGCTATGTTGTCAAAGAAAGCGATCATTTCGTGGAAGTGTATCACGGCTTGCAGGATATTCCCAAGGAGCATAAGGTATTCTCTTTCCCGAAGCTCTCTATCCGGGAGCAAATGGCCGCTTATCAGGAAATCATAGACGGTTCTTCTTTGGAGGGCTACCGTCAAATGCAGAAAAAAGACCGTGGGGATCGATGATGGCACTTCGAGACAAATTGTCCCAAGGAAGGAGGCGGTGTAACTGATTGATGAAGATATTTCCCGGCGCACGATAGCCATATCCGTAAAAACAACCAAGCTGACGGCGCGGGGACTGGCGTATGTGCTGGGCATGGTGGGCCGGAAGATCCGCAAGGCATACCGTGGGCGGCAAGTACCGCATGGAAAACAAAGTGTGCGAAAGCTCATGGCCCACGGTACAGCCACCAACAGCATTGAGCTATCCGGGGATGCCAAGTCCTTTGACCGCGTGGCCCGGAAATGGAATGTAGACTATGCGTTCTATAAAACCGGGCCGGACAAATACCTGCTGTTTTTCAAGGCTGGACAGGCAGACGCAATGACCGCCTGCTTTTCTGAGTATTCCCGGAAGGTGTTAAGCAAAGCAAAATCGAACCGTGTTCCCCTCCGGGAACAACTGCAACAGGCGGCAGATCAGCTTTCCAAAGAAAAGCCGAAGCAGAAAGAACGTGCAAAGGAGGTGGCCCATGAGGACAGATAAGATCAGAAAATATCTCATTCCGAACATTCCCTATCTGTTCATCCTGTGGGCGTTCCTCAAGCTGGGAACGGCCTACCGGCTGGCAGCGGGTAACGATTTTGCACATAAGCTCATCGGACTGGGCCAGACGATTGGCCCGGCCTTTGCTGACTTTGCACCCGGTCTTGCCCCGCTGGATTGGCTTGTCGGTATTGTAGGCGCAGTTGGTTTCCGGCTGCTGATCTATTTCAAAAGCAAGAACGCTAAGAAGTTTCGGCGGGATGCAGAATACGGCAGCGCTCGATGGGGAACGGAAAAAGACATCAAACCGTTTGTCGATCCGAAGTTTGAAAACAACGTGATTTTGACCGGGACGGAGTTTCTCACGATGAACACCCGCCCTAAAATCCCCGCAAATGCCCGAAACCTGAATTGCTGCATTATCGGCTCATCCGGCTCCGGCAAAACCCGCTTCTGGCTCACGCCCCAGCTTTTACAGGCTCATTCCTCTTATGTGGTGGTCGATCCCAAAGGCGGTGTGCTGGGACAGGTCGGAGCTTTCCTGCAAAAACGCGGGTACAAAATCAAGGTATTCAACAGCATAGATTTTTCAAAATCCATGCACTATAACCCGCTGGCGTATGCGCGACACGAGGTCGCGTAATTAAACTGTTCGGCGCTGACCGAACCTGTTATTCCATTAGCAGTAGCCTATCGTCACCGAAGCGGCTGGCAACGGCCGTGAGGCAGCATGACGAGAAAAGGTAGCCCTCCCGAAAGGGTTAAGCCGAAACCTCGAGGCAGAGGCGAAAAGCTGGAAGCAACGTCCGGCTGGGGAGCTTGGCTTGTGTAGTATGGTGAATGTAAGTAAATCGCTGTTAAACGTCGTTAGCGGGAACCAGGCTAAAGTTGCTGATAGGCCTGAACCAAAAGGTGTGCAGTCGGATGTTCTCCTGTAAGCTGGGAACACATGGACAAACATGACTGCCGGCGGATAGGCGGCACCTAACCTACACGGTTGATTACGTGAAACGTGTTAAGCCCGCGCTCTCTCCGTATATTCGGAAAGCTGACCGCAAGGAAAGCCGATAGAAACGCGGGTAAGGAACGCTGGAAAAAGCGAACGCCGACCTTGTAATGAGGACGGATAGGGATTGAAACAGCATCCCACGCGAAAGCGGGCTGACTTCCAGCAGGTCTATCTTTACGAGAGAATTTACAGAACTTTTGAGAGGAGGAATTGCAAATGAACAGGAAACTGTGTGCGCCTGCTGACAGGGCACGAAGCTGGGAATCCATTGATTGGAAGAAAGCGGAGGCCTATGTTAAAAAGCTGCAAATGCGTATCGTAAAGGCTCAAAAAGACGGTCATTACAGCAAAGTGAAAACTCTGCAATGGCTGTTGACGCACTCTTTCTATGCCAAGGCATTGGCAGTGAAACGTGTGACAAGTAATAAAGGCAAAAATACCGCTGGTGTAGACCATGAATTATGGAAAACGCCAAAAGGCAAATTCGAGGCGATTGACAAACTCAAACGCCAGGGCTATAAGCCCCAACCTCTCAGACGGGTGTATATCCCGAAGAAAAACGGAAAATTACGCCCGCTGAGTATTCCAACGATGACAGACCGCGCCATGCAGACATTATATAAGTTTGCACTGGAACCATTGGCAGAAACTCTGGCAGACCCGAACTCCTACGGCTTTAGAATTGGAAGAAGCACACACGATGCCATCGGGCAATGCTTTAACGATTTGTGCAGAGCCGGTTCGCCTCAATGGATTTTGGAGGGAGATATTAAAGGGTGCTTTGACCATATCAGTCATAGCTGGTTAATGAAAAATATCCCAATGGACAAGGAAATGCTCGAAAAATGGCTGAAATGTGGCTTTGTGGAAACCAGAAAAATCTTTCCGACAGAGGAAGGGACCCCACAGGGCGGCACAATATCGCCAGTTTTGATGAACATGACCTTGGACGGTCTGGAGCGGATTCTAAAAGAAAGATTCCCGATGAGACGGACGGTGGCAGGTAAAACCATCTACGACCAGATTAATTTCGTGCGATATGCCGACGACTTTATCGTCACCGGGAAAAGCCCGGAAACTTTGCGTAACGAGGTTATGCCGCTTATCAAGGACTTTCTGGCGGAACGCGGCCTGCAACTTTCAGAGGAAAAAACGGTGATTACACATATCAGCGACGGCTTTGATTTTCTTGGGCAGAACATTCGGAAATACAACGGAAAATTGCTTATAAAGCCGTCAAAGAATGCAGTAAAAGCTTTCCTCAAAAAAGTGCGGACTATTGTTAAGGAGAACAAAACCGCCACGCAGGACTTACTCATTCGCAAACTAAATCCTGTGATTCGCGGTTGGGTCAACTACCACCGCTATGTAGTTTCTGCGGATATTTTTGGATTAGTTGACCACAGGATTTTCGAGTGCCTATGGAAGTGGGCTTGCCGCAGACACAAACGAAAAGGTAGGAAATGGATTGCCAACAAATATTGGCACCATATTGATAACCGGACGTGGACGTTTGCAGCAGAGCCTGCTTTCCGCGGTAAAGATTTCGATGAAAAATACCTCAAGCTGGAATACGCGGCAAATACTAAAATCATCCGATTCAAGAAAATCACCGCCGAAGCCAACCCATTCGATAAAAAATGGACGGGATATTATGAGGAACGTGACGGGGAAAGAATGCTGAACAGCACCAAAGGACGAGAAAAACTCGTTAAAATTTGGAACAACCAAAAACGGTGCTGCCCTGTATGCGGAGAAAGAATTACATCTGAAACAGGATTTAAGACGCATTTTATCACCGAAAACAACAGGAAGTGGCCTGCTATTATGGTACATCCCTGGTGTCATCGAAATCTGCATGAGCCGGACTACTTGATTTGAGCCGGGTTTCGTTTTACACGAGGCCTTACGATAGGCTTGAGCCGTATGACGGGAAACTGTCACGTACGGTTCTTAGGGGAGGGGCTGGCAGCAATGCCAGTCTCTTACCCGACATCCGCAACGAGGCCGATATTCTGAAATTCGTGGATGCCCTGATTTCCAACACCAAGGGCGAAGGCAAGGAAGGCGATCCATTCTGGACGAAATCGGAAACGCTTTTATACTGCGCCCTGATTGCCTACATCATTTTCGAGGGGCCTGCCGAGGATCGGAACATGAATACCCTTGTGGATATGATTTCCGGCATGGAGGTCAAGGAGGATGACGAGGACTTTATGAACGCGGTGGACTATATGTTTGCCGGGCTTGAAAAGCGCAAGCCGGATTGCTTTGCGGTCAAACAGTATAAAAAGTACAAATTGGCCAGCGGCAAGACGGCAAAAAGCATTTTAATTTCCTGCGGTGCGCGGCTGGCTCCCTTTGACATCCCGCAGCTTCGTGAAGTCATGGCCTATGACGAATTGGAGCTTGACCGCATCGGAGATCGGAAAACGGCGGTATTCTTCATCATTTCCGATACCACGCAGACCTACAACTTTTTAGTGGCACTTGCATTTTCGCAGATGTTCAACCTCCTGTGTGAACGGGCGGACAATGTTCACGGTGGCCGCCTGCCGCACCATGTACGGGTGCTGTGGGACGAGGCAGCCAACACGGGACAGGTGCCCCAGCTCGAAAAGCTGGTCGCGGTTATCCGCTCCCGCGAGGTGAGTCTTTGCCTGCTGTATCAGCAGTTGGCACAGTGCAAGGCCATTTACGATAAGCATGCCGAGACAATCCTCGGCAACATGGACAGCGTGGTGTTCCTTGGTGGCCGCGAAGCCAGCACCATCAAGGAAATATCCGAGAACTGGCTGGGAAAAGCCACAATCAGTATGCAGACCGACAGCCGCTCCCGTGGTCAGTCGGAAAGCTACAGTCAAAATACCCAGCGGCTGGGCCGGGAACTGATGACCCCAGCCGAACTTGCAACCATGCCGGGAGATAAATGTATTTTGCAGCTTCGGGGCCTGCCCCCGTTCTTCTCTCCCAAGTATGATCTGAAACGGCATCCGAACTACCGCTATACGGCGGAGGCCGATAAACAGAAAAACGCTTTTGACCTCGACAGGCTCATTAACCGCCGCAGGCGGCCCGGTCTGAACGAGGCGTGTACGATGTATGAGGTGACTGTGCCGGACGATGCACTCACGGAAGAGGACGAGGACATCCTCAACTATGATGACATCGACGATCCAGACGCCTTTGCATAAATGCTTCGAGACAAAGTGTCCCGAAGTTTGTAACCTGCCGCCTGCATGGGCGGCTTTTTTGTTACCGGGAAAATCCCGGAGAAATGGAGGCTTATATGGCATTTTTCTCATCTGCAATCGACACTTTACAGACCCTCGTTATTGCTCTCGGTGCTGGCCTTGGCGTGTGGGGCGTGGTTAATCTGCTGGAGGGCTACGGCTCGGATAACCCGGGCTCCAATGCTCATGTGCGGTAAAGTAATAAAAAGATTTAGGTAGCCGCCTTAACTATTCCTAAATAAGATAATATGCACAGTATTTTCTCGTAAATAGAAAATAAATTATTGCATTTTACCAATTATTATGTTAAAATGACAATGTAACAAAGAGCTATGTATTTTTAAGGAAAGGGAGGAACTTATGAATTTAAGAAAATCTATTTTAGCACTTTCAGTAGTAGCTGGAATTGTAGCTGCTCCAATGACTGTATTTGCCGCTCATACTCATAGTTGGGGTTCTCCCCAGTACTATGGATATGAAGATGAAATGCCTGGTATATATGATGACTGGGATAAATGTGCGACACGTCATGTATATAATTACAAACAATGTTTAATTTGTGGAGAAGTAAGCATTTATGAAGTTGAGACGATTGAAATGTCTCACAAATGGGTGAATGGTGCATGTGTATATTGCAACAAAGGTTACGCGAAAGAGATAAATTAACATAGTATCATTACCGGCAAGTTTATGATCAAAAAATAGAAAGCATTGAGAATATTTCAAAATTTCTTGAAAGTACTCTCAGTGCTTTCTTTGATAATATGAAAGGAGAAATAAATGCAAAAAAAACAACTTTCTGTATTAGTACTAATTATTTTATGCTTTTTATTAGGATGTAACAGAGAAACACCAAAAGATGAATCTCAACAAAATTATGAAGATGAATCTAATATTTCTAAAACAAATGGAGAAGAACTTGTAAATATAAACAGTGAATTGTTAGGTTCGACTCCTTTTGATATCCAAATCGATAAAACAGCATTGCAGACTAGAAAAGAAACAGAAACAGAAGTTACAATAAAGACAAATTTAACAGACTGGGGTTATACTGTTTCTTCTGAAAAAGGGAAAATATCTGATATAAATAAAAATTCATTCATATATATAGCACCTAAAGATGAGAGGGATGATACTATAAAAATACAATTATCGGACTATGAAAAT
Organism: Blautia sp. AF17-9LB; assembly: GCF_003479185.1. Lineage (NCBI taxonomy): Bacteria > Bacillati > Bacillota > Clostridia > Lachnospirales > Lachnospiraceae > Blautia > Blautia sp. AF17-9LB. Next base: position 192,214 of record NZ_QUGU01000001.1, read on the forward strand.
GGCATATCATATGAATATACAATTCCACTTATTTTTGCGGGAAACAATGAACATTCTTTAGATAAATTCAAGGAAAATCTTTCAAGATTACCTAATAGTTAGTAAAGAGTCGATAGACTAAAGTACCACCATCCTCTTTTATTTCAACTGAATATCCATCCCGCCGCACCGCAGCGGCACATGAAGCAGTAAATCCGAAAAAGATTTGCTGCTTTTTTTGCGTCCATTTTTGGCAAATTTCCAAAAGTTCCGTATTAGACAGTGAAACCAAAAAAGGCTGCCATTTTTTTCAGACAGCGGGCAAAACGCAGCTTCCGAAACGCCTTATTGTCGGGAAAGACCGAGCCGCCGGAAAAGTTCTTGCCGGAAAGTCCGTCCATTCTGCTCTTTTGTGGTTTGTAGGGAGTAAGGGAAAAACGCCAGCCCGCAGCCTTTTATAAAAAAAGCTGGTTATAGATTTTCTGAAAAAGTGGCAGTAGCAAGTGAACGGCAGGCCGGCAGTTTCTTAGAGCAAGATTCTACCGAGGTGCCAAAATTCGCTTATCGCTCATTTTGCCCCTGCGGGAATCTTGTTGGGGAGTGCCTTCCCCAAACCCTGCTTATGCGGCTTGCGCCGCTGAAAAACCCCTCAAAATATTTTTCGGATTTTTCAAAAACAGTTCCGCTTCACACCCTGTTTTTCTCCTATTAGTGAGAGGACACCACGCACAGAAAGGAGGTCAACCACCTATGAAACGATACAACACGCCGCACCGCAGCCGGGTAGTCAAAACACGCATGACCGAGGAAGAATACGCCGAGTTTGCCCAGCGGCTTTCTGCTTACCACATGAGCCAAGCCGAGTTTATCCGGCAAGCCATAACCGGGGCAGCCATACGCCCCATCATAACCGTTTCCCCCATCAATGACGAGCTGCTTGCCGCTGTCGGGAAGCTGACCGCCGAATACGGGAGGATCGGCGGCAACTTAAACCAGATAGCCCGGACGCTGAACGAGTGGCACAGTCCCTATCCGCAGCTTGCCGGGGAGGTACGGGCGGCGGTTTCCGACCTTGCTGCCCTAAAGTTTGAAGTCTTGCAGAAAGTGGGTGACGCTGTTGGCAACATTCAAACATATCAGCTCTAAAAACGCCGACTATGGCGCAGCGGAAGCCTATCTCACATTTGAGCATGACGAGTTTACCATGAAAGCCACCCTTGATGAAAACGGGCGGCTGATACCGAGGGAGGATTACCGCATTTCTTCCCTCAACTGCGGGGGCGAGGATTTCGCTGTTGCCTGTATGCGAGCCAATCTCCGCTATGAGAAAAACCAAAAACGGGAAGATGTGAAAAGCCACCACTATATCATCAGCTTTGACCCACGGGACGGGACAGACAACGGCTTGACCGTAGACCGGGCGCAGGAGCTGGGCGAGCAGTTCTGCAAGGAGCATTTCCCCGGACACCAAGCCCTAATCTGCACCCACCCGGACGGGCATAACCACAGCGGGAATATCCATGTGCATATCGTCATCAACTCCCTGCGGATTTACGAAGTCCCGCTTCTGCCCTACATGGACAGACCAGCCGACACGCTGGAGGGCTGCAAGCACCGCTGCACCAACGCCGCTATGGAATATTTCAAGAGCGAAGTCATGGAAATGTGCCACCGGGAGGGGCTTTACCAAATCGACCTCTTGAACGGCAGCAAGGAACGGATAACCGAACGGGAATACTGGGCGGCAAAGAAAGGGCAGCTTGCCCTTGACAAAGAGAACGCCGCCAGAGAAGCCGCCGGACAGCCGACCAAGCCCACCAAGTTTGAAACGGACAAGGCGAAGCTGCGCCGGACGATACGGCAGGCACTTTCCCAAGCTGGCAGCTTTGACGAGTTTTCTTCCCTTTTGCTGCGGGAGGGTGTGACCGTCAAGGAGAGCCGGGGGCGGCTTTCCTACCTCACGCCGGACAGGACAAAGCCTATCACAGCCCGAAAGCTGGGGGACGATTTTGACAAGGCTGCTGTCCTTGCCCTGCTCACGCAGAACGCCCACAGAGCTGCCGAACAGACCAAAGCCATACCCGAATACCCTGCCGCAGTTAAAAAGCCGTTACAAGGGGAAAAAGCTGCAAAAACCACCCCGGCAGACAACACCTTGCAGCGCATGGTTGACCGGGAAGCCAAGCGAGCCGAGGGCAAGGGCGTGGGCTATGACCGCTGGGCGGCAAAGCACAACCTAAAGCAAATGGCAGCTACCGTTACCGCCTATCAGCAGTACGGCTTTTCCTCCCCGGAGGAACTGGACGAAGCCTGTTCTGCCGCCTATGCCGCCATGCAGGAAAGCCTTGCGTGGTTGAAGCAGGTGGAAAAGACGCTGAACGGGAAAAAGGAGCTGCAACGGCAGGTGCTTGCCTATTCCAAGACCCGCCCTGTCCGGGACGGGCTGAAACAGCAGAAAAACGCCAAAGCAAAAGCAGCCTACCGTCAGAAGCATGAAAGTGACTTTATCATAGCAGACGCAGCCGCCCGCTATTTCAGGGAGAACGGCATTTCCAAGCTGCCGAGCTATAAATCCCTGCAAGCAGAGATTGAAAGCCTTATCAAAGAGAAAAACAGCGGCTACAACGATTACCGGGCAAAACGGGAGGAGTACCGCCGCTTGCAGACTGTCAAGGGCAATATCGACCAGATTTTACGCCGGAGCGAGCCGCAGCGCAGAAAGGAGCAGAGCCATGAACGGTAATATCCCCCGCATGGACTACCGCCAGTACCGGGCAGCCCGCCGCCTTGTGCATGAGTGCTGCAACTATGACAGCGGGAACTGCCTGCTGTTGGAGGACGGCGAGCCTTGCGTGTGTGTACAGAGTATCAGCTATTCGCTGCTCTGCCGCTGGTTTACCGCCGCTGTCCTGCCCCTTGATGAAGCACTGGAAGCCGCCCTCTTGCGCCGGGGAAGCCGGAAACGCTGCGCTGTCTGCGGGGCGTTCTTCTTCCCAAAATCCAACCGGGGGAAATACTGCCCGGACTGCGCCGGACGCATGAAGCGGATAAACGCCGCCAAACGGAAGCGGAAACAAAGGGAGAAATGTCACGCTTTAGGGCATTTCAAACCCGCATAAATCAAGGCTTTTTTGGAGGGTGTCAAAGGGTGCGTGATACATTTATCCTTTTCCCTTAAAAACGCCCCCTAAAAGCGTAACAGAACCCACAGACAGACACCACAAGGAGGTGAACCCTATCGCTGATTATATGACCGCAGGAACGGAGCTGCCCGCTTACCTGCCTTACCCCCGTTTCCTGCTGGAAACAGACCTATCCCACACCGCAAGAGAGTTATATGCGCTGCTGTTAGACCGTTCCACCCTTTCGCAGAAGAACGGCTGGCAGGACAGCGAGGGACGGACATACATTGTCTACCCCATAGCAGAGATAGCGGAAATGCTGGATAAAGGCTGCACCACCATAAAGGGCGCACTGAACGAACTGGACGCTGCCGGGCTGCTGGAACGCAGACGGACGGGCTTTTCTGCCGCCAACCGTCTGTATGTGAAAGTGCCGCCTATCCCAGTGGTACAGTTTTCCGACCAACTGACGGACGGAAAACCGCCCCTCATAAGGGCGGGAAACCGACCAACTGACAGCCGGAAAACTGACCTTATGACGGTCGGAAAACCGTCCCCTAACCAAACTAATATAAACAACCTAATAGAGAGCCAAACAAAAGGAGCGAGTGAGGGGCAGCCCCCCGCCGCTTATGGCAGATATAAAAATGTATTTCTTTCTGACACAGAACTTTTGGAGCTGGAACAGGACTTCCCCGGCAAGTGGGAGTATTACCTTGACCGCCTTTCCTGCCACATCGCTTCCACCGGGAAGCAGTACCAGAGCCATGCAGCCACCATTTACAAGTGGGCGCAGGAGGACGCTGCCAAAGAGAAGCCAAAGAAAGGCATACCGGACTATTCATTCAAGGAGGGAGAAAGCCTATGACCGATACAATCCACAACACCATACTGCCTATGACCGACACCACAGCCGAGCCGGAGGATTACACCGGGGAGGACGGGCTTTTATACTGCGGCAAATGCCGGAAACCCAAAGAAGCCTATTTCCCGGAGGGCAAGACCTTTTTCGGGCGTGACCGCCACCCGTCAGAGTGCGACTGCCAGCGGGCAGCCCGTAAGGAACGGGAAGCCGCCGAGAAGCGGCGCAGCCACCTTGAAACGGTGGAACGGCTGAAACGGCAGGGCTTTACAGACAAGACCATGCAGGACTGGACATTTGCCAACGATAACGGCAGCTGCCCGCAGATGAAGAACGCCGCCGGATATGTGGCACGCTGGGAACAGATAAAGGACGGGAACTACGGGCTGCTCTTGTGGGGCAGGGTAGGCACTGGGAAAAGCTATTTTGCCGGGTGTATTGCAAACGCCCTCATGGAGCAGGAAGTCCCGGTGTGCATGACAAACTTTGCAGCAATATTAAACGACCTTGCCGCCAGCTTTGCGGGCAGGAACGAATATATTTCCCGCCTTTGCAGCTTCCCCCTGCTCATCATTGACGATTTTGGAATGGAGCGTGGCACAGAATACGGTCTGGAACAGGTCTACAATGTGATTGACAGCCGCTACCGGAGCAGGAAGCCGCTGATTGTGACGACCAACCTCACGCTGGAGGAATTGCAGCACCCGGAGGACACCGCCCACGCCCGGATTTATGACCGCCTGCTTGAAATGTGTTCCCCTCTCTGCTTTACCGGGGAGAATTTGAGGAAAGCCGCCGCACAGGGAAAAATGGAACAGCTGAAACGGCTGCTTGCCGGAAAGGAGATTTGCCTATGACCGACACCCAGAGAAACAAACGCCCTGCCCGCCGCCCGGACTGCGTGACCGAAACGAGGATAGGCAACACAATCCTTGTGGTGTCTGGCTTTTTCAAGGAGGGGGCGACCGACACCGCCGCTGACAAGATGATGAAAGTGCTGGAAGCAGAAGCCGCCGCCGGATATTTGACCTGTGATAAGCCTGATTGAAAAACCGTCATTTTTACCGACCGTAAAGAAGCAGATTTGACGCTTTTGCCGCTATACAGACAGCCGCCCCATGTGGTACAATCAAGGTACGGAATAGTGGGGCTGGCTGTCGGAAACGGAGGAATTTATGTTAAGACAGACCACCCAGCAACTCATTACCGCCCTTTACCCAAGACTGTCCCATGAGGACGAGCTGCAAGGCGAGAGCAATTCCATTTCCAACCAAAAGAGGATTTTGGAAACCTATGCCAAACAGAATGGATTTTCTAATCTGCGCTGGTACACCGACGACGGTTATTCCGGTGCGAACTTTCAAAGACCCGGATTTCAAGCCATGCTTGCAGACATTGAAGCAGGGAAAGTCGGGACAGTTATCGTCAAGGATATGTCGAGGTTAGGGCGAAACTACTTACAGGTGGGAATGTACACAGAAATGATTTTCCCACAGAAAGGTGTCCGCTTCATCGCTATCAATGACGGAGTGGACAGCGCACAGGGGGAAAATGATTTTGCCCCGCTGCGGAACATTTTTAACGAATGGCTGGTGAGAGATACGAGCAAGAAAATCAAGGCAGTAAAACGCTCTAAGGGCATGAGCGGAAAGCCCATCACAAGCAAGCCCGTCTATGGCTACCTCATGGACGAGGACGAAAACTTTATCATTGACGAGGAAGCCGCCCCGGTGGTACGGCAGATTTACAGCCTTTGCCTTGCCGGGAACGGTCCGACCAAGATAGCCCGTATGCTGACCGAGCAGCAAATCCCCACGCCGGGGACGCTGGAATACCGCAGGACGGGCAGCACCCGCCGCTACCACCCCGGCTATGAGTGCAAGTGGGCGACCAATACCGTGGTTCATCTGCTGGAAAACCGGGAATATACGGGCTGTCTGGTAAACTTTAAGACCGAGAAGCCGTCCTACAAGCTGAAACACAGCATAGAAAATCCCCCGGAAAAGCAGGCGGTTTTTGAGAACCACCATGAGCCTATCATTGACCGGGAAACGTGGGAACGGGTGCAGGAGTTACGCAAGCAGCGCAAACGCCCCAACCGTTATGACGAAGTGGGCTTGTTCTCCGGCATACTCTTTTGTGCCGACTGCGGCAGCGTCATGTACCAGCAGCGATACCAGACGGACAAGCGCAAGCAGGACTGTTATATCTGCGGAAGCTACAAGAAACGCACCGCCGACTGCACAGCGCACTTTATCCGCACTGACCTCTTGACCGCTGGCGTACTCTCCAATCTGCGGAAAGTTACCAGCTATGCGGCAAAGCATGAAGCCCGGTTTATGAAGCTTTTAATCGAGCAGAATGAGGACGGGGACAGACGCAGGAACGCCGCCAAGAAAAAGGAGCTGGAAGCCGCCGAGAAACGCATAGCCGAGTTATCTGCTATCTTCAAGCGGCTGTATGAGGACAGCGTAACCGGGCGCATATCGGACGAGCGTTTCACAGAGCTGTCGGCAGACTATGAAGCCGAGCAGAAAGAACTGAAAGAACGTGCCGCCAGACTGCGGGAAGAACTTTCCAAAGCGCAGGAAGCCACCGCAAACGCTGAAAAGTTTATGAATGTGGTACGCAGGCACACTACCATTGAAGAACTTACCCCTACTCTGCTGCGGGAGTTTGTGGAGAAAATCGTTGTCCATGAAAGCGTTGCCCTTGACGGGAAACGCCGGGGCAAGTTACGCAGACAGGAAATCGAAATCTATTATTCTTTTGTCGGCAAGGTAGAACTGCCCGACACCTAACCGCCCGACCTATCCGACATACCTCATGTGCCGGATAGGAACGGCAAAATTTTTTACACTTCTATTACTTCTTTATCACACATAAGCAAAGTCCCAGGGCATGAAGCAGCTCATGGCTAATTAGATGTAATAAAAGCGGAGAAAGGAAAAGCACAATCCAGACGGAACCGGCGGTGTAGTCAAGAAATATTGTGGAAACGCAAGATTTCTGCTATAATGGGTATAAAACACTTGACGATGGAAAGAAAGGCGGGAAGCCTATGCACATTAGTTATCAGCCACTATGGAACACACTGAAAGAGCGTGGCATGAGGAAAGAGGATTTGCGGCTTGCCGCCGGTCTTACCACAAATATGATTGCCAACATGGGCAAGGGAAAGAATATCAGCATGGAAACGCTGGTTCGCATTTGTGAAGCCTTGAATTGTGGTATTATGAATGTGATTAAATTAGAACAGGACAATATCTAAAGCGATATAATTTTATATTTGATTCGATTTGCACAAAAAATTAAATTTTAATTGTGTATATTTTCTATTGTACCAATGTAAATAAGTGCTATCATAAAATAAAACAAGTACATTTGAAACATTTTATGATTTGAGAGTGTGCTTGCAGGTTAGTAGCATATTGCCAATAACTGAATACAAAAAATGTAGGTTCTGGTCATTTTAGAAAGGAGCATTGTTTATGAAAAAATTTAGTAAAAGATTGTTTACCTCGTTGGTAGCGTTTTGTATGCTTTTTTCTGTGAGTGCGGTTCCTGCTTTTGCAGCGGAAACAACAACGGAAATAACGGATACTCAACAGCCGGTAGTCATTGGAGAATATGACGGATACTTAACCGATGTTATGATTTCCGATGGTGTCACCAAAAGAGCAGTCGCTAATGTTCGTATTAACTCTTATGCAACTTATGATGAGGATGATGGGATTCAAGTTCATGTGAAGTTGTATGTACCGTGGTATGAATCTCCAAAACCGGAGTTCACTGGTATGACTGGTACAGTTAATGTGCTTATGAACAAAAAATCCACCAATACGGCATTTGCAGAATTAGCCGACGGTGAAGAAACAATCGAAACTGATGTGGATACTGGAAGAACAGGTAATAGCGGAGATAAGGGAACGGTTTCTGTTTCTGGTGTTGCTACCGCTAATAATGCCTTGGCAGGCGGTGGAGCTTTCGCTATTTCTTACCCTGTGACACTTCCCTAATTAAATGCAAAACAGTTGTGAATTAAGGTTGGTAATAGGTAAAATGAAACGGTTATTGGCAATATGCGTATGTTTTTTTATGTGTGTAGGCTTATGTTCGTGTGATTCTTCCCAAACTCGGTCGGTATCATCATATAACTGGTCTTTAGAATTTATTACTGATTTAGATGGTAATATGTTATTCTCAGGTTCAGTGCATGATGACATACCAGTATTGGATTTGACATTGAGTTTTGAAGAAAAAAGTTTTATCTTAACAGATAACACTCATAAACAAGAATGGACAGGTACATATTCGCTTGAAAAGATTGACAATTCTTCTTCGAAACTCGGATTAACTTTTGAAAATTTAGAGGAGCCTGTTACAGGCGTATATGGAACAAGAGTTTATTCTGATGATTCAGAAAGCGCAACAATTACATTACAAACTGATGAAAATATCCTGTCTTTTGTTGGAGAAGATTCATAAATAAAAACAGCCGCTGTAGGAACAAAATCCTACAACGGCTGTTTTTATTTCCACGGCCTGCGCCGGAAGTTCATACCAGACTGTTTTATCAGCGGGGATTTCTTGAACAGCTTTTTCAAAAGGCTTCGTTCCTCTTGTGAGAGCCGCTTGTATTTGAGCCGGAACGCCTTGCAGAATATCTCCGTGAATTGCTGAACCCTGTCCCCCGGAGATTGCATGGCCTTTTGTACTTCCCGTATAAGTTCATCGGCAGGCGTGGTATCCGGCGCACTTTCGCTGTCATTTTCGTGCGCCTTGCGTATATCATGGAGAATGACGTCCCATGTTTTGTGCGTCACATGGCAGAAAAAATCTTCTTCCTCTATCTGACAGGCTTCCAACACTTTGATTGCCCGGTCTGCCGCAGCTTCGGGGTGTTCTTCCAGTACCATAGCCCGTAAAGCAGCCAGTGAGCTGTTTGTGTCATGGAAGTGCATGGTTGCTATCCCGTCCACATAGATTTCTGCGTCTGCCAGCAATTCCTTAAATTTTTCATGGGAGATAATCTCACACAGCAGCCGGTTATTGAAGCGTTCACTTTTCAGCAGTTCCACGACTTCATCACTCAAATGTAATTCTTCTATCGGGGTGTTTTCATATCTCCGATTATTGGTAAGGCCGAGCAGATAGTCAACCGACACCTGATAGAAGTCTGCCAGCTTCAACAGGCTGCCGTGGTTAATTTCCTTGTATTCGTCGTTGTCGTTTTCATAACTGCCGAGGGCTGATTTTGAAATGCCGGTTTCCTGTGCCAGTTCTTCCAGATTCAAGCCCCGTTCCACCCGTAAATCTTTCAGGCGTTCCTGTACGGAAATGCGGGTTTTCATAAACACATCGCTCCTTCCTGCGGCTGGCTGCCGCTGTTATTCCTTATTATACCATATACCGTTCCGAAATCGTGGAATTTTTCGATTTTGGGGCGGTTTTCCTATTTTATGGACATACGGGAAAGGGTTCAAAAATGAGCTATGATTAAGTCAGTTCATCGATGGATTATTTCCAATCGAATGACCGGCCTGATGGGATATGCTCCCCGGCGATGTAGCGCAACGACCTGCGGCAAGGAAATGGAGGAACCTTGACCGCAGCGAGCGTACCAACGGGAACGAAACGCCGCTGTGAGATTCAGGGGCAGGAACGACAGCAGGACAACCCGGCAGAACTGATACCAAAACGCTACCCAAACACGACAAATCGGCGGGGTGTAGTCTGCCCCGTCCGTAATACTATGGGGCATTTCAAAGCGGCTCTATGGCCGTATTTTCCTTGAAAATCGCCCCGAAACATGACACCAAAAACCTTTATCCGCCTGTTCCCGTTGTTACGGCTGAAATGGGCGGATTTTCTATGATAGGAGGCACTATGCCGAGAATGAGCAAGAAACGGAAGTTGGAGCTTTCCTTCTTCCTCAATGACCGGGGGCGTGTGGCCTACAACGACCTGTGCCGGAAGTGCCAGCATAAGTGCAAGCAGAGTTTCCGGCTGTCGTGATAGACTGCCCCCATTACCTGTCAAAACGAGCCAAGCGAAAGGAGAAAATCAGTTAAATGGAATTTGAATTTATGAGCGCAGACACGGTTCTGCCGCCTTGTATGCCGCTACCCGCCGCAATGCTTCGGCTGCCGATCAGCAGCACAGCAAAAGTCATGTATGCCCGTCTGCTGAACACCACCCTTACGGCAGGGATAGAGGATAGCAACGGCATTTTGTTTGTCCGTTTTCCTATCATGGAATTAGCGGCAGCCCTCTCCCGCAGCCCCGTCACTGTGAAGCGTTCCCTGAAAGAATTGGAGGACATCGGGCTTATCCTGCGGGTGCGCCGGGGTGTGGGAGAACCAAACCGCATTTACACGCTGCTTCCCAAAGGAGGGCTGCCATGATAAATGAGAAGCTGGAAAAGCTGAATCAGGAGATTGCCAAAGGCGAAGCCAGACTGCGGCGGGCGCAGCATGAAGAAAAAATACTGGAACACCAGGTGAAGCAGCTTACCCGGAAGGAACGGACGCACCGGCTCTGTACCAGAGGAGCTATGCTGGAAAGTTTCCTTTTAAGGCCGGAAGTGCTGACAGACGAGGATGTGATGGACATTCTGAAACAGGCATTTTCTCAAAGTGGCATGAAGGAAATAGTTGCAGAAAGCGTGAAAGGGCGGGTAGCCGGGGAATCCCTTACGGAGTAAGGGCGCAACTATACACCGGTCAAGCCGGTGCGTTGCGCCCTGCCGGGGGCTTCCTGCGGAAAGCGGATGATTTTCAGCACCGTTGCGGCTGCTTCCAATCATCACAGGGGACGCTACACTTCCCCTGCGCTGGCTGCGCCAGCTACCCCTTTGTGGACTTGCCGCCCGGGAACACCTTGCGCTGCAAGCTGTTCCCGTCCAGCAAGTTTACAATTTATCTATTCCAAAACAGGACTGCCCGTAGTATAATAAAGCTAATGACGAACACTATCTAAGGAGATGGTTTTATGTATGGATTGATTGCTTTGAATTTCATCATACCCTTTGTTATGGTTTTTGTAGGATATATCTTAAAGAAGCACCCGGTAAAAGATATGACATCCGGTAACGGATACAATACGCCTACATCTCGGAAGTCACAAGAGCATTGGGATTATGCACAAAGCATAGCACCTAATATTTTTATTGGTATTGGCAAAACATTAGGTTTGGTAGAAATCGTTTTGTGTATATCCTTACTTCTTCTTAATATTTCTACACAGACTACCGTATTTGCAGGAGTAGTTGTTGGAATTATTTTTCTGATTTTTGGATTTTATAAAACAGAAACTGGAATTACAAGTAAATTTGCGAACAAAAACTTTTAAGCTATTAGACAGCTTTCCATCATCGAGCCAACCTGACCCGAACCTTCAAAACTGAATACTAATCGCCTACCAGCGACACCACTAAGCAGGAAATCAGAAACGGTTTCCTGCTTTTCTTTTGCCCAAAATCAACCACAGGAAGGAGGAACGCTATGCCCTGTCCACACCATGATATAAAAATAATCCAGCGCAGCAACCACCAGTCAGCCGTTGCGTCTGCCGCCTACCAGAGTGGGGAACGGCTGTTTTCCGAGTACGACCAGAAGCAGAAATACTATTCCCATAAAAGCGAGATTGTCCATACAGAAATCATGCTGCCGCCCCACGCCCCACCAGCGTATGCAGACCGCAATACTTTGTGGAACGCCGCCGAAGCTATCGAGAAGCAATGGAACTCCCAGCTTGCCCGGAGAATCGTGCTTGCCATACCGAGGGAAATCCCCCCGGAACAGCACGCCGACCTTATCCGGGACTACTGCCGGGAGTTTTTTGTTTCTAAAGGCATGATTGCCGATTTTGCCATCCACGACAAAGGGAATGGGAATCCCCACGCCCACATCCTGCTGACCATGCGGGCAATGGACGAAAACGGGAAATGGCTTCCCAAGAGCCGGAAGGTTTATGACCTTGACGAGAACGGCGAGCGTATCCGGCTCCCGTCCGGGAGCTGGAAAAGCCACAAGGAGGATACCGTGGACTGGAACGACCAGAAGTACGGAGAGATCTGGCGGCAGGGCTGGGCGGCTACCGCTAACCGCTATCTGGAAGCCAACGGACGCCCGGAGCGCCTTGACCTTCGTTCCTATGAACGGCAGGGGCTTGATAAAATCCCCACCGTCCATATGGGGCCAGCAGTCAGCCAGATGGAGAAACGAGGGATACAGACCAACATCGGCAACTTGAACCGGGACATCAAAGCCGCCAATTCCCTTATGCAATCTATCCGGCAGATGGTACGCCACCTGAAAGGCTGGATTGCAGACCTGAAGGAGAAAAAAGCCGCCCTGCTGGAAGCCTTGCAGGAATCGAAGGAACCCACCCTGCCGGAGCTGCTGGGGAAATATCTGGATTTGCGCCGGGAGGAACGTACAGGCTGGACAAGCAAAGGCCAGCTTACAGGCAGCGTTGCCGATTTCAACAAGGTTATGGAAGCTATCCGCTATCTGCGGGAAAAGGAGCTGTCCACTGTGCAGAGTTTGGACGCTTATCTGGATACCGTCAGCGGGCAGGCCGTTTCCATCCGGGCAGAGATGAAGCCGAAAGAACAGCGTATGAAAGAAATCAACACCCTGCTTTCCCATATCGCCAACTTTGAAGCCCATAAGCCGGTTCATGTGGAGTATGCTGCCATCCGGTTTAAGAAGCCACGGGAACAGTTTGCCGCCGCCCATCGGGACGAGCTGGACGCCTATAATGCCGCTATCCGTTATTTCAAGGTGCATTTGAAGGAGAAGAAGTACAGCATTAAAAAGCTGAATGAGGAACAGACACAGCTTGCCGGAGAAGTTGCCGGATATAAGGAACGGTTGTCCGCATTACAGGAGGATGTGAAGATTCTCCGGGATGTGCGTCACTGGCTCAATCAGGTTCTTCCGTCTGAACAGTACCGCCAGACCGCCGAGCCGGGAAAGAAACCGTCCATCCAGCAGGCAGTCAAAGGCCGGACGCAGCGTATCCGGGAAGAACAGGCCGAGAAACGGAAGCAGCCCCGCACAGAGAAAAAACAGGATATGGAACTTTAATAGGCGCTTGCTATTTTCTTTTTCGAGAATGACAGGCGCTTTTCTTATTTTCAGGAGGATTTATTTGAATGTATTTAAAGCTGTCAAGCAGTCTGTTACCACCCGGCAGGCTGCGGAGCATTTTGGAATCCGGGTGGGACGAAACGGGATGTGTGTCTGCCCCTTCCATGCTGATAAAAACCCCAGCATGAAGGTTGACCGGCGCTTTCACTGTTTCGGCTGTCAGGCAGACGGGGATGTGATTGACTTTGTTTCCCGTCTGGAAGCTGTCAGTCCGAAGGAAGCCGCCCTCATGCTGGCGCAGGAGTTCTCCATCCCCTATGAGGACAGGGAACCACCCGGCAGGAGAAAACCCAAACCCCGGCAGGAAACCCCGGAACAGCGGTTTTGCCGCATGGAGCGTTACTGCTTCCGGGTGCTGTCCGATTATTACCATCTTCTGCGCCGCTGGAAACGGGACTATGCCCCTAAGATGCCGGAAGAAGCATGGCACCCGCTTTTTGTGGAAGCCTTGCAGAAGCAATCCCATGTGGAATATCTGCTGGATGTGCTGCTCTCCCCGGATATGGAGGAACGGGCAGTCCTTATCGTTGACTATGGAAAGGAAGTGAGCAATCTTGAAAGACGAATGGCAGAGCTTGCCGCCCAAGATACGGCAGGCCGCAGAACAGACCATACAAGAAGCAGCCCCGCCCCGGAGCATTGAGGAAGTAAAGGCCATGCTGGAAAGCACCGAGAAAGGCAGCGTCCGCAACAGTATCCGCAACTGCCTGACCGTCTTTCAGAATGACCCGCTGCTTTCCGGGGCAATCGCAAAAAATCTGCTGACCGAGCGAGTGGACATTGTAAAGCCCATCGGCTACCACCGCATCGGCACCGCCATCACGGACACGGATATGAACTATCTGCTCCTGTATCTGGAAGAAACCTATGGGCTTACCAGTGAGAAAAAGATTACCGCCGCCATCGGGATTGTTGCCAATGAAAACGGCTACCACCCCGTCCGGGACTACCTGAACGGCCTTTCATGGGATGGGCAGGAGCGTATCCGCTATTGCCTGCGCCACTTTCTGGGAGCCGACACCGACCAGTACACCTATGAAGCCCTGCGGCTGTTCCTGCTGGGAGCCATCCACCGGGCATTTTGCCCCGGCTGTAAATTTGAAGTCATGCTCTGTCTGGTGGGCGGTCAGGGAGCCGGGAAATCCACCTTTTTCCGGCTGCTGGCAGTAAAAGACGAGTGGTTTTCCGATGATTTGCGGAAGCTGGATGATGATAACGTGTACCGCAAGCTGCAAGGCCACTGGATTATCGAGATGTCGGAGATGATTGCCACCGCCAATGCCAAGAGCATTGAGGAAATCAAGTCATTTTTAAGCCGACAGAAGGAGGTCTATAAAATCCCATACGAAACCCACCCGGAGGACAGGCTGCGGCAATGTGTGTTCGGCGGCACTTCCAATGCCCTTGACTTCCTGCCCCTTGACCGTTCCGGCAACCGGCGCTTCCTGCCGGTCATGGTGTACCCGGAACAGGCCGAGGTTCACATTTTGGAGGACGAAGCCGCTTCCAGAGCCTATCTTGCACAGGTCTGGGCAGAAGCCATGACGGTTTACCGCAGCGGGGATTTTAAGCTGTCTTTCAGCCCGGAAATGGTGCGCTATCTCAAAGAACACCAGCGGGATTTCATGCCGGAGGACACCAAGGCCGGGATGATACAGGCATACCTTGACCGCTATACCGGCGGCATGGTGTGTTCCAAGCAGCTTTTCAAGGAAGCCCTGAACCACCCCTTTGACGAGCCGAAGCAATGGGAAATCCGGGAAGTCAACGACATCATGAACCATTGCGTGACGGGCTGGAATTACTTTTCCAACCCCCGTGTGTTCCCGGAATACGGCAGGCAAAAGGGCTGGGAGCGTGAAACGAAAGCAACGGACATCAGCAACGGAGCTGAAAAAATCCCGGAAGGATTTGAGGAAGTCACGGAACAGATGGAGCTTCCCTTCTGAAAAATGCAGCCGGTTGCCGACCCTGTTGCACTCCCGTTGCCGAGCCGGTTGCCGGGAAACCCCCCGTAACTGCGGGCTTTTCCCCTTATCAGCAACCAAAACAACAGAAAAATAAAAGAAAATAAAAATAAGAGCCAAACTGCCAGACAGAGATAGTTTTCAGGTTTTTTGAAGCCCGTTGCCGGACTTCGTTGCCGACCTTCTCCTTGTCTGGCTTATTCTATTATGGAGGATAACTGCCTATGGCAAAAACGAAAACAGAGATTCATGTTACCACAGTTTTTGACGGCGAACTGGACGCCACAGACGTCTTTGTGAGCCTGATTGCCCAAAAATATGGGCAGAATACCAGCAAAGAAAATCTTGCGAAAACACAAGATTTAGAGTATAATAAGGATGAGGTTCAGAAGAACCGTGTTCCGTCTGGATTGTGCGGGTAAACGGTTATGATGAACGGATATGAATATACAGACATGGACGCAATACTGGCAGGCAGCTTCCGGGCAGCCATCTATTGCAGGCTTTCCAAAGACGATGACCTTGACGGGGAGAGCGCCAGTATTGCCAACCAGCGGGATATGCTGGAAAAATACTGCGAAAAGCAGGGATGGGAGGTTGTGGCAGTCTATCAGGACGATGGCTACACGGGGCTGAACATGGAGCGCCCCGACCTGAAACGGATGCTCAAAGCCATCGAGCGCAGGCAGATAAACCTTGTCATAACGAAAGATTTATCGAGGTTGGGCAGAAATTATTTGCAGACCGGCACACTCATTGAGGACTTCTTTCCCCGCCACGGCGTCCGCTATATCGCCATGAATGACGGTATCGACACCATGCGGGAGAATAACGACATTGCGCCGTTCAAGAACATCCTCAACGAGATGTACAGCAAGGATATTTCCAAGAAGGTACATTCCTCTTACCTTCTGAAAGCCCAGCAAGGCCAGTTTACCGGCTGTATCGCCCCTTTCGGGTATCAGAAAGACCCGGAGGACAAAAACCATCTGCTGGTGGACGAGGAAACCGCCCCCATTGTCCGGCAAATCTTCCGCTGGGCGCTGGAAGGACACGGCCCGAACTTTATCCGGCGCAGGCTGGAAGAACAGAAGGTGCCTTGCCCTACATGGTGGAACCGGGAACGGGGCTTCCGCAATGTCCGCACTAAATGGGAAAAGAAAGACCCGGTAAACGGGCGGTATATGTGGGATTTTTCGGTAATCAAGGACATCCTGATGAATCCCGTCTATACCGGGGCTATCGCTTCCCAGAAGAAGGACTACCGCTTCAAAATCGGCACCATCGGGGAAAAAAAGCCGCAGGACTGGATTGTGGTGGAGGAACGGCATGAGCCGATTGTTGACCGCAAGAGCTTTGACATCGTGCAGGACAAGCTGAAATCCCGGCAGCGTTCCCGCCAGACCGGGGAAATCAGCCTGTTTGCGGGGCTTCTCAAATGTGGCGAGTGTGGGAAATCACTGACTATCCGCTACACCAACGACAAGCACCCGAAGCAGATTTATTCCTGTAAGACCTATAATGCCTATGGGAAACAGCACTGTACCCAGCACCGTGTGGAGTACGAAACCCTTTACCGCCTTGTGCTGAACAAAATCCGGGAATGTGCGAAGGCCGCCCTGATGGACGGGGAAGCTGTTGCCGGACGGCTTACCAACACCTGTGAAGCCGAGCAGAAAGGCCAGCGGGAAGCGTTGGAGCGTTCCCTGACGAAGCACGAGGAACGGATTGAGGTACTGGAAAAAATGGTGCTGCGGCTCTATGAGGACATGGTTGCCGGACGTATCAGCGAAGCAAACTTCAATCTCATGCTGGATAAGACGCAGAAGGAACAGGCTGAACTAAAGGAACGGGTTGAACAGGGGCGCAGGAAGCTGGCTGATGAAATCCGCCTTGCCGTGGACGCCAAGCAATGGGTGGACGCCATTCAGGAATACGCCGACATCACGGAGCTGGACGCTGCCACCCTCAACCGTCTGATTAAAGAAATCGTTGTCCATGAACACATCGACAGCGATAAGACACGACACATTTCTATTGAAATTCATTTTAATCTCAAACCCATCCCGGAGGTGGAACAGGTCACGGCCTGACCTGTTCCCGCCGGGGCGGTTCTAAAAAAATTCCATAAATTTCTTGACACGCCGCCGCCCGCCATCGAGCAGAGTTTTACACCTATTTTGGTATGAAACAGCTCATGGCGGGCGGCGGCATCATCGTCATTGGCACCACACTGATCCCTCTGCTGTCTGGCCTGTTTTAAGGTAGGCGCTTATGGATTTTCTCACCGACTGGCTCACAAACTGGCTCAAAGAGCTTCTGATTGGCGGGATCATGGGGAACCTCGACGGTCTTTTTGATACTGTCAATACCCAAGTCGGAGAGATTGCGGCACAGGTAGGGACTACCCCGGCGGCGTGGCACGCCGGGGTTTTCTCCCTGATCCGACAGCTTTCCGAAACGGTGATCCTGCCGATTGCCGGAATGGTGCTGACCTTTGTTGCCACTTATGAGCTCATACAGATGCTTTTGGAAAAGAACAATATGCACGAGGTTGACGTTGCGAACCTCTATAAATGGATGTTCAAAACAGCCTGTGCAATCTTAATCCTGTCAAATACATTCAATATCGTCATGGCTGTGTTCGATGTGTCGCAGAGCGTTATCGCGCAGGCAGGCGGGCTCATTCAAGGCTCTACCGATGTTTCGGCGGATATGCTTGCTGAACTGGAAACCTCACTGGAGGCGATGGATTTGGGGCCGCTTTTGGGGCTGTGGCTGCAGTCTGCGCTCATTGGCTTCACGATGAAGGCGATGGGAATTATCATTTTCGTTTTGGTGTATGGCAGGATGCTGGAAATCTATCTGCTGACCAGTCTGGCCCCCATCCCCGTTGCTACGCTTTCCAACCGGGAGCTTGGCAGCACCGGGCAAAACTACATCAAGTCCCTGTTTGCCGTGGGCTTTCAAGGGCTGCTGATCCTTGTATGTGTTGCAATTTACGCAGTGCTCATTCAAGGCATCGCAACAGGCGGCGATCCCATTGGGGCGATTTGGGGAACTGTGGGCTACACGGTTTTGCTTTGCTTCATGCTCTTTAAGACCGGGAGCATTGCCCAGCGTATCTTTGGCGCTCATTAACAGGAGGTGGTGCTTATGCCGAGAAGATACGGGGCAGACGGAACGCGCTTATGGAATGGAAAAACGCCGGAGGAGTTTACTGAGGCAGACGCTTACCGCTTTATGGCGGAAACAGAGGCCGTCCTGCAAAGAAAAGAGTTGATGGACGACCCCGCCCAGCCTGCTCCGGCAAGCGGAAAGGAGGAATTTTATCTGAGTAAGAAAGACGATGTATTGCTGACCCCGGAGCAGATTGCTGCGGAGGAACGGCGCTGGCTGTTTGATGCTCCCATCGCGGAGCTTGCAGAAGTCAAGGGCATTAGCATTGATGAGGCAGTAAAAATGCGGACAGATGCTGTCTTGCAGGAGGCGGTTGTTCCGATCACGGTATCTGTCCGCCCGATTGAGCCGCAGGGAAAACTGATCGGCTTCGCCAGCGTCAATTTTGGCGGTGTGGTCATCGACGATTTTAAGGTTGTGGCCGGGAAAAACGGGATTTTCCTCGGCGCTCCCTCTAAACCCGATCCTGCCAGCCGGACGGGATACCGGGCTACGGTTCGGATTCCTGACCGCGCCACACAGGAACGGATTAACGCGGCTGGTGTGGAGGCGTATCATGCGGCGGTGGAACAGCTTGTTGCACGGGCCCAGGCGGTACGGCCTACCCCGATCAAGGAGCAGATGGCCGAGGCTGCAAAGCAAGCGGGAAAAGAAAACGCTGCCCGGCCTGCGCCTGCCAAGACAAAGGAGGCCCGTAATGACCGATAGCCGCACTTTGGGACAAAGTGTCCCGAAGGAGGGCTTGTTTCTCATGGATGGCATTGAGGGCCTGCGCTCCCTGCCCAAACATAGCGTGGATATGCTGCTGACCGATCCGCCCTACGGCACAACCCGGAATTATTGGGATGTGCCCCTGCCGCTCCCGGAACTGTGGGAGGCGGTGAAATGGGCGGTCAAGCCGAATGGTGCAGTGCTGTTCTTCGCACAGTGCCCCTTTGACAAGGTGCTGGGCGCATCCAACCTCGCCATGCTCCGCTATGAGTGGATTTGGTACAAGGAGCGCGGAACAGGTTTTCTCAATGCAAACCGGGCTCCACTGAAAAAGTCCGAGAATATTTTGGTGTTTTACCAGAAGTCCCCGGTCTACAATCCGCAGTTTACTTATGGCAAGCCTTATACCCGCGTACATTCCCGAAGCGGTACAAGCTCCAACTATGGAAAATTTGAACGGCAGGGCTCGGAGTCCAACGATGGCCGCCGCTATCCCGGAAATGTGCTTTTTGTGCCTACGGTGTCCGGCGGCATCCACCCCACGCAGAAGCCCGTGGAGCTCTGCGAGTATTTGATCCGCACCTATACCCGCCCCGGCGAACTGGTCGCGGACATTTGCGTTGGCTCCGGCACAACCGCGATTGCAGCCATCAACACAGAACGCCGCTTTGTATGCTTTGAAACGGCCCCGTCCTTTTATGCCGCCGCCAGTGAGCGCATCCGTGCGGCGCAGGCAGTAAAAAGCTCCGGCGAGAAAGGAGTGTAATTATCCAGCAGTATTCTATCATTTACGCCGATCCCCCTTGGCGCTACTCGGCTAAGAAAGTACAGGGCGCGGCGGAAAATCACTATCCCACTATGAGCATTGAGGATTTATGTGCGTTGCCTGTGGCTGATCTTGCAGCCCCGGACAGCGCACTCTTTTTATGGGCTACTTTCCCGCAGCTCCCGGAGGCGCTCCGGCTGATCGAGGCTTGGGGCTTCACCTACAAAAGCGTTGCTTTCGTCTGGCTGAAAAAGAACAAGAAGGCGGATAGCTGGTTTTACGGCCTTGGCTTCTGGACAAGGGGCAATGCAGAAATCTGCCTGCTGGCAACCAAGGGACATCCAAAGCGGCAGGCTGCCAACATTCATCAATTCATCATTTCCCCGATTGAAGCCCATAGCAAAAAGCCGGACGAGGCCCGCGACAAGATTCTTTCCCTGATGGGAGATCTGCCCCGCGTGGAGCTCTTTGCCCGGCAGACCCCGCCCGGCTGGGCTGTATGGGGGAATGAAGTAACACCAACCATCCCGGACTTTGGGACACATTGTCCCGAAGTGCAGAAAGGAGTGTGATCTATGCCCTATGTAAACGTACCAAACGATTTATCCAAAATCAAAACAAAGATGGCTTTCAACCTCACCAAACGCCAGCTTGTCTGCTTCGGCAGCGCGGGCGCGGTGGGGATTCCGGCCTATCTGCTGACCCGTGGCACCCTCGGTAATACCGGGGCGATGTTTCTCATGCTGGGAATTATGCTCCCGGCGTTCCTGCTGGCGATGTATGAAAAGGACGGCTTGCCCTTTGAAAAGGTTGTGCGAAACATCATCCGGGCCAAGTTTCTAAGGCCGGGGATCAGGGCCTACCGAACCGAAAACATTTATGCGCCCTTTGCCGGGCTGGGCGCTGGAAAGGAGGATGTGATTGAAAAACACAAAGAAGAAAAACGGAGCCGCCGCCAAGGGTAAAGGCCGGGCGATTCTGTCTGCTCAGCAGACAATCCCGTATCTGTCCATGCACCCGGACGGTGTGTGCAAGCTCCCGGGCGGGCTCTATACAAAAACCGTGGAATATGAGGACATCAATTACTCCGTGGCATCCACCGAGGATCAGACCGCCATATTCAGCGGATGGAGCTCATTCCTCAACTACTTTGACAGTTCGCTGCCGTTCCAGCTTTCCTTTATCAACCGCCGTTCTCATTCCCGCAGCCGCTATCAGGTCAATATCCCGAAAGCGGATGACAACTATAACAGCGTCCGGGATGAGTTTACCGGGATGCTGAAAAATCAGATTGCCAAAAGCAATAACGGCATTGAACGCTCAAAATACATCACCTTTGGCATACCCGCCGAGGGGATTGCGGAGGCACGGCCCCGTCTGGAGCGTGTGGAGGCCGATGTCATGGGAAACTTTAAGCGACTGGGCGTTCCCTCGGAGCCGATGGACGGACGGGCCCGCCTTGCGCTGCTTCATAGCCAGATGCACCCGGGGAGCCGTGAGGCGTTCCGCTTTTCGTGGAAAGACATCCCACAGGCCGGGCTCGGCACAAAAGACTTTATTGCCCCGGACAGTCTCGACTTCCGCCAGTCCCGCACATTCCGCATCGGCCAGTATTGGGGCGCGGTGTCCTACTTACAGATTATGGCATCGGAGCTTTCGGATAAGTTGTTGGCGGAAATCTTGGAGCTGGATGCGGAAATGACCGTGACCATGCACATTCAGACCGTGGATCAGCTCAAGGCAATTAAGACCATCAAGGGGAAAATCTCGGACATCGGAAAAATGAAAGTGGAGGAACAGAGAAAGGCTGTGCGCTCCGGCTATGACCCGGATATTCTTCCCCCTGACCTGATTACATTCAGCAAGGACGCAGCGGAGCTTCTGGCTGATTTGCAATCCCGCAATGAGCGAATGTTTCTGCTGACCTTTACGGTGGTAAACCTTGCTCCTAACCGCCAGCGGCTGGAAAACGATGTGTTTACCGTGGGCGGTATCGCGCAGAAATACAACTGCGCTCTGCGCCGTCTGGACTGGCAACAGGAACAGGGCTTTGTTTCCTCGTTGGCCCTTGGTTACAACGAGGTAGAAATCCAGCGCGGTATGACCACCAGCTCCACAGCCATCTTTATTCCTTTTATGACAAGGGAGCTCCGCATGGCTGGGCAGGCCCTCTACTATGGCATGAACGCACTTTCTCACAATGTTATCATGGCTGACCGCAAAAAGCTGAAATCGGCAAACGGGATGTATTTGGGTTCTACGGGCTCCGGCAAGAGCTTTGCCGCAAAGCGCGAGCTTTTGAATGTGTTTCTCACCATCCCGCAGGATCGGATCATTGTGGTTGACCCGATGGGCGAATATGCGCCGCTGGTGCGAAGGCTGGGCGGTCAGGTGATCGAGATTGCCCCGGACAGCCCGCACCATCTCAATCCGATGGATGTGGAGCTCAATATGGCCGCCGGAGAAAGCCCGCTTTCCATGAAGGCGGATTTTCTTTTATCCCTGTGCGAGCTGGTGGTCGGCGGCAAGGAAGGCTTGCAGCCCATTGAAAAGACGGTCATTGACCGCTGTGTGCGTTTGGTGTACCGGGAACAGGCGCTCGGACTGGAAACTGCAAAAACACCGCTGTTGCAGGATTTGTACGAAGAGCTCTTACGCCAGCCGGAGCCCGAAGCCCGGCGCGTGGCAACTGCCTTAGAGCTTTATTGCACAGGCTCCCTCAATCTCTTTAACCATCCTACCAACGTCAAGACGGACAGCCGTGTGGTGTGCATCGTTCTGAAAAACATGGGCGAAAACCTTAGAAAGATTGCAATGCACATCACAAATGAGTTTGTTTCGCAGGCGGTGGATCAGAACTTCCACGAGGGTGCGGCGACTTGGTGCTACTTTGACGAGTTTCATATCCTGCTCCGCGATCCGCTGACAGCCAGCTACTTTGTGGCAGTCTGGAAAATGCTGCGTAAAAAAGGATGTGTGCCGTCTGCTTTGACGCAGAACGTCAAAGACCTTTTGGCCAGCCGGGAAATCGAGAACATTCTGGACAACACGGATTTTATGATTCTGCTTTCGCAGGCGCAGAGTGACCGCACCATTCTGGCAAAACAGCTCGGCATTTCCGAGCACCAGCTTTCCTATATCACACACAGCAATTCCGGCGAGGGCCTGTTGTTCTATGGAAATGTGACCATCCCGTTTGTGGATCGGTTCCCTCGCGGAGAAATCTATGACCTGCTGACTACCCGCCCGGAGGATATGAAGAATGAAACGAAAAACGAATAAGGCCAAGGAGGAGGCTTGGTCGCAGACCGCCCACGCCCCTAACGGGGAGCAGCCCGGGCCGGAGGCTTCCGACACTTCGGGACAAAGTGTCCCAAAGTCCAAGTTCCGCAAAAAGAGCCAGCAGGAACAGGCTGCGGCGGCAAAGCTCCGTATGGAGTCCCAAGGCGAAAAGCTGGAACAGGCCCGGGAGAAGCTGGCAAAGCAAAAGCCGCCGAAAAAGCCTGGCCCGGTAAAACGCATAGGCCGTGTTGCCAGTGGTTCCGTTCACAGCTTCGTGCATGGCAAGATTTTTGAAGTGGAACAGGAAAATGTCGGCACAGAAGGCGCACACCGTTCTGAGCTTGTGGGAGAAACCGCGCTGCGGCACGGCTCCCGCTTTGTGCGCCGTAAAGTCCGGGAACATCCGGCAAAAGTGGTACGCAAGGCCGAGGCCCGCTATACCAAATACACGGCGGACCACCATTTTCACACCGCCGCACAGGAGCACCCGGAGCTGACGAAAAATGCCCTTACCCGCTACTGGCAAAAGCAACGGCTTCGCAGGCAATACCGCAAGCAGGCAAAGGAGGCTGCAAAGCAGGGCGCGGCTGCGGCTGGGAAAACTGCCACAGCCGCAGAACACCTGACCGCCCGGGCAGTGGAATTTGTCAAAAGTCATCCCGCAGGTGCCGTGGTTGCGGTGCTCTGTGTGTTACTCCTGTTTGCTATGCAGTCCTGTTCCTCTACCATGCTTATGCTGGGGAACGCCGGGGCCGGTGCATTAGGGGCCAGCACCTATCCTTGCGAGGATCGGGATATGCTGGCCGCCGAAGCTGCCTACTGTGCGCTGGAAGATGATTTGCAGCATTATCTGGACACCTATGAAAGCACCCATGACTATGACGAATACCACTTCGATCTGGACGAAATCGAACATGACCCCTATGTGCTGCTTTCTCTTTTGTGTGCGCTCCATGAGGGGCAATGGACAATAGACGAAGTACAGGGAACGCTGCAAATGCTGTTTGACCGCCAGTATATTCTCACGGAGGATGTAGTGGTGGAAACCCGGTATCGCACGGAAACCGACACATGGACGGACGAGGATGGCAACTCCCATACGGACACCTATCAGGTGCCTTACGATTATTACATCTGTACGGTCACGCTGGAAAATTTTGATTTGTCCCATGTGCCTGTATACGTTATGGGTGAGGATCAGCTTTCCCGGTATGCCATCTATATGGCAACGCTGGGAAACCGCCCTGATCTGTTCCCGGATTCTCCCTATGTGAACAAGTACATTACCGGGAAACCCGGTGATTACGAAGTGCCCGGAGAATATCTGGACGATGAAACCTTTGCCGCGATGCTTGCCGAAGCGCAGAAATATATCGGCTATCCCTATGTGTGGGGTGGCAGTTCTCCTGCCACTTCCTTTGATTGCTCGGGCTACGTTTCGTGGGTCATCAATCACTCCGGCTGGAATGTGGGCAGGCTGGGAGCCCAGGGACTCTATAACATCTGTACGCCGACCAGCTCTCCCAAACCCGGTGATCTGGTGTTCTTCAAAGGCACCTATGACACGCCGGGCGTGAGCCATTGCGGGATTTATGTCGGTGACGGAAAAATGCTGCATTGCGGAGATCCCATCGGCTACGCAAATTTGAATACAAGCTACTGGCAATCTCATTTTTACGCCTACGGGCGTTTACCGTGACAGGAGGTTTTGAAATGGCAACTACCAAAAGCATGAAAATTCAGGCCGAGATTGATAAGGTCAAGGCCAAAATCAGTGAACAGCAGGCCCGGCTCAAGGAGCTGGAGCAGAAAAAGCTGGAGGCAGAAAACAGCGAGATCGTGGACATTGTGCGCGGTATGAGCATCTCCCTTACGGAGCTCCCGCTGCTGTTTGAAAAGCTGAAGGACGGAGGTACTTTGGGACAAAGTGTCCCGAAGTCCGAAGAAGAAAAGGAGGAAAACTGAATATGAAACATTTTCGTATGTTGGCGGCGGGGCTTTGCTCCGCCGTTCTTTTATGCGGCTTTGCGATCCCAGCCTACGCCTATTCGGACGGCGGGAATGAGGAACCGCCTGTTGTGGAAGAAACTCCGGCCCCGGAGCCAGCGCCTACCATTACCCCGGGCGAGGGCTTTTCGGAGGATGGAAACCTTGTGACCCGCGATCTGCTCTACGATGCCGCAACCAACAAACAGTTCATCACGGTGGAAACCAGCGGCGGCAACACCTTTTACATTGTCATTGACTATGACAAGCCTGTGGACGAGGACGGCGAACAGTATCACACCTACTTTTTGAACATGGTGGATGAAGCCGATCTGCTGGCGGCACTGGAGGCCGCTGGCGGAGAACTTCCGGCCTGCTCCTGCACAGAAAAATGTGCGCCCGGAGCCATCCATACGGATTGCGAGGTCTGCGCGGTCAACATGACCGAGTGTGCTGGCACAGCTCCCGAATCCGCTCCGGTGACGGAACCTGCGGAGGAGCCGGAACCCGAGCCCCAGCAGAAAAGTAATACCGGGACGCTTCTGCTGATTTTGGCAGTGGCTGTTCTGGGCGGCGGTGCAGGCTGGTACTTCAAAATCTACCGCCCGAAGCATGAAAAAGCTGCTGTACCCGAAGAGGATTACAGTGAGGAACTGGCTGATTATGACGATCCCGAGGACGATGGGCCGCCTTGGGACGAGGACGATACCGAAAGCGAGGATAATGAATGAGATTTACAAATAACCCCTATGAGGGATTTATGAAAGAAAAAAGCTACTTTAAGGGTGTGCCGCCAAGCCTGCCGCCGAAGGGCTCCCGTTGTGACGGCTGCCCTTACTGGCGCGGGATCGGCTGCGTGTTCTGCTACCGGGAGCAGCTCAAACCACCGGGCAACGGGAGGTGATACTGTGGGCCGAGAACTGACCCGGACAGAAAAAGCGGCAATCCGCAGGCTGGTGTCAAAATGGTGTGCCAACTATGACCGGGACTGCGGCTGCCTGCCGCTGGATTGCGAGTGCTATATGTTTGGGAAATGCTGGACAGGGGCTTATTGCCGCTACTTCCGCGAGGCAGTTCTGCCCCTTGATCCGGCGCTGGAGGCTGCGTTGCTGACAGAGGGGCCAAGGCCGGATTTCAAGGCTTGCCCGGTATGCGGCAGAGCCGTGGCTCCTGATGGACGGCAAACCTATTGTTCGGCGGCCTGTGCAAAGGCGGCACACCGCAGACAGCAGCGGGAATATATGCGGAAAAAACGGAGCTGATGTGTTGACAATTAGACCATCACAAATCCGCTTGTAGCAAGGCTTTTTAAGGCCCTTTTCTGCGGAAGGCGTATGTTTCTACGTCCGCCCCTGTTTCCGTGAGATGCTGTCAACATTTTAGCTGCCGGGGCTTTGGGACAATTTGTCCCAAAGTTCCGGCTTTTGTGGAAGGAGGTACTATGCCGAAATATTATCCGATCAATGAAGAAGCCGCAAAGCGGGCAAAAGATATGAACAGCTTTTCTGACTATCAGCCGGGCTCCGCTACGGCGGGCTACCGGGCAATGGTCGATGAAGCGTATGCAGCGGCGGAACGCCAGAAAGCCCGTGTCGATCCAATGTACCATGATAAGATTGACGCGCTGGTGGATCGCTATGCCCGGAAACTTGCGGAAAATCTGAATGAACGCAATGTGATTGATGCCCGGGTGCCCTCTATTCTGATCTCCGGGGGCGGCAATTTCCCTGTGACAAAAAAGCACAAGCAGAACGCCGCCCGGGATCGCAACTATGGAGAGTATGCGGAGATTTCAAAGCTGCTTGATAAAATCCGCTCTGTTGGAATGGGTGGGATCAGCGCGGATGACGATCTGGCCGTGGAAAAGCTGACAAAAAAGCTGGAGGGGCTGGAGTCCCTGCAGGCCACCATGAAGGCAGTCAATGCGTATTTTCGGAAACACAAAACGCTGGACGGCTGCCCGGAGCTTACGCCGGAGCAGGCCGAAAAGCTCAAAGCAGATATGGCGCAGTCATGGCACTTGGACAAAAGCAAGCCATACCCCGCCTATCTGCTTTCCAACAACAACGCCAACATCCGCCGTGTGCGCCAGCGCATTGAGGAACTGAGCAGCCGCTCCGAGTTTGCTGGCTGGACATTCCCCGGAGGCGAGGCAAAAATCAACGAGGCTGAAAATCGTTTGCAGCTTATTTTTGAGGAAAAGCCCGATGCCAATCAGCGGCAGGAACTGAATAGCAACGGCTTTAAGTGGGCTCCCAGCCAAGGGGCATGGCAGCGGCAGCTTAACCAGAACGCCATCCGTGCTGCGGCCCGGATAGACTTTCTGCGGCCCGAGGACAGTACAAGCCCCTATCAGCTCCAGCCGTTTGTGAAAAGAGAAAACAAAGAAATGTCTCGATGATGGGAGGTGTACTATGGACAAAAATCAAGGCTACGCCATTTTGAAGGCGGTCATGCTGGAAAATGGACGAGGATTTGTATTGGGCGAACATCCCACCGCGCCATCCCGCTATGTCACATGGGCCTGCTATGATGACAAGGACGGCCAGCGGCAGTATGAATGGGGTCACTATGGAAATGACCGCACCGCGATGGAACAGGATTTCACAGACCGGGTGCAGGACTATCAGCGTATTTATAACGTCGGGATCAGGCAGACCGAGGCTCCCGGCCTTTACAAGTATTATTCGACCCAGCGGCCTGTGGACATCGGGACATTCCCGAAGCCGCCTTATAACAAGCCGGATGAAATCTTCAATTACGATCAGCGCATCCCGGTGGAAAATGGCTCGTTCTTGGCTTGGGGCTATCTTACCTATACCCGCCCGCTAACGGAAAAACAGGCATCCGACTATGAGCTGCGTCCTGCGCCTGATAATCCCGACAGGCCCCGTCCGATTGCCGAGCAGATGAAAAATGCGGCAAAGTTGGCGGAGGCAGATCGCGGCCCGGAGGCACTGGTTCCCCAGCGCAGGCAGCCTGACCGTGGCGATAGATAAGGAGGAGCGTGTATGGAAAAGAAACGTGAACAGGAATTGTCTGTACTGGAGGTGCTGCGCCTGCACCGTGAATTTCATTTGCCGCACCCTGTTCCGGCAGACGAACAGGAAAAGCCGCTGGATAAGGTAAAGGAGCCGCCCCGCGCCTGCCGCAGCCGGGAGCGTGAGGAGCGATGACAAAAAAGCGCCGCCGTCCGATCCATCTTCATGTGATGGTGTCGGAGGCGGAGCAGGCCCTGATTCAAGAACGTATGGCGGAGGCTGGCATCCGTAATATGGGAGCCTATATGCGGAAAATGGCCCTGAGTGGGTATGTGCTTCATGTTGACCTTTCGCCTGTTCGTGAGCTGGTTTCGCTCCAGCGGCGCTGCTCCAACAATCTGAACCAAGTGGCAATTCAGGCCAACACCTACGGCGCAATTTATCCCGAAGAACTCGCAGCCTTACAGCGGGACTATGCTGCTTTGTGGGGGCCGCTGTCTGATCTTTTGAAACAGCTCTCCGCGCTGGTAGAGCTCTGACCCGTCCGGGGAGTGGTTGATACCGCTCCCCGGCTTTTTCTACTTCGGGACAAAGTGTCCCAAAGTAAAAATACTGTTTGCCGGAAGGAGGAATTTTTACGGCGACCACCTACATCCGCCCTTATAAAACAGCGGCGGGAAAAAGTGCAATTCAAACGATGGAGGATCGTTTCACCTATGGCCTAAACCCGGAAAAGCTGGGAGCCGTATCTTCCTATCTCTGCGATCCGAACACGGCTCCCGCCGAGTTTCTTCTGGTAAAAAGTCAATACCTTGCAGAGACAGGCCGGGCCGTGTCTCGCGGGGCCCTGTTCTTTCAGATCCGGCAGGCGTTCCTGCCCGGGGAGGTTACGGCGGAAGAAGCAAACCGTATCGGCTATGAAACGGCGATGCGCTGGACAAAGGGAAAGTATCAGTTCTTCGTCTGTACGCATACCGACAAGGCCCATATCCACAATCACATTTATTTCAATGCGACGGCCTTTGACCGCTCCCGGAAATTTCATAATTTCATTGGTTCGTCCTTTGCCCTGCGGCGGCTCTCTGACCGCGTGTGCATCGAACATGAATTGTCTGTTATCCAAAATCCGTGCCAGCACAGCAAGGGTCGTTTTCTCCACTATGGACAGTGGATCGGAGAAAAGCCACCCTCTGCCAAGCAGCGGGTGCGGCTGGCTGTTCTCGCCGCTTTGGAGAAAAAGCCCACGGACTTTGCCGACTTTCTCCGTCTCATGGAGGAGTCCGGCTTTGCGGTGAAACATGGGCGGGGCGGTGTCATCTCATTCCTTGCACCCGGGCAGGAAAAACCGACCCGGCTCCGGGCTTCTACACTTGGAGTTGGATTTGACCCGGAGGACATCAAGGCGGTAATTGCCGGGGAACGTCCACTCCCCAAACTGCCCGAGGAGCCCACGGTTCCGCCACGGCGAGTTAATCTCATCATCGACATTCAAGAGCGTATGGCCCAAGGCAAGGGCCCGGCCTATGAACGATGGGCCAAGGTCTACAACCTAAAACAAATGGCCGCCGCGCTCCAGTATTTGCAGGAGCATCATCTGACAGACTATGCGGCACTGACGGCCAGCACCGAGGCTGCGGTGGATCACTTTCACAAGCTGTCTGACGAGCTCCGCACAACGGAGGAGGCTCTTTCCAAAACCTCGGAGCTGATGGCTGCCACGGTGGACTATGCCAAGACTCGCCCGGTGTTTGATGGATACAAAGCTGCGCGGTACAGCAAAAAGTATCTGGCCCAGCACGAAGCGGAGCTTGCCACTTACCGGGCGGCAAAGGATACTATGAACACCATACTGAACGGCGCAAAGCTCCCTAAGATTGAAGCACTAAAAAAATCCCGCCGTGAGCTGGCGGGACAAAAGAAAGCGCTTTATGCAGAATACCGGGAGGCCCAGCGGCAAATGCGGGAGGCCGTGGCAATAAAAGCGAACATTGATCATCTGCTCGGCATAACAGACGAGCGTGAAAATAAGGCCCAGGAACGATAGTGACGGGCCGCAGACTACGGTGCAGCGCACCGGGACTTTGGGACAATTTGTCCCGAAGTACAGCGGGTTTGGGGAGCTCCCCAACAAGCATTTTTGCGGGCCCTGCGCCCTGCAAAAATTTCGGAGTGTGGCCACACCCGAATTGCTTGCCAAAACGCGCAACCCGCAACATGGCGCAAAAAACGGAGGTTACGCTTTCTTTTACGTTTCCTCCGTTTCTTTCGATGCTTTCATCGCTTGGATTGTAGCTTCAACGATTTTCAATTCTCTTTCGTCCAAGGCGTTCAACATGGCATCAATCCGCTTCCTGCACTCGCTCCCGCTATTCTGGGACGGGTAAAAGTATTGATCCACCGATATATCAAACATTGTAACCATCTGATAAAAGGTGTTGAAGCTTGGATGCTGACCATCATTTTCATTATACATAATGGTACGCGGAGCGCGGTCAACAATATAGGCCAGTTGCTCCTGTGTCATGCCGCTGGCTTCTCTTGCACGCTTGATGGCGAGCCCTATATCGTGAAAATCAAAGCGTCTTTCATCTCGTTCTATCTTCATAACATCACCTGATATGATTTTACATTTCATGTGATATTATTTGAACGACTGTGTATTTCATACTACTGACTATTTAATTTCACATACGCAAAATTGATGATCGCGGAAATGTGAGGTACAATATACCTATAACTTTGGGACAATTTGTCCCGAAGATCAGAGGTTGGTATCTAAAATAAAATCAGAAATATTGTGAGGTTTCTGTGACATTTGGGTGCTATACTGAAAATGAAGGAGTGTGATACCATGCGAATTTTAGTAGTCGAGGATGATCGGCTTTTGAATAATACTTTATGCTATAACTTGAATACTGCGGGCTATACGGTTGATTCTGCACTGACAAAATCAGTGGCCAGTAGTTTCTTGACAAAGCAGGACTATGACCTGATTGTGCTGGATGTAAATTTGCCGGACGGAAACGGTTTTGACTTCTGCCGGGAAATAAAAGAGCGTCGCCCTGATACCGTTATTATTTTTCTGACCGCAAATGATATGGAAAGCGATATGCTCAAAGGGTATGAACTGGGCGCAGAGGATTATGTGACAAAACCTTTCCCTATGAGCGTCTTTCAAAAGAAATTAGCGGTAGTGCTGGGTAGGCTGACAAAACAATATGGTGGTGATACTTATGAGGATGGCACACTGACCATCAATTTTTCAGAAATGAGTGCTACTCTATCAGGAAAGCCACTTACATTCACCCCACTGGAATATCGACTTTTGAAAATCCTGATGAAAAATCCGCAGATTGTTTTGACCCGGCAAGTCTTGTTGGAAAAGCTGTGGGACGCAGACGGAAATTTTGTGGATGAACACGCTCTGACTGCGGCGATCAGCCGGGTACGAAACAAAATCGAAACACCTGACCGTCAGTATATCAAAACGGTATATGGTATGGGCTATATGTGGATCGGAGGAGTGCTGAAATGAATGTGCGAAAACTTTCCGTCAACAAAGCCTGTATCTTTTTTGCTGTTCTCCTGCTGGTGGCAATGGGGACGGTTTCAGCAGCTTTGTATGGGCTGACCCAAAATATAACCGCTGTCTGGTATGTATTATTGTTCGGCATTTTTGTGCTGGTTTGCGCTGTTTGTTTTATGGTGCTGGTTCGCCGCAAACTGGCAATGTTCTCCGATGCTTTTTGCAGTTTAATGGATGATATGTTATCCGGGAATATGCAGCCGAAACAGACTGTGGAAGAAGAAAGTCTTTTCTATAAAATTGAATATCGGCTGAACCGTTTATATGAAGTCATGCAGGAAAACAAGAACGGCATTGCACAAGAACGGGCTGACCTGCAAGAACTGATTTCCGACATCTCCCATCAGGTCAAGACCCCGATTGCGAACTTGAAAATGATTAACAGCACTCTGCTTGAAAATGAAGTCCCTGTGCAAAAACAAAAAGAGTTTCTAACGGCACAGGCCAGCCAGCTTGATAAACTGGATTTTCTCATGCAGGCTATGATTAAAACCTCTCGTTTGGAAACAGGTGTTATTTCTCTGGAAAAGAAAAGCCAGCCGCTTTATGACACGCTTGCCGCCGCATTGGGAGGTATTCTTCTGAACGCCGAGAAAAAACAGATCAATGTTCAAGTGGACTGCCCGGAGAACTTGGTCGTTTCCCATGACAGAAAATGGACAAGCGAAGCACTGTTCAATATTTTGGACAATGCAGTGAAATATACGCCGGAGGGCGGTCAAATCCGTGTTTCGGTTGAAAGTTGGGAAATGTATGTGAAAATCGACATTGCAGATACAGGCATTGGCATTTCAGAACAGCATCAGGGAGCAATTTTCAAGCGTTTCTATCGAGAGGACATCGTACATGATGTAGATGGAATTGGTATTGGTCTATATCTGGCTCGTGAGATCGTAACCTTGCAAGGCGGTTATATCCGGGTAACATCCGAGGTTGGGAGGGGTTCAACTTTTTCCGTCTTTCTGCCTCGACAATAAAATAAGTACGCTAAAAAACAAAATGTCACAGGCCTATGACATTTGAGCTTTAATTAAACAGAGGTATTTTGTTTCCCGTGACATTTCTGTGAGGTTTACCTTTTATGATAGAGCCATCAAAAAGAAAGGGTGGTGTTCTATATGAACATATTACAAACGACAGATTTGAAGAAATATTACGGCACCGAACCGAACATTACAAAAGCATTGGATGGCGTGACCCTATCCATTGAGGAAGGTGAATTTGTTGCCATTGTTGGTACTTCCGGCAGCGGTAAGTCTACTTTGCTGAACATGATGGGCGGGTTAGATACGCCAACTTCCGGCAGTATTAAAGTAAAAGGGAAAGAATTATCGAAACTCAAGGATGAACAGCTTACCATCTTCCGCAGACGTAACATCGGGTTTATCTTTCAGAATTACAATCTTGTTCCTGTGCTGAATGTCTATGAAAATATTGTCCTGCCGGTGGAGCTGGATGGTGATACCGTGGACAAGCGGTTTATGGATGAAGTCGTGAAAATGTTGGCTCTCGATGGGAAGCTGAACAGTATGCCTAACAATCTGTCCGGCGGCCAGCAGCAGCGTGTAGCGATTGCCCGCGCCCTTGTTTCCAAACCAGCTATTATACTTGCAGATGAACCGACAGGCAATTTGGATAGCCGGACAAGTAGTGATGTTCTTGGTTTGCTGAAAGTTACAAGTCAGAAGTTCCATCAAACGCTTGTAATGATTACCCATAACAATGAAATTGCCCAGCTTGCCGACCGAATTATCCGTATTGAGGACGGAAAAATCGCACAGTGACAGGGGGTGACATTGATGGATGATATTTTATTTGGGAACAATAATCAGGCAACAATCAATCGTCTTGCCAAAAGAAGCTACCGCGCTAATAAGCAGAGAAATGTTTTCGTTACCATCGCATTATTCTTGACCGCCTTTATGATTACATCTGTATTTAGTTTGGGGTGCAGTTATTTTGAAACCTATCAAATGCAGCAAATTCGTGCGATGGGCACGACTGCGGATGTGGCAATTACAAGCCTCTCAGAAGAACAATATGAAGAATTGAGCCGATCCAGCTTGGTATCCGTAGTTGGTGTCAGTCAGAGATTGGGCAGCATTGATACATCTGGAATGGACGATGCCCTGCTGAGTATTACCTGGATAGACGAAACAGAATGGCAAGAACACCGTGTACCAACAATTTCGGATATACACGGAGATTATCCGCAAGCAAAAAATGAAATTATGCTCCCTACATGGGCTTTGCGTGCAATGGGGATTGATGATCCACAGATAGGGATGAATATTTCCCTTTCCTATCAACTCGGAACAGATTATCAATATATCTCCGATGAATTTGTTTTGTCGGGCTATTACACAGATTATTCGGCTTCACGTGCAGGCAACCGTGGTGCCGCTTATGTTTCGGAGCTTTTTGCAACACAAACAGGGCTTCCCTTTGATAGTGTGTCTACCGCAATGATTTCTTTTTCTGATGACAGTAATGCCCTGCGATCCTGTGAAAAACTAAAACGGAAGATTTCGTTTACAGAAAGTCAGTCCTTTGAAATTGTACCTATTGCTCAGAGCAATTCCACCACCATTGTTCTTCCACTGGCTGCTATTATCGTCTTTATCATTATCAGCGGCTATTTGCTGATTTATAACATTCTGTATATCTCAATTTCAAGAGATACACAATTCTATGGACAGCTTAAAACGATAGGCACGACAAAAAGACAAATCAAGCGGATCGTGCGTTCTCAAATATTCAGAACGGCGGTGATCGGTATTCCCAGCGGCCTGATTGTCGGTGGTATTGTTTCGCTTGGACTTGTTCCGTTTGCCATGAATATGATGTACTCAAGCGATACAGACCTTGGGGAGATAGTGTCCTTTTCCCCCATTATTTTTGCGGGTGCCGCAATCTTCACATTTTTTACTGCAATCATCGGCAGCATGAAACCAGCGAAAATAGCTGCAAGTATTTCTCCTGTTGCGGCTTCACGCTATACGGAGGCAAATACAAGGAGTTACCGAGATCATAAGAGCCATAGAACAAAATTATCTCGGATGGCACGAGATAATATTTTTAGAAACCCTAAAAGCGCTTTCCTTACTTTTGCGTCCTTATTTTTAGGCTTAATATTGTTTTTGGTTTCTGCTGGTCTACTATCAAGCCTAAGTCCCGACAATTTTGTAAATCAATGGGGAGAAAGTGATTTCGCATTGACTTACAGCATTTCCGAAGAAGGAAACCTGCTCTCTGATGAAATGTTGCAGCAAATTGAAACAATGCAGGGAATTGAAAATCTGCGCGTCACTTATTCTGCTTCACCGTGGCCCACTATGGATGTCATTTACGACGAAAATGTATTCGGGAAATATATTGATTCCTTGGATGGCATATCAGGTCTTGATTTTTCAAATGCGGAAACACGAAAAAACTATACAGATAATTTTTGGAGCGGCGTTTACGGAATAGATTCCAGATATATCGAAGAACTTAATAAAACGCTTGATAAGCCTATTGACTTAACCGCCTTTGAAAAGGGAGAGTTGGTGGTTTTGTCCGCTATGACGGATGATGAGGGAAACCTATTGATTCAGCCAGGGCAAGCAATCACCGTTGTCGGTGAGTCCGGGGAACAGGTCTTTACAGTGGCAACTGGCTTTCTGGACGCTGATTTTCAGAATGGTCGAGGAAATGAGAGAGGTACTGCCCCTGATTTGTATATCAGTGAGCAGGCAATAGAGAAGTTGTCTGGAGAAACCAAAATCTTTCGGATTGCTTTTGATACGATTGATAGCAGTTATGACAAAGGGATTATGGAGCAGCTTCAATCCATTACTGCTTCGTCACCGGGCATTACGATTCTGTCACGATATGAAAAGCAGCAAGAAATGGCCGGATATTTGCTGACCTCAAGGATTATAGCCGCAGGGTTGTCCGCTGTATTTTTGCTGATAGGAATTATGAATTTCATTAACACAATGGTTGTTAGTGTAAATACTCGGAAACATGAATTTGCAACACTTGAAAGTATAGGAATGACGAAAAAGCAAATTAGAAATGTATTGCTTTGGGAAGGCGGGTATTATTGGAGTATTTCTTTCCTACTGCTTGCCACACTGGGAACAGCGATATATATTCCAATATACTCAGCCTTTAGAAGAATGGTTCCTTATGCAGCTTTTCACTATCCTGTAATTTCTCTGTTGGTTGTCGCAGCTATTGTTTTGCTGGTCTGCTTGGCAACCCCCGTCATAACTTTCATGCAAAATGTTAAGCAAAGCGTTGTAGAGAGACTGCGGCAGAATTAAATATTTGCGATGAAAACCGGGAGATTATTCTCCCGGTTTTTCAAATCTCACAGGTTCGTGAGATTTCAGCCCATTATTCTGTCGAAACAGCGTGTGTCAGTGACATTTCTGTGAGGATTGCTTGTTAAGATAAGCGCAAAAGGAACAAGCTGCCGCACGACGGCAAAAGAAAAAAAGCCGTCGTACAGCAGCCTATCAACACGCCCATTTGAAACGGCGGCTTTGATTTTCAGAGCCGCCGTTTCTTTGCGTCTACACAAACCAATGACGACTTGTAGGGACACGGTAGCCGATGGGAGGTTATTTTGCCGTGTTCATTTTATTATTTCATTGTTCGCGTGATCTGCACCAGCTAAAAAAAGCGTAGCCCCTCCGTCGGAGCAGTCCGGTTTTGAACATGAAATTAAACAGTACATAACCGATAATACTTTTTCGTGCGCTTGTGCGGCCTTGTGTCGCACAGGCGCATTTTGCTTTCCAGACTTCGAGACAAAGTGTCCCGAGGTGCGGTGCCGTTCTCCGCCGTTACTCCATTTCGTTTCCGACCAACCCCGAACAAACTGAAATGGAGGATTTTACGATGACTACTATCAATTTGAAAGATTTTTATTATTGGTACACGCAGGATCAGCTTATCGAAGTTTCTGACGAGGTGGCCGAGGTATTCAAGGCCGATGCCCGCTATGAAATGGCCTACCAGCGGCGGCTCTCCCGGCACAAGGCGCAGTATTCTCTGGACTGCGATGACGGGATTGAATATTCCGCTTGCCTGCATGAGCCGACCCCGCAGGAGCTCCTTGAACGGATGGAAACCTTTCTTCGTCTGTGGAACGCTCTCAATTCTCTGCCGGAGATCCAGGGCCGCAGAATTGACGCACATATCATTCTTGGCAAGTCGATTAAGGAAATTGCCGAGGCCGAGGGCGTACATGAGGAGTCTATTCGCCAGTCGATCAAGCGTGGCCTTGAACGCATGAAAAAAACTTTTTGATTTTTTCTTCTTAACCCACTTGGAATTGATGAAAAAATGTCTCGGTTTATGAGAGGAGGTTTTCTTCCTAACGCGAGGGAATAACGGCAACCCTGAGTAAGTACGTGGAGCCAGACGGTGGGTGCGCGGTGACATTTCCCAAAAGAGATTGAGCGAACAACACCAACACTGTAAATGGGCCCGGCCATCCCAAGGCCATGATCCGGCGCTGAACAGGTTGGCTGCCTGTTCCTCCGGGCTTGTCGCTTTACTTGCGTTGAGAGCGCCGCACAGAAAATAACGATTGTCTTTGGACAGGCCAAGTAAATATGTGCGGCGCTCTCTAATATTCAAAAACTATAATAAACCTCGAGACAAAGTGTCCCAAGGTGGAGTAAGGCAACAGGCCAGCATCCCGGTGGTGCTGGCCTGTTGCGTTTCCCCACCAAACAGCGGGAGGCGTTCTATCAATCTGCGAAGGAGGTTTACCGTGAAATTAACTACACAGGAACTTGAACAAATGAGAAGCGTTGACATTGGCGCGGTGGCTGCCGAGTCCCTGCCTGATGTGAGCGGTATGACCTTTGACAATGCGCTTTCCCGAAAGGAGCGCATCTCTCGATTTTTGCAGACTGTCAAAAATCCATACTGCTTTTGCATCGGTGGTGTTGGCGTGAAAATTGAATTTGCTGAAAGCGGGCCATCTCTCCAAGACAAGCTGACGGATTTCCTGCTGCGGCAAAGAAGCGGGCTGTAACTTCGGTTACAGCTCGTTTTGCTTCTTCGAGACAAAGTGTCCCGAAGTGGAGGCATCCTTGTTGTCCTCCCCGGACAGAGTTATAATATAAGTGTAATGTGATAGGGAAGGAGGAACAATGGCACGAGCAAAAAACAGAGGGTATCAGCAGAGTTTCTCTCCCTCTTACACAATCCGCCGCTGGCGGCTGGGCATCTATATCCGGCTTTCAAAGGAAGATTTGAAAAAAGGAAAAGACGATAGCAACAGCGTAAAGAACCAGCGTGACCTACTGAACGATTTTTACCGACGCAACATTGACGAGTTTGAAAGTATCACGGAATATGTAGATGACGGACATACTGGAACGGACGCTAACCGTGAAGATTTTCAACGGCTCTTGGCGGATGTCATGAGTGGTAAAATCAACTGCGTTATAGTAAAAGACCTGTCCCGCTTCGCACGAAATTATAGCGATGCCGGAAGTTTGATCGACAACCTGTTTGTTCAAATGGGTGTTCGCTTTATCAGCCTTGCTGAGAATGTGGACAGCTACAAGAACCCCGACAGCGTTTCAAATATCATCGTTCCCATTACAAACGTGATGAACGATAATTACTGCTATCAGACTTCCAAAAAGATCCGGCAGGTATTTGATTACAAACGGCGCAACGGCCAGTATATCGGAGCATTTGCTCCTTACGGCTATGTAAAGCACCCAAAGGACAAGCACAGGCTGATTGTTGATCCCGATGCTGCTGAAAATGTCAAACTCATTTTCACAATGCTTATTCAAGGGTCATCAAAACGTGCTATCGCGTTGTACCTGAACGAACACGGCGTACCGAGCCCCTCGGCTTACAAGGTACAAAAGGGCTTGCCTGTTTCGACAAGAGGGTATGACGATCCTATGTGGGGAGCCCGCATGATCCACTCCATTCTTACCAATCCGACCTACACCGGGGACTTAGCCCAAGGCCGGAGCCGGGTGAAAAGCTACAAGGTACACCAGATTGAAGCTGTTCCCCGCGAGGAATGGGTGGAAGTGGCTGGAACACATGAGGCCATTATCGACTATGAAACTTTCGATAAGGTACAGGCTCTCTTACAGCGTGATACCCGTACTTCCCCGAAAGGCCGTGAGGTACATTTATTCAGCGGCTTTCTGAAATGTGCCGATTGCGGGCGGGCCATTACCCGATGCGTTAGCAAGAACAACAATGTATATTATTCTTGCTCAACCTACAAGAACCGTTCCCGGACAGCCTGCACCATGCACTCAATCAAGCATGAACGGCTGGAGGCTGCTGTTCTGTTCGCCGTACAGCATCAGGTACATTTAGCTGTTTCCTACTCAGAAATCGTAACGCAGATCAATTCCGCTCCAATCAAAAAAAGCCAGTCTTACCGACTGGACGATCTGATAGCTGCAAAAGAGCGGGAACTGATAAAGATAACACGCTACAAGCAATCTCTTTATCAGGACTGGAAAGACGGTGAAATCACCCAGCAGGAATACCGGGATATGAAGGCTGACTATGAACGGCAGACTTCTGATATTTCCGCGGTGCTTACCCGGCTGAACGCTGAACGCGCAGAACTGGCAAACGGTGTGGACAATGAGCATCCTGCACTGGTAGCCTTTATGAAGTATCAGAACATTGAAGCCCTCAACCGTGAAATCTTGGTTGAACTTGTGGACTATATCAAGGTCTATGAAAACGGCAATATCAGCGTGAAATTCAAATTTGCTGACGAGCTCCGCAAGATTGCCGAGTACATTGAAATCAACACTACGGAAGATACCGCAGTAGCGGGCTAACCCCCGCTACAAACCCCTTTGACAGTGTGTTTTCCTAATAGGCGCTAATCATATCATAATACTTCTGACTCTTTACTCCCCTCAAACCATGCTGCCAACGCTTTTTCTCAATACCCTGTTCAATACCTTGTTCTCTGCTTTCTTTCAGCATATCTTCTACCGCTTTGCACACATCAATCACCTCCGTCTCTTCTGGAATTTCTATGGGTGTATTTGTAATGGTCTTGATCACCACTGCTGCCTTCCGGTCGAGCATCATGCGCGGATTATCCTTTAAAATTTCTAATAGCTTTTTCTTATCCTTTGAATACCTGATATACTCCATAACTTCCCGCAGACTGGAAGAAAATTTCTCCAAATCTTCTTCGGTTAACCTTGCCGGGTCTATTAGATGAATCCGATAATCCTGCACGAAACGCAGCAGATTCTCGTCTTGAATGTTCATCATCTCATGCAGAGACAACGGCGCATCCCATGGATCTGTTCCGAAATGAATTACCAGTGTAATTACTGGTTTCAGGACATCGTCCTTATAGAATCCAGACAAATATTCTGCTTTTGTGTAATCATCTCCATGGTCTTTTTCCTGTTGTTTTGCACTTTTTCTGTTTTTTCGATGTCTTGCCGCAGTGTCTGTAACCTGTCTGCCATACTGTAAGGCATCGTATATCATATTTCGAACTGGCATCGCATAATGAATGTCTGTCTGGTTTTCAATTCCAAGAAGCAGATAATACGTTTCCACTTCCTGCATAATCACAGCTGTTTTCAATATATCCCGATATTTCTGGACCGGATCTTCTGTCATTTCGGTTGTCTCTTTTGCCTCTTTTCTCTCTTCTGTTGCGCCAAACGGTATGGCAATCTCTGTTGAATCAACTTCTGTCAGTTTTTCCGGATCAACAACTTTTTTCCCGTCATAGATCAAATAATTGAACGCATCTGCAAAAATGTTACTCTTTCGCATGTATGCTTTGGTAACAATGTCCGCTTTTCCCATGTGCATACGCCTCCTCAAAAATATTTCAGAGAAGTCTGCACCCCTTCCTGTTGTTTTTCATCTTATCACGAATTGGCAGCTCTATCAAGTTGGAAATACGAACTATGAACATGCTTCTTAAGATGTCACTATAACAAATTCACTACAATCCGATCTATCCCTCGCAGCCCATACATCTTCCCCATCGCTTCTGGCTCCTGCAAAACCGACAAATCAATCCCAAACAGCGAATTATATCTTCCTGCCATCCGCAGATGCTCCGGATATAAAAATGTCTGTTTTTCGCAAAACTCCGGGCATTTCCTCACCGGCGTCTGCGCGCCGCGGCTTCCTTTGATACACGCTGCATACATTGGACAATACTGCGAAGTATTTGTCTGATAAAAGGGAAGATGAAGACTGTTTTTCCCTTCTGGAAACTTCCTTGTACTGGTATCGCCGCAGCTCTCCCATTCATACCGTTCCATCCGAAATTCTTCTTTCAAATACTCCCGGTAAAATGCCGCGTGGACGCTGTTTTGTTCAAACAGTGTACGGTCCCCCAGCTTATAAGCCATCCGCGGATCTTTTTTCCGTTTGTTGAGCAGCACGCCAAGGCAGAGGGAAAACACCGGAAGCTGAGCTGCCAGATGGGCCGTTCCCCAGTCATTTACGACAATCTCGATGATTTTGTTCTTTTGTTCACACCATTCGACGAGACGCTGCAGCCGCTGCTGTGTTTCCAGCAGATTTCCTTCCAGTAAGAAAGGAAAGACCAGTGTAACCGCAAACGACTCCCGGCAGGCTTTATCCATCAGTGCGAACAGTTCCTCTTCCGTTGGTGCCAAATGCGGGCAGAAAGCATTTCCTATATAGAGCCGGTCTGGGTGAAAAATCGGCGGATCTGGAATCTGGTTTTTCCGAAAATAAGCATCAAAAAACACCGCACTTTCCATCGAAAGATACGCCGTATACCATTCCGGCCGGTCCAGTTCGAGCGCCAGCTCGACCGGCTGCCCAGGCTGCCCGGATTCCGCAAAGCCATTTTGCAATGCCGTAAATGTTTCCTTCCCGACCCCGGAAAACCATACCTTCTTCTGCTCTTCCAGGCTTTCCAGATGAAACGCGTCCTGCTCCGCAGGATATCCTGTCATCTCTTCTGCAAGCGCGGCATCATCGTCCTCCATTTTCCAGCGAATATACTGGCTGTATTGCAGGGCAAGGCGCTGTACCGCATTTTGATAATCTTCCTGTTCCGTGGCGAAGGTATAAACAACATCAAAATCTTCCTCTTTTTCCTGCAGAAAAGTCGCATCACGAAGAAGAATCCGCTGGTAGGATGCTGTTTTCTGATCGTAAAATGCCAGTTCCCACGGCGCATTTTTCTGCTCAACTGTAGTCGGTGTCGCAAGCCGGGTCTGAAAGCCATATTCTGAAATTGCCGTGATCCGCACTTCCTTATCTCCCCAGTATCCCGCCAGGATTCCGAACGGCAGCATGGAAATCCATGGCCATTGACTGATTTCTTTTTCCCGTTCTTTTTTCTGTTTCATTGATTCAAATCTCCCGTTTTCTGATACCATCCAGTATACCTGTTTTCCTGGAAAACTCAAATAAAAAAATCCACCCACGCCCGGAAGCAGTCTCACCAGAGACCTCCAAGTCATGGATGAATTTTTATTTTCTACCAAATATGTAGTTTGTTACATTATTTTTTCAGGCAAGCTCAGCAAATCTTATAAAGATATTTACGAAACTGCCTCTTTTGTAAACGTCTCAATCAACTCTTTGGCATCATCATATCCCTGGCCTTCCAGTTCTTTCTGATACCACTCGTCCACGCCGTCTACGGCCTGTTTGAACGAATCGATGTCCATATCCTCATAATTGGTAATGGCTA
This sequence comes from Blautia sp. AF17-9LB, assembly GCF_003479185.1. Classification (NCBI taxonomy): domain Bacteria; kingdom Bacillati; phylum Bacillota; class Clostridia; order Lachnospirales; family Lachnospiraceae; genus Blautia; species Blautia sp. AF17-9LB. The sequence goes on from NZ_QUGU01000001.1 coordinate 234,511, forward strand.
CACCATTCTCATTCTGCCAGCGGTTCATGATTTCATCATCACCGGCGCGGTTAATCTCACGCTCGTACTGTGTTGCCAGACGACCGCACTCATCGATCACTTCCTGCTGCTCCGGTGTCATACTGTCATAAATGTCTCCGTTAATACAGAAGAACAGACAATCATAAATTGCATTCCACATCGAGCAGTACGGCTGTACTTCCTGTACGCTGGCTGCATCGATAGCAGGAAGTGGATTTTCCTGGCCTTCTACGGTTTTCTGCTGCAGGGCCGTGTAGGTCTCGGACCAGTTCATGTTGGTGGCATCGGCGCCCCAGCGTTTGTAGCACTCCATCAGCAGGTTGCTTCCTGCGACACGGATTTTCAGGTTCTTCATATCATCGACGGTTTTTACTTCCTGCTTGCTGTTGGTCAGCTGACGGAAACCGTTCTCGGCGATTCCCATGCAGTGCAGGCCGTACTCATCAAGGATCTCTTTCAATTTTTCGCCTGCCTCGCCGTCCAGTTTTGCATCCGCATCTTCTACGGAATCAAACAGGAACGGAAGGGATACGACGTTAAATCTCGGATCAAATGCAGAGTAAATCAGGTTGCTGTGCATTGAAATCTGTACCGGATCTCCATCGATCAGTGCCTGGATACCTTCGGACTGGTTTCCGTTGGTCAGCTGGTCTGCGGCATATACGTTGACTTTGATCTTGCCGCCGGTTGCTTTTTCGATCAGCTCACCGAACTTCCGGCCGCCTTCTGCCCAGGTACTGGTTTCTGTCGTGGAGCAGGTGAAGTTCCAGGTCTGCTCCGGCCAGTCGAGATCGCTTCTGTCTTCTACATCGTAGGTGCTTGCAGAAGATGTATCTTTCTTTGTAAAGGCTTCAATCAGATCTTTGGCATCGTCATAGCCCTGGCTTTCCAGTTCGTTCTGATACCAGGCATCTACACCGTCTACCGCCTGTTTAAAGGAATCGATGTCCATATCTTCGTATTTTGTGATCTTGACACCGTTCTCGTTCTGCCAGCGGTTCATGATCTCATCGTCACCGGCACGGTTGATCGCACGTTCGTAATCGACGGCTTTCTGTCCGGCCTCATCGACAACTTTCTGCTGCTCCGGGGTCAGATTGTTATAGATGTCTCCGTTAATGCAGAAGAACAGGCAGTCATAAATTGCATTCCACATGGAGCAGTACGGCTGTACTTCCTGTACGCTGGCTGCATCGATAGCCGGAAGCGGATTCTCCTGGCCTTCTACGGTTTTCTGCTGCAGGGCGGTGTAGGTCTCAGACCAGTTCATGTTGGTCGCATCGGCACCCCAGCGTTTGTAGCACTCCATCAGCAGGTTACTTCCTGCTACACGGATTTTCAGGTTCTTCATATCATCGACGGTTTTTACTTCCTGCTTGCTGTTGGTCAGCTGACGGAAACCGTTCTCGGCGATTCCCATGCAGTGCAGGCCGTACTCATCGAGGATTGCTTTTAATTTTTCGCCTGCCTCGCCGTCCAGTTTGGCATCCGCATCTTCTACGGAATCAAACAGGAACGGAAGAGATACGACGTTAAATCTCGGGTCAAATGCAGAGTAAATCAGGTTGCTGTGCATCGAAATCTGTACCGGATCTCCGTTCATCAGTGCCTGGATTCCCTCGGACTGGTTTCCGTTGGTCAGCTGGTCTGCAGCGTATACATTGACTTTGATCTTGCCGCCGGTTGCTTTTTCCATGAGCTCGCCGAACTTGCGTCCGCCTTCTGCCCAGGTACTGTTCTCGGTGGTGGAGCAGGTAAAGTTCCAGGTCTGCTCTTCCCATCCAAGGTCACTGTAATCAGCGATATCATTGTAATCCTCATTGCCGGAGGAATTTCCTGCTGTGCTGCCATCCGCACCATCGCCACTGGAAGTATCGGAATTCGTTGCTGCAGCTACCGTTCCGGTATAAGCTCCGTCTTTTGCCAGTGCTTTTGGAAGGAACGTGGAAATCTGCGGAACATACGTAATCAGAAGCAGAACTGCTACCGATGCTGCGATCATTGGCATAACGGCTTTGGAAATCTGCTGAATGGTAACTTCCATTCCTTTTTTCAGTTTTACGGAAATGGCGACAAACAGGTTGACACCGACCGGCGGAGTTACCTGTCCGATGGCCAGGTTGACCGTTGCCACGATACCGAATGCTATCAGGTCATAGCCAAGGGCTTTGCAGACCGGAAGCATAATCGGGATGAAAATATACATGGCAGAGTTTGCATCGATAAAGCATCCTGCAATCAGGAAAATGATATTGACAATCAGAAGGAATACAAACTGGTTATGAGCAACGCTTCCAAGAAGATCCGACGCTGCCTGCGCAATACCAAACTTTGTGCAGACAAAGGAGAACAGAGAAGCACTTGCGACGATCAGCATAATTCCACCGGTTGTTTTGGCAGAATCTACCATCAGATCCCACAGGTCTTTCAGTTTGATCTCTTTATAAATAAAGATTCCGACAAACAGACCGTATACAACGGAAACGGCAGCTGCCTCGGTCGGGGTGAAAATACTTCCATAGATACCGCCAAGGATGATGACCGGCATTAAGAATCCCCAGAAAGCATCTTTAAAAGCATCCCATCTTTCTTTGGCTGTTGCTTTTTTCTGGGTCGGCTGAATGTTGTGTTTCTTTGCCTCCAGAAGAACAACGATGACAAGGGCCACACCCATCAGAATACCAGGAACGATACCTGCTGTGAACATATCGGCGATGGATACGCCTGTGATGGATGCATAAACAACGAATGCAATACTCGGCGGTATGACGATCGCAATCGAACTTGACGTCGCCATCAGGGCCGTGGAAAACGGAGCAGAAAATCCGCCTCGCTCAATCATGGCAGGGATCAGAACCATACCAAGTGCTGCTACGGTTGCCGGACCGGAACCGGAAATCGCGCCAAAGAAGCAGGCTACGATAACGCATACGATCGCGATACCGCCCTTTTTATGGCCGACGCAGGTGTCGACGAAACGAATCAGTCGTTTGGAAATGCCCGCTTTTGCCATAATGTTTCCGGACAGTACAAAGAACGGAATGGCAAGGAGCAAAAATTTACTGATACCGGAATACATATTGGTTGCTACGATGGTCAGGGATGTACCGGAGTACAGGATCGCGCAGATCGAAGACAGACCAAGGCAGATGCCAATCGGGATACCAAGGATCAGAAAAACAAAGAATGAAAGAAAAAGAATTGCACTGATCATTTTTTCTGTCCCTCCTCTTTTGCTTTTACGAATGTATCCATCAGATATTCGATCATGTGCAGCGTCATGCAGGCTGCGCCGATCGGTACGAAAGACCAGAAAACCCATTCCGGCCAGTTTAAAACGAACGTTCTCTTTCCGTTGGCAAGCTGGGTCAGTACCTTGTCCATGCCGTATTTAAACAGAACTACGGTAAAGGCAACACTAAATGCTGTGTTGACAACCAGCAGGATTCTTCTCGCCTTCGCAGAAAGACGGTCCGGCAGCAAAGAAAGATTGACCAGTTCTCCGTCACGGGCAGCAAGCGCTGCTGCGAGAAGTGTAATCAGGACAAATACCGCAACGACAAGCTCTTCGGTAAATGACCAGGACTGATGCAGTACCTTACGGGAAAGAACGTTTCCCACCGTAAGCACAACAATCAGGATCGTGGACAGCACGAGAACCAGTTTCTCAACAAACGCCAGTCCATTCATGATTTTTTTGTACACTTTCATATGTTTCCTCCCTTTTCCCGCTGTCAGGTACAATGTTCCAGCAGGATCTATTCTTTGCCAGGCTGTATTACCGGGGTGAATTTGCAGCTGACAAACAAAAAAATCCGCCCCTCAACGAGGGACGGAATTGTTCTTTTCCCGCAACCACCCTTGTCTCTTCTTTGAAACAAGCACGAATACAACGCACAAGCATACGCGGTTTCTGTAACGGGAAACTCCCGTGAAAACCTACTGGAATTCCGGCACATAGTACGATACACGGCCGATTCGTTGGGCTTTCCTTCTCCAAGATGATTTTCAATCCAGATTCGTTGCTGTCTCGCACCTTTCCGGCAGCTCTCTGAAAACGATTTGTCTGCATTTACTTTTTCTTTTCTCAGAATTTGCTTTTACACGACTGGAGCAATTTTAACGCGATTTTTGTTGATTGTCAAGAATTGACTGGAAAAATTTGTCGTTTTTTTGAAAAACCGCATTTTTTTCGGTTTTGGACCTTTTTCTTGCATCTTTTCCATATCTTTTATATAATAATCTGCGGTATCCGAAATATGCAGCCTGATTTTTCATCTCGATCTTCCAACATCAGTCCTGCTTATTCATGAAAGGATGATTTTTATGATAAAAAAACTGATTTCCTTTTTTCAAAAAGATGCAGTGCTTACCGTCTCTTTTTTTCTTGCAGTGCTTTCCTGCTTTTTCTGTCCTCCCGGTCCACAGTATCTTGGCTATCTGGATTTTCATACTCTGATCCTGCTGTTCTGTCTGATGCTGATTGTCGCGGGTCTGCGGGAATGTGGCGTATTTGACTGGCTTGGCACCAGTCTTCTCCGGCATGTAAACTCAGAACGGATGGTTGCTCTGCTTCTGATTTCCCTGTGCTTTTTCTGCAGCATGCTGATTACCAATGATGTCGCTCTGATTACCTTTGTTCCGTTTGGCATTCTGCTTCTGCGAATGTGCCATATGGAGCAGAAAAAAATACTTCTTGTCACCTTTATGACCATGGCTGCAAACCTTGGCAGTATGTTTACTCCTATCGGCAATCCGCAGAACCTTTATCTGTATTCGCTTTCCGGACTTTCCCTTTTGCATTTTCTGCTTATGATGCTGCCTTATACTCTGGGTGCTGCAGTTCTTTTTCTGATCTGCATTTTTCTGTTTTTCTCCGGAAAGAAAATTTCCGTTTCCCTGGAGAAAAAAGCGATTACTCATCCGCGGCAAATCGCAGTTTTTGCAGCTCTTTTTTTCTGCTGTATTCTTACGGTTGCCAAACTTCTCCCGCATAGTATTCTGCTTCTGATCACGATTGCCGGGATCTGCCTGGTGAACCGCAGCCTTTACCGCAGAGCAGACTACTCTCTTTTGTTCACTTTTGTGTTTTTCTTTCTTTTTATTGGAAACATGAAACAAATGGCAGCGCTTCGTATTTATCTGGAACAGATGATTACCGGACACGAACGGCTTCTTTCCGTCCTCACAAGCCAGATCATCAGCAATGTTCCTGCCGCCATGCTGCTTTCCGGATATACAAAAGAAATCCCGGAACTGATTGTAGGAACCAACCTCGGCGGCCTCGGGACTTTAATTGCATCTATGGCAAGCCTGATCTCCTATCGCCAGATTACGGCCGCAGACGCTTCCTGCCGCAAAAAATATATCCTGGTTTTTACTGTTTTCAATCTTGTTTTTCTTGCTATTTTGTATCAGATACGCTAAAATAAAAAGAAGATCCGGCTGTACGGGTCTTTTTTCACGGCATTTTATACCGTCTCATGATTACTGTACTTAGCATTTTATATTGAAAAAGAAAGGGTTTCATTTATGAAGATAGATCTCAGAAACGTTCCGGATGCCGAGGTTTCCGGTATTGATCTTGCAAATATTGACATTACTGTTCCGGCGCCGGAGACAGAACCGCAGCGTCAGTATTACTTTATGGCACTTTTAAAACAGCAGCTCGTACCGGAGCGTGCAAAACAAAACGGAAAAGAGTATCTGACTGCCTGCATCACAACCTTCGGCTGCCAGATGAACGCCCGAGATTCCGAAAAGCTGGAGGGAATTCTGGAAACCGTCGGCTACCACATTGTGGAGACCGAAGATGCCGATTTTGTTGTTTACAACACCTGTACCGTCCGTGAAAACGCAAATCTGCGTGTCTACGGTCGCCTTGGACAGCTTGGCAAGTACAAAAAGAAAAATCCGGGCATGATTATTTCCCTCTGCGGATGCATGATGCAGGAGCCGCTTGTTGTCGAAAAACTCAAAAAAAGCTACCATTTCGTCAACCTGATTTTCGGAACGCATAATATCTACCGCTTTGCCGAGTATCTTGTCCGCTGCATGACAGAGGACCGCATGGTGATCGATATCTGGAAAGATACCGACAAAATCGTGGAAAATCTCCCGGTTGACCGCAAATATCCGTTCAAGTCGGGTGTTAATATTATGTTCGGCTGCAATAACTTCTGCAGCTACTGTATCGTACCGTATGTGCGCGGCCGCGAACGCAGCCGGAAGCCGGAGGAAATCATCGCAGAGATCAAACGCCTCGTTGCAGACGGCGTTGTTGAAATCATGCTGCTTGGTCAGAATGTCAATTCCTACGGAAAGAATCTCGAGGAGCCGATGACGTTTGCACAGCTTCTGCGCAAGGCAAATCAGATTGAAGGGCTGAAACGCATCCGTTTCATGACCTCACATCCGAAGGATCTCTCGGAAGAACTGATCGATGCAATGCGCGACTGCGAGAAGGTCTGCCTCCATCTTCATCTTCCGCTCCAGTCCGGAAGCAGCCGTATCTTAAAACTGATGAACCGCCGTTATACCAAAGAGCAGTATCTTGACCTGGTAGACCGAATCCGCGCAAAAGTGCCGGATATTTCTCTGACAACAGATATTATCGTTGGTTTCCCTGGTGAGACCGAAGAAGATTTTCTGGAAACACTGGATGTGGTCCGCCGCGTTCGTTACGACAGCGCGTTTACCTTCCAGTATTCCAGAAGAACCGGAACACCGGCAGCTGCCATGGAAGACCAGATCCCGGCGGATGTTGTAAAAGACCGTTTTGACCGTCTTCTTGCCGAGGTCCAGGAAATTTCCCGCGAGGTAACCGCAAGACATCTTCATACCGTACAGGAAGTTCTGGTGGAAAGTATCAATGAGCAGGACGCTTCTCTTGTCACCGGCCGTATGAGCAACAATACGCTGGTTCATTTCCCGGGAGATGCTTCGATGATCGGAACGCTGCAGAACGTTTCCCTGGACGAATGCCGCGGCTTCTACTATATGGGAACGCTTGTTTAACCAAAAGACCCTGCCCGCACAGTTTTTCAGTCTTTGAAAAGACTATGTTACAAAGCTGTGCAGGCAGGGTTTTTACATATAACTTCTCCTTTTATCCTCTCACATCTGGAGTTTTCCCGGAGAGCCGCCTCTGATAAAAAAAGTAGGTAATCATAAGCATAACTCCAGCTCCGACCCATGCGGAAATTTCTGCGAATGCCACTCCGCGGAACGCAAGGCGCGGTTCTAAAAGCAGCACAACCATGACGCGCATGGCAACCTCCACAATCCCGGACACCATCGGCAGAACTGTTTTTCCCATTCCCTGGCAGGCGTTTCGGAAGACAAACAGCCCGCCAAGGGCGAACAGGGCAACTCCGGTAACCGGCAGAAAGATACAGGTATAGGAAATGACTGTCGCATCATTCAGCATCAGGGATGCCAGAAACTTCGGGCAGAAAATTTCCAGTGCTGCAAAAGGAAGATTGACAAGGACAGAAAGCACGACACCTGCCCTGACTCCCTGTTTGATCCGGTCGTATTTTCCGGCTCCATAATTTTGTCCTGTAAAAGTCAGAAGTGCAAGTCCAAGTGTTATACCCGGCTGCTCGAACAGACCGCACACCTTCATACATGCAGCATAAGCCGCGACATAAGCCGTTCCCATCTGATTGACAAAAACCTGAAGGACCATACCGCCCACCGCAGTTACAGAATTCATCACAGCTACCGGCAGGCCTTTTCCAACGAGTGCGCCAAGAAGTACACCATCTGCCCTCCAGTCTGTTTTCCGCGGAAGCAGTTCTGCGGCGCGCCGGATATATACCAGACAGTAAAGGGCAGAAACCACCTGCGCCAGAACCGTTGCAAGCGCCGCTCCAAACACGCCCATGCCAAACGGAAATACAAATAGAAGATCCAGCACAATATTGACCACCGACGAAACGATCATAGAAGCCAGCGGCACTTTACTGTTTCCGACGGACCGGAGCAGCGTCATGGCAAAGTTATTAAAAATGGTAACGGTACTGCCCGCCAGAATGGTTCCAAAATAAACCAGAGTGTCTGTCATCATATCCTCCGGTGTCTGGAGAAAGACAAACAGACGGCGCATCCAAAACAGACTGCCCACCGTAATTACAATTCCAATGGCAAGGCAGATATAAACCGACATCGCAATTTCTTTCCGCAGTTTTTCGATATCATTCGCTCCAAAGGAGTGGGAAATACAGATCCCAAGTCCTCCGGTAAGCCCCATGGCAAAGCCGAGAATCAAAAAATGTACCGAACTGGTATTTCCAACCGCTGCCAGGGCCACATCTCCGATCCCCTTTCCAACGACCATGGAATCCACAAAGCTGTAAAGCTGCTGAAAAAGATTTCCGATCAGAATCGGCAGGAAAAACTGAAAAATCAGCTTCATGCTGTTGCCCTGCGTCATATCATTTGTTGTTTTTTGCATGATGATAATCTTGTAACCTTTCCTTTCTTCATTCCTTCTTGCAAATCATATAAAATCACTATATACTAAAAGAAGTTTGTTTCCATCCACAGTCAGTATGGAACATCCACTACGAACGAAAAGTGAGACATCTATGAATAACTTATATGAATATATCGACCCCATCGCCTCTCCTTATGAGGCTTTTCTTTTTGACAGCACGCGGGACTCCCTTCCGATTCCTGCTCACTGGCACTATTATGTAGAACTTCTCTACGTTCTGAAAGGAGAAATTGAGGTTTCCCTTGATAATGTGACATCCATCGGAACGGAAGGATCCGTGATCCTTTTTCCGCCCAAATGCGTTCATTCCATCGCGCTTGCAAAAGGGTCTGTTCCGGTGCAGTATGATGTGATTAAATTTGACCCCAATCTTCTGCCCACCTGCAAGACGGATGAGCTGGATCTGCGTTCGATTCTGCACGGCCTCCACACGTTCCGCTGCCCCTGTATTTTTTCTCCGGAGCAGGTACGGAAAATGGACCTTTTTCCTCTTTTTTCGGATATTCTTAAGGAATACCGGGATAAAGAGCTTGGCTATTCCATGATTCTTACAGCGGATCTTCGGAAAATCATCAGCCGTTTTGTACGGAATTGGCAGAAAAGCGGGACTTCTTTTCCGTCTCCCGGCGTGCATCCTTCCTACGAAATCAGTTTTGACCTGATTTCCGAATACATTGATTCCCATTATTTTGAAGAACTGACCGTAGAGAAACTTGCCGCCATGTGCAACATGTCGCACTCCACATTTTCCATGAATTTTTACCGCCGCTACAATATGACCTGCAAAGAATATATTACGGCAACCAGAATCAATGCGGCAGAAAACATGCTGCTTTTTTCCAGTCACGATGTTTCTTTTATTGCCAGAGAAGTCGGCTATCCGGACTGCAGCTATTTCATCCGGTGTTATAAAAAAATAAAAGGAATCACACCGAAACAGGCCAGAAAAATGCAGGCAGAAAAAAATAAATAACGTTATTTTGCAGAAAAGGGCACGCATTCATTTTGCGTGCCCTTTTTCCATGCCTTATCGTTCTGCTGTCTCGTATACGCTTCGTACGCGGTATGCGCCCGATACGCCGGTTCCCTTGGCGGTAAAGTCTGCGGTCGGCAGAATACGGAAGGTCTTTGTTCCTGCTTCCATATCAACGAAGTTATCGTCCAGGCGAAGCACACCGTTTTCGGTCTCTACGCTGACAGATTTTGCGAAGTTCTCTGCCGTTACAGTTACGGTATCGCCGTCTACCGATACAGAAAGTTTCGGATCTGCGAAATGGTAATGCTTCGGTGCACAGAACAGCGTCGATCCGGAAGATACGACGTTTCCATCGACAACCAGCTCATACGTCAGATGAACTTCCAGCGGATCCTGACCGTTGAAATCAAGATGCGGCATCCACTGTCCGCCGTAGGCCGGTGCGTTGACCTCGAAGGTTCCCTCTTTGACTACGGAAGAATCCGGACGGCGCAGAGACCATTTTACGGTTCCAACAATCGGCTCACCCGTCTCATTCGCAACGTGAAGGTCTGCACTGACATCGATTGGATGCGGCAGGGTGTTGACAAACGGTTTCTGATCGATCTCTCCATGCTCCTCACAGGAAAGCAGAATCGGTGCGAACATCTTCTTCTCTGCGTACTGCAGGGCTTTCCAGTTTCCGTAGTAATCGACGCTTGCCCAGGATGCTACCGGCCAGATATCGTTCAGCTGCCATACAACAGCACCCATGCAGGTACCACGGAAGCGGCGGAAATGCTCTACGCCGTAACGGATGGCATCTGCCTGAAGAAGCTGTGAGCAGTAAAGAAGCTCATCGAAATTCTTCGGATACAGATAGGTCTGTGAGATATAGTTCAGGATCTTTCCGTTGGCAGCCGTATTTCTCTGGTGCATTTCCATGACGCGTGAGAAGATGTTGCGGTCGCCGTCTTCCGTAAACCGTTTTACAGTCTGCAGGGACGGGAAGGACTGGAATCCGAACTCGGACAGGAAACGGTAATGGTGGGAACGATAAGCGGTAAACGGCTCGCTTCCGTGCCATACGCCCCAGTAATGGGTATCGCCGACATTTTCCGCATTGCTGTTTTCGTAATTTCCACCTGAAGACGGGGATGACGGCCAGTAGAATTTCTCCGGATCCTCTTCTTTGACGATTTTCGGAATGATGTACTCATACAGATGGATATAATCGTAATACTGTTTCTTGGATTTCGGCCATGCCAGCATTTCATACTGTGTCTCCATCTCATTGTTTCCGCACCACAGAGCAATGCTTGCATGAGAACGAAGTCTGCGTACATTCTGACGGATTTCTGTGGAGATATTCTCCTCAAAATGATCTGACAGCTCATAGGAAGCGCAGGCAAACATGAAGTCATGCCAGATCAGAAGTCCTCTCTCATCGCAGACATCATAGAAGAAGTCATCGAGGAAGTATCCGCCGCCCCATATACGCAGGGAATTGAAGTTTGCTTCCTGTGCAGATTTTAACAGCAGATCGGTACGTTCTCTCGTCTGGCGGGTTAAAATATTATCCTCCGGAATGTAATCCGCGCCCATCGCGAAAATCTGCAGTCCGTTGATTTCATATGCAAAGTTGCGGCCTTTTACCGTCTTTGCTGCTTTATCGGTGATAATTACTTTCTTCTCACCGTTTGTCATAACCATGTTGTCGCCGTCGTCGTAATCTGGTGCCTGTCCGGTCATGTGCTCATCATAAACTTCATCTTCCATCGGATCGGTATTGACCGTGATGGTGCGAAGACCCATTTTTTTCTCCCAGGTATCCAGGGTATCCTCTGCAACAAGCGCTACCTTTACCTGATACAGTGCCTGTGCGCCGTAACCGTTCGGCCACCACAGCTCCGGATTTTCTACGGTAAGAGAAGCCTGTACATGGTTGCTGCGAAGCTCACACGTAAGACCAGTCAGATTCTTTGCCGGTGCTGAATGGGTCAGCGGATCGATGCTGCCGCTTTCTGCGGTCAGAACGGTTTTTCCATCCGGAGAAGTAACCGTCATGACAATTTTTACATTTCCGTTGGTAACTCCCGGCATCCACTCGATCTCAGCATCTGCCGTCAGGCGAACAGAATCAACAACGTTTCCGTGAACCGTTTTTCCGGTTACGTGATGCTCCTGGCCTACAAATACCTGCGCCAGACGGGCTGTTTTTACTGCGAGAACGGAAGCTTCACGGAACAGTCCTGCATCTGGAAGACGCGGGCCCCAGTCCCAGCCGTACATGCACGCTGCTTTACGGATATGCGGGAATCCCGGCATTGCATCGGAGGATCCGCCAACCGGGCATTTTGTATCTTCTTCCGCAATGAATTTGGTCGGGGAATGCAGAATCACTTTTACCTGATATACGGTATCGGCTGCATCACCTGCAACAAGATCGGTAATATCGTACTCCCAGACACGGTTCATGTTGTCTGCGGAGCCGATTTTCTCTCCGTTCAAATAAACATCCGCGATCGTATCAATTCCGTCGAAATGTAAAAACAGGCGGTCCGCTTTTCTGTCTTCCTCTCCGATCACGATTTCTGTCTCGTATGCGAAATCGTTCTCCATCAGTTTCAGTGCGTCGAGTTCATTGTCACGATAAAACGGATCCGGGATCAGACCTTTTTCCAGAAGTGTGCCGTAAACGGTAGACGGAACCTTTGTCTCAATTGGAGTCTCCGGAATATCGTAAACATTTTTTCCAAGGACCGTTAAGGTCCAGTTGTCTTTCAGACATATTGTATGCATTACAGTATGTCCCCCTTTCTTACATAGTTTCTGCTTCTTCGCGTAGTTTCACCACGCTTTTTCCTTCTTCCTATCTTACTTCTTTTGTACAGAAAATGGTACAAAAAAGCTCTTGAAAAATAGGAAAAATCTCCAAATGCACAAAAATTTTCGCAAAAACAGGAAAACAGTGAGACAAATTCTCAATCATCACTTTGACAGATTTGGAAAATGTGATAGAATAAAAACGTTGGCATCCCATTTAAAAATGTCGACATTATTTTTCGAAAAGAAAGATGAGGAAAAAACTATGATACCAGAAAGATTAGCTGCTCTCCGCGAAAAAATGAGAGCATACGGCGTGGACGCTTATCTGGTTCCGACCGCCGATTATCATGAATCCGAATATGTAGGAACTTACTTTAAAGCAAGAACGTATATTACCGGTTTTACCGGTTCTGCCGGAACTGCTGTGATTACGCAGGACGAAGCGTGCCTCTGGACCGATGGCCGCTACTTCGTACAGGCAGCCAAAGAACTTGCCGGAACCGGCGTTACCTTAATGAAAATGGGCCAGGAAGGCGTTCCGACGGTAGAGGAATACCTGGCGGCAAATACAAAAGAGGGCATGACCATTGGTTTTGACGGCCGCGTTGTCAATGAAATGCTCGGCGAAGCACTGGAGAAAACACTTCCGGAGCGTTTTCTTTCCTATCGAAGCGACCTGATCGGTGAGATCTGGTCGGACCGCCCGGCACTTTCCGCAGAACCCGTGTGGATCCTTGATGCAAAATATACCGGTGAATCCGCTGCGGAGCGTCTTGCAAAAGTACGCGAAAAGATGAAAGAGAACGGTGCCGAAGTGCATATTCTGACTGCACTGGATGATATCGCCTGGATGCTGAATATCCGTGGAAACGATATTCCATGCAACCCGGTTGTTCTCTCCTATCTCGTACTGACAGAAACCGAGAGTCATCTGTTCATTCAGGAAGAAACCTTAAATGAGAAAGTAAAACAGTATCTTGCTGATCTTGGCATTTCCCTTCATCCATACGATGCTGTTTATGATTTTGTTTCCGGCATCACAGGAAAAACCATTCTTCTGGAAAAAGCCAAAGTCAACTACACGATCTGCCAGAGTGTCATGGGCAGCAATACGATTGTCAATGTCATGAACCCGGCTTCTTCTTTAAAAGCAGTCAAAACACCGGTTGAGATGGAAAACATCCGAAAAGCCCACATCAAAGACGGCGTTGCCGTTACCCGTTTCGTATACTGGTTAAAGAAGAATATCGGTAAGATCCCAATGGATGAGGTTTCCGTTGCTGAAAAACTGGAATCCTTCCGGAAGGAGCAGGAAGGCTTTATTGAGCCAAGTTTCGGAACGATTTCCGCTTACGGCCCGAATGCTGCTATGTGCCATTATCAGGCAACGAAAGACAATTTCTCTGTTCTGCAGCCAAAAGGCATGTACCTAGTGGACTCCGGCGGACAGTATTATGAGGGAACGACCGATATTACCAGAACAATCGTAGTTGGACCGCTGACCGAGGAAGAAAAAGAACATTTCACCATCACTGCGATGGGAACCCTTCGTCTTGGAAATGCAAAATTCCTCCACGGCTGCATCGGTATCAACCTTGATTACCTTGCAAGACAGGCATTCTGGGAGAGAGGTCTTGACTTCAATCACGGAACCGGCCACGGTGTCGGTTATCTTTTAAATGTACATGAGCGTCCAAACGGTTTCCGCTGGAAAATGGTTCCGGAGCGGATGGAAAACGCCGTTCTTGAGGAGGGCATGCTTACTTCCGATGAACCGGGTATCTATATCGAAGGAAGCCACGGCATCCGTACTGAGAACCTGATGCTCTGCCGCAAAGCAGAAAAGAACATGTACGGCCAGTTCATGTGCTTTGAGTTCGTTACCATGGTTCCGATCGATCTTGACGGTATTGACACACAGTATATGACCGAAAAAGATGTGGAACTGCTGAACAACTACCACAAAGAAGTATATGAAAAGATTTCTCCTTATCTAGAAGGAGACGAAAAAGAGTGGCTGAAAGAAGCCACCCGCCCGATTTCCAAATAAGATGCAAAAACGCTGTTCTGTGTTTTGATGATACAGAACAGCGTTTTTTATTATAATACTTTCGATAAAAACTCTTTGAGCCGGGGATGCTGCGGATTTGCGAAGAACTCCTGCGGCGTATTCTCCTCCTGAATATTTCCCTCGTTGATAAAGATCACGCGGGTTGCCACTTCTCTTGCAAAACCCATTTCATGTGTTACGACAACCATCGTCATGCCTGATTCAGCAAGTTCCTTCATAATTTCAAGAACCTCCCCTACCATTTCCGGGTCGAGTGCGGAGGTCGGCTCGTCAAACAGCATGACATCCGGGTTCATCGCAAGGGCGCGTGCAATGGCGATTCGCTGTTTCTGACCGCCGGAAAGGCTTCCCGGGTAAGCATCTGCTTTATCCGGCAGTCCAACGCGGTTTAAGAGCTCCAACGCTTTTTTCGCTGCTTCTTCCGGTGTCATCAGCTTTAATGTCACCGGGGCGAGCATGATATTTTCCTTGACGGTTTTATGCGGAAACAGGTTGAACTGCTGAAATACCATTCCAATTCTCTGTCGTACATGGTCGATATCGGTTTCCGGCGCCGTGATGTCAACGCCCTCGAAATAAATTTTTCCGCCGGTTGGAATTTCCAGACGGTTTAAGGAACGCAGAAAGGTCGATTTTCCGGAACCGGAAGGACCGATGACAGCGACAACCTCTCCCTGATGGATCTCTGTACTGATCCCGTCCAGAACCTTATTATCCTCGAAGCTCTTCTGCAGATTTTCAACTTTGATTAATACTTTTTCATTAGTGGTCACTCTTACGCAGTCTCCTTTCCAGTTTTCCCATGAAATAGGTCAGAATCATAACAAGAATCAGATAAAAAATCGCTGCGGAAAGAAGCGGAACCAGTGCATCGTACGTACGGCTCTGTACCAGGGTCGCTGCCTTTGTAATATCAATGGTTCCGATATAGCCGATGATGGCAGTCTCTTTTAACAGCACGATCATCTCATTAATCAGCGCCGGAAGAACATTTTTAAACGCCTGCGGAATGATGATGAGACGCATGGTCTGTGCAGAATTTAAGCCAAGGCTTCGTCCTGCTTCCGTCTGTCCTTTGTCCACAGACATAATTCCGGAACGGAAAATCTCAGCAACGTATGCACCGGAATTGATACCAAATGCGATTCCGCCGATCACGATATTGTTCAGGTTTACGGTTGCAAAAATAACCGAATAGAAAAACAGGATCTGAATCATGGACGGCGTTCCGCGGATGATCGTCAGATAGACGCGCGCAACGATGTTCAGAAGTTTTAATTTACCGGTCTGCTCGTGTGTCGAGCGGATCAGTGCGATAAGAAGTCCGAGCACAACACCGATGCACAGCGCAAGCACCGTGACAAGCAGTGTCGTCTTCAGACCGGTCAGCCACCATTCTGTAGCACCATTGTCTACAAAGTAGCGGTTGAACTGATGATGTAAATTTTCCATATGACACATCTCTCCTTTGTGTTTTTAACTGCGGGATCTGCAACCGGCAGTTTCCTTACAGCGCAATCGAAAAACGAACGGCCGCGCCTTTTGTCTGGCGGACAGCCGCTCGTTTCTATCCCCTGATTCCAGATTGCCCCGTACTTCGTACTCTCGCAGTCCTTATCACTATGTTATTACTTTCTGACGATGACAACCTGTGTTGCATCTGCATAAGTATCCGTGAAATCAACGCTTTCTTCCCGTTCTGGAGTAACGGTCATTCCGGCTGCGCCGAAGTCTGCTTTTCCACTGTTGACAGATGCAAGGATGGTTTCAAATGACATATCCTCGATTTTCAGCTCATAACCAAGCTTGTCGCAGATTGCCTTGGAAATGTCGGCATCGATACCAACGATATCATTTCCCTCTTTGTACTCCCACGGCTCGAACTCAGCGTTGGTTGCCATGGTAAGCGTTCCGTTGGAACGGTCCACGTCTGCCGGGGACTCATACGGATGCTGGCCGACTTCATCACCAATGTAGTTGCTCATGATCTCATCAAGAGTTCCGTCCTCTTTCAGCTCTGCCAATGCAGTGTTGAACTCGTCTCTTAACTCATTTCCTTTTTTGAAGCACATCGCGTACTCTTCGGTATCAAAAATGCCTTCTACAATTTTCAGATCATCGTTTGCTGCAACGAATTTTTCTGCCGGCAGGGAATCGATGACAACACAGTCAATCTTTCCGTTTTTCAGTGCCTGAATAGCATCGGCGCCTTTGTTGTAACGCTGCATCTGGGAATCTGCATTAACGGCATCGCTCGCCTGAGAATCACCTGTTGTTCCGGTCTGTACACCAATCTTCAGATCTGCCAGATCCTCTACGGATGTTACTTCTACTTTCTTTGCGGTAGATGCAGAACTTCCGCAGCCTGCCATCGAAACAGCAAACAAAACGGACATTGCAAGTGCTGTTGCTTTTTTTGCAAAATTCATTTTCATAATAATCTCCTTCTCTCCTCATGTAATGTATATTTATTCACTTTCCCTTATTATAACAGCATCTTTCTGAAATGCAAGGAAAAACGGAAAAAAAGCAACAGAAATACAAAAGACAGCCCGGGGGTTCTTCCATGGCTGTCTTTCCGTTTTTGTATTCAGTCCGTATTTTTTCCGTCTGCTGCTGTGCAGCGCAGGATCCGCTGAATGCTCTTTTCCGATAAAGCATATTCCTCTGAGAGTTCGGAAACTCTGCTTCCGTTTTGATGTTTCTCGCAAATTTCCCGGCACCGGATGCTCCTTTGCCCATTCCTAGGCTTCCACACTGCTCCCGAAGAGCTTTAAGGCTTCCATCCCTTCCAGTCCCTCTGTATTTGTTCGTCGTCTACACAAATGATGTTCATCTGGTATCTCTCCTGCCTTGTCCTGTTCTAATTGCTTTTCATCCATTCTTCATAAATGGAGGCACTGTATCCCTGTTTCTTTTTACTCTGATACATTGCCCGGTCCGCCTTTCTGTACAGCTGGTCAAAAGAAACTTCTTCCGATGCCTCGCAGAAACAGGCACCCAGGCTGATTTCTATCTGCTTCCCCTTCATTTCCGCAATCGTAATCTGGCTGATGTTATAAAAAAGTCTTTCGAAAAATCTCTCTGCCGCCGCTTTCTCCCGCATTTCCGGCATAAAGACTGCAAACTCGTCACCCCCGAGGCGCAGAACTACGTCCTTGTCCCGGCAGGATTTCTGCATCGTCTCTGCAACGGCGATAATAACCTTATCCCCTGTCGAGTGTCCATACGTATCGTTGATTGTTTTGAATTTGTCACAATCAATCAGGCAAAGCAGACCTCCTGTTTTTTCCTGCAGCAGATGGGAAATCTGTCTTTCCCCGCTTCCACGGTTATACAATCCCGTCATAAGATCCGTCTGTGCCAGATAAATCAAGCGGTTCTCACGTTTTTTCTCTTCTTCGATACACTCAATACAAAACAGCACATGCAGAAGCCTTCCATTTTCATCGTAATCAACAGGAATGAATCTGCTCCGGCACCAGCCTGTTTTTTTATCGATAAATTCGTGTATGATACTGTTTTTTCCGGCGAGCCGCTCTTCCAGCGTATTGAGATCGATAAATGCAGCAGTTTCTTCCAGTTGTGATTCCATGCACATTTTCTCTGCCATGCACTTCGCATGCCCGCCAAAATCGTCTATGATCTCATATTCCCCCATTTGGGCTGCACTCTGCGATGTTGTCTTTACAATATGATATTTCTGCGTCTGCACATTAATATAAAAATTGCTGCAAGGGCAATCCATTCAGCAAGATCTATCACATTCAAACCAGATAGTTACTCACATACACAATACCTCTTTCCAGACTCCCCGGACCTCCGCGGAATGCCCACGCTGCGGCATCACTCGCCAGAAGAACGGCACAGGAAAGCTGCATCAGAAGCATCCGGTATTTTTTCTTTTTCTGATCCATATCCCTGCTCAAAACCATACAGAGGGCCGCAATATTTGTTTTGTCCTTCCTAAAACAGCAAAAGAAAACCCTCTCATACCGCCTTTCTCTGCGTATATGAGAGGGTTCCTGTTCTTACGCCTGTCCCAGTACGTGGTCGGAAATTCTTCCGTAGACGGAGATCAGGTAGAGGCCGCAGATGCCGACAACCGCGTAGATGATGCGGCTCAGCCACGTCATGTTTCCGAAGATCAGGGCGACGAGGTCGAGACGGAAGAATCCGATCAAGCCCCAGTTGACGGCTCCGATGATTGCAACGGTGAGTGCGGTGTAATCCAGTCCTTTCATGTAAAGAAACCTCCTTTTTCCGGATTTTGTATCGTCTTTTTATCTCTTCCGGTTTCTTTATAAAGAATTTCCCAAAAGGAGGCAGATTATGCATTTTCTTTGATTTTTCGGGCAGAAAAATGGAGACCATTTCCAGGCCTCCATTCGTGCAATTTTGTTTTCTTTATTCAGACAGCAGCTTCTGCAGCAGCTCTCCTGCTGCTGCCGGGTTGGCTTTACCTTTCATTTCTTTCATGACCTGGCCGACCAGAAATCCGAGGACTTTTGTCTTTCCGGATTTGTACTGCTCTACCGGGCCAGGGTTGTTTTCCAGAACTTTTCTCGTGGTTTCTTCCAGAAGGCCGGTGTCGTTTACGGTTTTCAATCCGTGCTCCTCGACGTATGCTTCCGGATCGACATCCTCTGCAAAGATCTGCTCAAATACCTCTTTTGCCACCTGGTTATTGACCGATCCGGCTTCTGCCAGTTCGATCAGGGATGCCAGATGCTTTGGTGAAAACTGCAGATCCTCCGGCTCCTGGCCGTTCTCCTTTAAGAGACGTAAGGTCTCGCCCATCAGCCAGTTTGCCACTTTTTTCGGTTTGCCGCAGAGCGCCGTCGTCTCCTCAAAGAGATCGGACAGCTTCTTGGAACCGGTCAGAATGCCCGCATCGTACTGCGGCAGTCCGTACTGCTCCACGTAGCGTGCCTGTTTTTCCGGCTGGAATTCCGGCATGGATTTCACAATGCGGTCGATCCACTCGTCGGAAATGTGCACCGGCGGCAGATCCGGGTCCGGGAAGTAGCGGTAATCCTTCGCATCCTCTTTCGAACGCATCGCGTAGGAATACTCTTTGTTGTCGTCCCAGCGGCGGGTCTCCTGGACAACGGCTTTTCCTTCCTCGATCAGCTCGATCTGTCTTGCACGCTCTCCCTCGATCGCTCTTCCGATTGCCTTAAAGGAGTTCAGGTTCTTCATTTCGGTACGTGTTCCGAATTTCTCACTTCCAACCTCACGGACCGAAAGGTTGACATCGGCACGCATCGAGCCCTCCTGCAGTTTGCAGTCGGATGCGCCGAGATACTGAATCATCATACGCAGTTTTTCCAGATAAGCGATAACCTCTTCCGCAGAGCGCATATCCGGCTCGGATACAATCTCGATCAGCGGAACGCCGCTTCGGTTGTAGTCGACGAGTGAGCAATCCTCCCACTCATCGTGGATCAGCTTTCCGGCATCCTCCTCCATGTGGATCTCATGAATGCCGATTTTCTTCTTTCCCGCTGCGGTGTCAATCTCGACATATCCATCGTGGCAGATCGGCAGATACAGCTGGGAAATCTGATAGTTCTGCGGGTTGTCCGGGTAGAAATAGTTCTTCCGGTCGAATTTGCAGAGCTGGTTGATTTTGCAGTTTGCAGCCAGTCCGACGCGCAGGGCGTAATCGACAACCTTCTTATTTAATACCGGAAGGGATCCCGGCATACCGGTGCAGACCGGGCAGGTGTGGGTGTTCGGCGCACCGCCGAATGCGGTAGAGCAGCCGCAAAAAATTTTTGTTCTCGTCGCAAGCTCCACATGTACTTCAAGTCCGATGACGGTTTCATACTGTTTTGACATTGTTTTGCTTCCTCCTTACCATTTTTCTGGCTGCCCGAATGCACCGCGTGCCTGCTCATAGGTGTATGCTGCACGGAACAGTTTTTTCTCTGAGAAACAGTCTCCGATAAGCTGCATGCCGATCGGAAGCCCCTTGTCATCCATGCCGCACGGAACGGTGATGCCCGGAAGGCCGGCGAGGTTGACCGATACGGTGTAAATGTCGCCCAGATACATCTGTAAAGGATCCGAAAGCGAATCGCCAAGACGCGGTGCGGTCGATGGTGCTGCCGGGCTTAAAATCATATCGTATTTTTCAAATGCGCGGTCAAACTCTTTTTTAATCAGGGCTTTCGTGCGCAGTGCTTTCAGATAATACGCATCGTAGTAACCGGAGCTTAAGACGAAGCTTCCCAGCATAATCCGTCGTTTCACCTCCGGACCGAAGCCCTCAGAACGGCTCTTCTTATACATATCGTGGAGTCCTTCGTACTCTTTGGCACGGAAGCCGTATTTCACGCCGTCGAAGCGTTCCAGGTTGGAGCTTGCCTCAGCGGATGCAATAACGTAGTAAGCCGGAATGGCATAATCAATGAGGTCGAGATCGAAATACTCTACTTCTGCTCCGCGTGCCTTCAGGACATCGGCAGCTTTTAAAATGGATTCCTTCACCTGCGGATCCAGGCCTTCGCCGAAGCAGCTGTTCGGAATACCGATTTTCAGATCGGAGACATCTTCTTTTAAAGCGCTCATGAAATCGTAATCGTCGCGTTTCATCGATGTCGCATCTTTTGCATCATACGAAGCGACCGTCTGCAGCAGTGCTGCACAGTCTGTCACATCCTTTGCGACCGGTCCGATCTGGTCAAGGGAGGAACCATAAGCGATCAGTCCGTAACGGGAAACGGTGCCGTACGTCGGTTTCATGCCGGTTACGCCGCAGAAGGAACTCGGCTGACGGATCGATCCGCCGGTATCGGAGCCAAGTGCCATCGGTACTTCTCCTGCTGCAACGGCTGCGCAGGAACCGCCGGAGGAACCGCCTGGAACGTGTTCGGTGTTCCATGGATTTTTCGTCACGCCGTACGCGGAAGTCTCTGTCGTACTTCCCATCGCAAACTCATCCATGTTTGTCTTTCCGATGATAACGGCTCCCGCCTCTTCGAGCCGTGTGATAACCTCTGCATCGTACGTCGGAACAAAGTTCTGCAGGATCTTTGATGCACACGTCGTCGCAAGACCTTTCGTACAGATGTTGTCCTTGACCGCAATCGGAACGCCGGCCAGCGGACCGGTGAGCTCTCCTGCGTCAATTTTCTTCTGCACTTCTGCCGCGCGTGCTCTTGCACCCTTTTCATCCACAAGAAGGAATGCGTGAATTGATTCTTCCGATGCTTTGACTGCCGCAAGAGACGCTTCTACAGCGTCCGCTACAGTGATCTTTCCTTCTTTGATTGCGGCAGAAAGCTGTACTGCTGTCATATCTTTGATTTCCATATCAATCTCCTCCTGCTATTCTACCGTTTTCGGAACCTTGTACTGGCCCTCTTTGACTTCCGGTGCATTGGTAAGCATTGCATCGCGGTCGTCGCCATTGGTTACTTCATCCTCGCGGAATACATTTCCCATCTCGAAAATGTGGGTCATCGGCTCGACCTTGCTGGTGTCGAGCTCGTTTAATTTATCTACATAATCCAGCATCTTCTGCATATCCTGCCGTGCGGATTCTTTTTCCTCATCCTTTAATTCCAGCTTTGCCAGGATGCCGACATATTCCATCGTTTCATCTGAAATCACATTTGCCATTTCACTCATTCTCCTTTTTCATTTTCCAGCAGGATCCGCTTACGGCTCCAGTCTTGTAAGATCACGCGGGAACAGCGTTGTCTCGCGGACGTTGTCCTCACCGATCAGCTTCATGGTTAGACGCTCCAGACCGATGCCAAGACCTCCGTGCGGCGGCATACCGTGTTTGAAAGCACTTAAATACTGCTCCATGCCCTCTTCTGTCATGCCGCGGGCTGCGATCTTTTCAGAGAGCATCTTGTAATCGTGGATACGCTGGCCTCCGGTTGTAATCTCCAGACCGTGGAACAGCAGGTCGAAGCTCTTTGTGTATCTCTTATCCTCCGGGTCGTCCATCGCATAGAACGGTCTCTTTTTCGACGGATATTCGGTGACGAATACGAAGTCTGCATCGTACTCCTCTTTGAAATACTGGCCGATCAGAAGCTCCTCCTCTGGCTCAAGGTCGAACGGGTTGCGGATCTTTCGGTTGTATTTCTCGGCTACCAGCTCTTTCGCTTTCGTGAACGGTACAGTTGGGATTTCTTCTGTCTTTGGAAGCATAACTTTCAGGATCTCCAGCTCTTTTGCGTAATCCTCTTTAAGAAGCTCCACCATGTACTGTAAAAATCCGGTTTCCATTGCCATGATGTCGGTGTAATCCTCGATGTAGCCCATCTCAAAGTCAAGGCTGGTATACTCGTTCAGATGACGTTTCGTGTTGTGTTTCTCTGCACGGAAAACCGGTCCGACTTCAAAGACACGGTCAAACACGCCGACAAGCATCTGTTTGTAGAACTGCGGGCTCTGTGCCAGGACAGCCGGGCGGTGGAAATATTCCAACTTGAAGATGTTTGCGCCGCCTTCAGCGCCTTTCGCGCCGATCTTCGGTGTATGGATTTCGGTGAATCCCTGGGAATGAAGGAAATCACGGAACGCCCGTACCACGCCTTCCTGGATGCGGAATTTTGCACGCTCTCTGACGTTTCGAAGAGCGATCGGCCGCATGTTCAGCATTGCTTCAAGGGAGGTGTTCATTTTCCATTTGTTGACTGCGAGCGGCATTGGCTCGGTCGGCTCGGAAAGAACGGTGATGGTCTGCAGCCTGACTTCGACGCCGCCCGGTGCGCGGTCCTCTTTTTTGACCGTTCCGGTTACGGCAACTGCCGATTCCTCTTTCAGATCTTTCAGCGGGAAGTCAACACTTCCTTCTTCGTACACACACTGAACGAGTCCCTCGCTCTTTCTTAAGATGACAAAGGCAACCTCGCCCATGTCACGGATGATGTGTACGGCTCCTTCGAGTTTTACTTCTGTGCCTTCCGGTATCTCCAGCAGAGTTTTTACGGAGATGTCTTCTTTTTTCTTTACGCCTGTCATAAATTCCATGTCTTGTTCTCCTCTCTTTCTCGCCTGTCCCGGATTGCTTTTTCAAATAAAAAAGTCCCGGAACAGTTTTTTAACTACTGTTCCGGGACGGGATATTTTATGTTCCCGCGGTACCACCCGCATTGCGTTTTTCTCTCCGGTTTTCCGAGGGAAAACGCCCACTCATTTATACTTAACGCGTATCACGGATCTGCCTACTTGATTTCCTGTTCGGATCTCATGTTCAGCAGACCGGCTCCGGAATGTTCCCCATTGTATGTTTCCTCCATGCTGATGCTCTCAGTCGGTGACATCGGCTTCCTGTCAGATTCCGCATACGGAGTTTCCTTCACTGCCTTTTTCATACTGTGCATTATAGCACAGCAGTTTTGCATTTGTAAACACCTAATTTTTACGGATTTCATATAAATTCTAATGCATTTTTCATGAATTTTATCTATACAAAATTATTTTTTCGCGTGTTTATAAAATTGCGCAGAAATTCCGTTTTATTGGTATTTCGCACACAATTTACAGTTTTTTGATTCTCTCCACTGCCTCCACTGTATTCTCATACGTACCGAATGCAGTCAGACGGAAGTAGCCTTCTCCGCTCGGGCCGAAGCCTGATCCTGGTGTTCCGACTACGTTTGCGTCTGCAAGCAGGTGATCAAAGAACTCCCAGGAAGTCATATTTCCCGGTGTTTTCAGCCAGATATACGGAGCGTTGACGCCGCCGGATACGGTGTAGCCTGCGCCTTTTAATCCGTCGTAGATGACTTTTGCGTTCTTCATGTAGTAAGCAACCTGCTCTTTTAACTGTGCTTTTCCTTCCGGAGAGTAAACAGCCTCGCCGGCTCTCTGGATGATGTACGGAGCTCCGTTGTATTTCGTTCCGTGACGGCGTGCCCACAGGCTGTGCAGAGTCACATCGCCGGATTTGATGTCTTTCGGGATAACGGTGAATCCAAGACGCATACCGGTAAAGCCTGCGTTCTTGGAGAAGCTGCGCATTTCGATGGCACATGTTCTTGCACCCTCGCACTCATAGATGGAATGCGGAATGTCTTTTTCTGAGATATATGCCTCGTATGCAGCATCATACAGGATGATGGCTCCTACTTTATTTGCATAATCAACCCATTTCTGCAGCTCGGCTTTGGAAACCATAGCGCCGGTCGGGTTGTTCGGGAAGCACAGATAAATCAGATCCGGGGTTTCTTTCGGGAGCTCCGGGGTGAAGTTGTTTTCTGCGGTACACGGCATGTAAATCACATTCGTGAAACGCTCGGTTGCTGCGTCGTAGTCACCGGCACGGCCTGCCATTACGTTGGAGTCTACATAAACCGGATAAACCGGGTCGCATACAGCGATCTTGTTGTCCAGGCTGAAGATCTCCTGAATGTTGCTACAGTCGCATTTTGCGCCGTCCGATACAAAAATTTCATCAGATGAGATATCGCATCCTCTGTCCTGATAATCATTTTTTGCGATGGTATCGCGAAGGAAAGCATATCCAAGATCTGGTGCATATCCGTGGAAGGTCTCTGCGTGTCCCATCTCATCCACTGCTCCGTGCAGCTTTTCAATGATCGCCGGTGCGATCGGCTGGGTTACGTCGCCGATTCCAAGACGGATGATTTTCGCGTCCGGATTTGCCTCGGTGTAAGCTGCAACTTTTTTTGCAATGGTGGAAAACAGATAGCTTCCCGGCAATTTCAGATAATTGTCATTGATTTTGAACATTATTATGTCGCTCCTTTTCACTTTTTCTTACTCTGTCAAAAGCGTCAGCACCATCTGTGCCGTTTCAACCAGATTGGTGCCGCTGTCCATGCTGCATTTCTGCATGTAGCGATGGGCCTCCGACTCGGTCATGTGATTTCGTTCGATCAGAAGGCTTTTTGCACGATCGATGATGTGCTGTTCCTCGGCGCTGCGCACCTTGGGCTTTGCCCGCTCTTTCTTTCTGCGCCGTGCCGCACTCTGCAGCATCATCTCCAGTGTATTAACCAGCTCGTACACGGAAAGCGGCATCGTAACCGCCATGATTCCGGTTCCCTCCACCGCACTTAATGCGCGGCTCGATGCAATCAGAAGCATCTGGAAGCCGGACGGCATACACTCATTCAGATCCGTAAAAAACATATCCGGGAGCTTGTAGCCGCAGATGACGATACCGCCGTTTAAGTTGTTCATCTCTCCGAGCGCCGCTGCCGCTGTCGAACAGACAGCATCGATTTCATATCCTCTTTTTGCCAGAATATCCCGGATGCGCTTTCCATCTTCTATTTTGGGAAGTACTATCACTATGCTGCTCATGCATTTTCAGGCCCCTTCGTCGTCTAAATACGGTACAGATATTTCTCGGTCTCCCAGTCGGATACCTGACGGAGATACTCATGCCACTCTTCTTCTTTGGCATTGATATATCCATTCACAAATTCCTGGCCGAGTACCTGACACAGAAAATCGTCTTTCTTTAACTCTGCGACCGCTTCTCCAAGGCTTCCCGGGAGAAGGGTGATCTGCATCGCGTTTCGTTCTTCTTCTGTCAGATCGGAAATATTGCGGTCCACCGGGGACGGCGGAACGATTTTCTGTTTGATACCGTCAAGTCCTGCTGCCATGCAGACAGCAAGTGCCAGGTACGGATTGGCTGCCGAATCCGGGCATCGAAGCTCAATGGCCATGATACCGTCTCCCGTCAGCGGAATGCGGATCAGCGGGCTTCTGTTCTTTGCAGACCATGCCACGTAGATCGGTGCACCGTATCCCGGTGTCAGACGTTTGTAGGAGTTTACAAGCGGATTGGTAATCGCTGCGATTCCGCTGATGTGTTTCATCAGTCCGCCCATAAAGTAATATGCCTCTTTGCTGAGCCCGTATTCATCGGATTTGTCGGCAAACACATCTTTTCCCTCCTGAAACAGGGAGAAGGAAAGATGAAGACCCGATCCGTGAACTCCGGTTTTTGGTTTTGGCATAAAGGTTGCGTGAAGACCATGACGTTTTGCAATCGTACGGATAGCAAATTTGGCAGTCATCAGCTGATCTGCCGTCCGAAGTGCTGCAGCCGGACAGAAATCCAGTTCGTGCTGGCCTGCCGCTACCTCGTGGAAGGAAGACTCAACGTCGATTCCCATTTCTTCGAGAGTCAGCACCATATCGCGCCGCGCGTTTTCTCCCAGGTCCAGCGGTCCAAGATCCAGATAACCGCCTTTGTCGTGCGTTACACTCGTTGCTCCGCCGTCCTCATCGGTGTGGAACAGGAAAAATTCACACTCCGGTGAGATTTCAAACTCATAACCCATCGCTTTCGCTTCGGAAATTACCTTCTGAAGGATGGTTCGGGAACTCTTTGCATAAAGATTCCCCTCTCTATCATACACATCACAGATCAATCTTGCAACCTTTCCTTGCTGCGGACGCCACGGAAGTATTGCAAAGGTGTCGAGATCCGGGTGCAGAAACATGTCTGCTTCCTCGATGGTGACAAATCCTTCGAACGAAGAGCCATCGAAAACGCACTGATTATTCAGGGCTTTTTCCAGCTGTCCGGCGGTGATGGCCATATTTTTCATCATTCCAAACATATCGGTAAACTGCAGGCGGATAAATTCAACATCTTCTTCCTCCGCCATCTGAAGGATCGCTTCCTTCGTATACTTTGCCATATCGATTCTCTCCTTTATCAAAGACGATTCTAAACGAAAAGGGTGTTTTCACGCGGCAGGGCAGAAAGACACCTTGCGTAAAAACACCCTTGTTTTGGGCATATTATAGCAGTTTTTCGCGTGTTTTGTCAAGAAAAACTTAGAGATTCGTGTATCCCATCAGGGATTCATCGACTGCCTTTGCTGCCTCGCGTCCCTCGCGGATCGCCCATACGACCAGGGACTGGCCGCGGTGCATATCGCCTGCGGTGAAGACATTTTCTTTTGTTGTCTGGTATTTTCCGTCATCTGTCTTCACGTTGGTGCGCTGGTTGACTTCCACTTTAAATGCATCGGTCACATATTTCTGGGATCCTAAAAAGCCTGCTGCAATAAGAACGAGATCTGCCGGGAGAATCTCTTCGGTTCCCTCAACCGGAACCATCATCATGCGGCCGGATTTCTCATCTTTTTTCGGTGTCAGTTTTACGGTCTTGATCTGGCAGACTTCACCTTTTTTGTTTTTGATAAATTCCGTTACGGTTGTCTGGTAAATCCGCGGATCATGGCCGAATACGGCGATTGCCTCTTCCTGGCCGTAATCCGTCTTGCAGATCTTCGGCCACTCCGGCCACGGATTGTTCTCGGCACGCTGATCCGGTGCTTTCGGCATCATCTCAAGCTGTGTCACAGATTTGGCACCGAGACGGATGGAAGTTCCGACACAGTCATTACCGGTGTCGCCGCCTCCGATGACAACAACGTGTTTGCCCTTGGCATCGATGTAGGCATGATCCTCAAAATTGGAATCCAGAAGACTCTTCGTTACGGAAGTCAGGAAATCGACAGCAAAGTAGATGCCCTTTGCATCTCTTCCCTCTGCCTTGATATCTCTTGGATTTGCCGCACCGCAGCAGAGCAGGACACGGTCAAATTCTTTTAAGAGTTTGTCAGCTTTTACATCTTTTCCGATATCAGCATTCGTCACAAACTCGATGCCCTCGGCCTTCATCAGATCCACACGGCGGTCGATGACGCTCTTATCGAGTTTCATGTTCGGAATACCGTAGCGTAAAAGTCCGCCCACGCGGTCGCGGCGTTCAAAGACCGTAACAGAATGGCCGCGGCGGTTGAGCTGCATCGCTGCTGCAAGGCCGGAAGGACCGCTTCCTACAACGGCAACGCGTTTTCCGGTGCGCACTTTCGGCGGCTGCGGCGTAATCAGGCCGGTTGCCCATGCGTTTTCGATGATCGCGCGTTCATTTTCCTTCGTGCAGACCGGGTCTCCGTTTACGTTGCATGTACAGGCTGCTTCGCAGAGTGCCGGGCAGACACGGGAGGTAAATTCCGGAAAACAGTTTGTCTTGGTGAGGCGGCGGTATGCCTGCTCATAGTTTCCAAGATACACAAGGTCATTCCACTCCGGAACGAGGTTCTGCAGCGGACAGCCGGAGGCCATTCCCGCAATCATGGTTCCCGCCTGGCAGAACGGTACACCGCATGCCATACAGCGGGCAGCCTGCATCTGCTGTTCCTTTTTCGGGAGCTGCAGATGAAATTCCTTAAAGTTTTTGATACGCTCAAGCGGGGCAACGGTGTTTCCCGTCTTGCGCTGATATTCCATAAATCCAGTTGGCTTACCCATAATTCTTCTTCCTCCTACTTACGCATGCTTTCGTAAAATGCTTCAATCTGTGCCTGTTCGCTGCTAAGGCCCTTGTCTTCCATCTGGGCACTCAGCATCATCATGCGCTTATAGTCATTCGGAATGATCTTCTTGAATTTCGGCAGATATTCGTCAAAGTGTGTGAGAATTTCTTTACCTTTTTCAGAGCCGGTGTGTGCGACGTGTTTTTCAATCATGTTTTTCAGCTCTGCAATATCGTATTTGCTTTCTACCAGTTCAATCGAAATCATTTCCTTGTTCAAATTGCGGTACAGGTTGCTCTTTTCATCCAGGACATAAGCGATACCGCCGCTCATGCCGGCTGCAAAGTTCTTTCCGGTTGCGCCGAGGACAACGACACGGCCGCCGGTCATATACTCGCATCCATGCTCACCGACACCCTCGACAACGGCGTAAGCACCGGAGTTTCTGACACAGAAACGCTCTCCTGCGATACCGTTGATGTACGCCTCACCGCTCGTTGCGCCGTAGAGGGCAACGTTTCCGACGATGATGTTTTCTTCCGGTTTATACTTTCTTGCTTTCGGCGGGTAGACAACCAGTTTTCCGCCGGAGAGGCCTTTTCCGAAGTAATCGTTCGAATCGCCCTCAAGTTCCAGGGTCAGTCCTTTTGGAATAAATGCTCCGAAGCTCTGTCCGCCGGCACCCTTGCACTGTACGGTGTACGTATCCGGCTCCAGAGAGGTGCCGAATTTTCTGGTGATCTCGGCACCAAGAATCGTTCCCACGGTACGATCGGTGTTGGTGATCTCGACTTTGACGGTCTTCTTCTCTTTCTTATCCATTGCCGGACCGAATTTCTTTAAGAGTACCTTCTCATCCAGGGTTGCGCCAAGTTTGAAGTCGTAAACATCTTTCGGATCGAACGTTACCTTCTCGCCTGCTTTTGCAAACGGATTGTTCAGGATCTGGCTTAAGTCTACGCGGTCTGCGTGCTCGTTCGTCACTTTATCATTTCTCTTTAAGAGGTCGGAACGGCCGACCATCTCGTCAACGGTGCGGAAGCCAAGTTTTGCCATGTATTCCCGCATCTCTTCTGCGATGAAGTGCATGAAGTTGATGACGTACTCCGGTTTGCCGCGGAAACGTTTGCGCAGCTCCGGGTTCTGGGTTGCAATACCCATCGGGCAGGTATCGAGGTTGCAGACACGCATCATAACGCATCCCATCGTTACAAGCGGTGCGGTCGCAAAACCGAATTCCTCGGCGCCAAGGAGTGCTGCAATCACAACGTCACGGCCGCTCATCAGCTTACCATCAGTCTCGATCATGACACGGTTGCGGAGGCCGTTTTTGATCAGCGTCTGATGGGTCTCGGCAAGGCCTAACTCCCATGGAAGTCCTGCATTGTGGATGGAACTTCTCGGTGCTGCTCCCGTTCCTCCATCATATCCGGAAATCAGGATAACCTGTGCTCCGGCTTTTGCAACACCTGCTGCGACAGTACCAACACCTGCTTCGGATACCAGTTTAACGGAGATTCTTGCATTCACATTCGAGTTTTTCAGGTCATAAATCAGCTGTGCAAGGTCCTCGATGGAGTAGATGTCGTGGTGCGGCGGCGGGGAAATCAGGGATACACCCGGTGTGGAGTGACGTGTTTTTGCAATCCACGGGTAAACCTTTCCGGCCGGTAAGTGGCCGCCCTCGCCCGGTTTTGCACCCTGGGCCATCTTGATCTGGATCTCTTTTGCACTGACAAGGTATTTGCTGGTAACGCCGAATCTTCCCGATGCTACCTGTTTGATCGCGGAGCATCTCTCCGGGGATTCGAGACGGTCATCACTCTCACCGCCCTCACCAGTGTTGGATTTTCCATGCAGACGGTTCATGGCAATTGCCAGTGTCTCATGTGCCTCCTGGGAAATAGAACCGTAGGACATCGCACCTGTTTTGAATCGTTTTACGATAGAATCTACGCTCTCAACTTCTTCGAGCGGAACGCCCTGCTCCGGATAATCGAAGTCCATCAGGCTCCGCAGATAGCCGCTCTCCTCGCTGTCGACCATTGCTGTGTACTCTTTGAACATCTTGTAGTCGCCGCGTCTTGTGGACTCCTGCAGTGTATGAATGGTGCGCGGATTGTAGCGGTGCTCCTCGCCCTGGCTTCTCGATTTATGACGGCCGATACTGTCCAGTGTCAGATCGGTAGACAGCTCCAGCGGATCGAATGCCTGGGAATGACGCTCATCGACATCTTTTGCAATGTCTTCCAAGGTAATACCGCCGACACGGCTGACCGTACCGGTGAAGTATTTGTCGATGACATCTGCTGAGATACCGATGGCCTCGAAGATCTGGGAACCCTGATACGACTGGATCGTGGAGATACCCATCTTCGCTGCGATTTTTACGATACCAGAGATGACTGCGTGGTTGTAATCTTCAACGGCTGCGTAGTAATCTTTCTTGATCATACCCTCTTCGATCAGCTCATGGATCGTGTCGAGTGCCAGATACGGGTTGATTGCGCAGGCACCGTAGCCGAGCAGTGTTGCGAAATGGTGCACCTCGCGCGGCTCGCCGGACTCCAGAATAATCGCAAGAGAAGTTCTCTTTTTCGTTTTTACCAGATGCTGATGAACCGCAGATACAGCCAGGAGGGATGGAATCGCCACATGGTTCTCATCGACACCGCGGTCAGAGAGAATCAGGATGTTGGCTCCTGCCCGGTGTGCACGGTCAACCTCGACGAAAAGGCGGTCCATCGCACGGTCAAGCGGTGCGCTCTTGTAGTAGGTGATCGGAACGGTCACTGCCTTGAAGCCTTCGACTTTCATGTTCTTGATCTTCAGCATATCGGTATTGGTCAGGATCGGATTGTTGATCTTTAATACCTGGCAGTTCTTCGGCTCCTCCTCAAGCAGGTTTCCGTCACGTCCGACGTAAACGCTTGTGGAAGTTACGATCTCCTCACGGATGCAGTCGATCGGCGGGTTCGTTACCTGTGCGAAGAGCTGTTTGAAATAGTTGAACAGCGGCTGATGCTCATGGGAGAGAACGGCAAGCGGGGTATCGATACCCATCGAAGCGGTTGCCTCGACACCGTTTAATGCCATCTTTCCGATGGAGGAACGGTACTCCTCGTAGGTGTAGCCGAACGCTTTCTGCAGGCGCATCCGCTCTTCTTTCGTGTACTCTTCGACCGGCAGATTCGGGATTTTGATATCCTTTAACTGTACCAGATAACTGTCGAGCCATTCGCCGTACGGCTGTTTCTTTGCGTAATATTCTTTGACTTCCTCATCGTTTAAGACTTTTCCCTGTACGGTGTTGACGAGAAGCATCTTGCCCGGATGGAGACGCTCTTTTAAGACGATTTTTTCTTCCGGAACTTCCAGAACACCGACCTCAGAGGAGAGGATCAGAAATCCATCGTTAGTGATGTAGTAACGGGAAGGACGAAGACCGTTGCGGTCAAGCACTGCTCCCATCACATCTCCGTCGGAGAACAGGATCGATGCCGGTCCGTCCCACGGCTCCATCATCGTTGCATAATACTGATAGAAATCACGTTTCTCCTGGGAAATCGTATCGTTGTTTGCCCATGGCTCCGGGATCGTGATCATGACAGCCAGCGGAAGATCCATACCGCTCATGGTCAGGAACTCGAGTGTATTGTCGAGCATCGCGGAGTCAGAACCCTGTGTGTTGACAACCGGCAGCACTTTATGAAGTTCATCCTGCAGCATCGGGGAAGACATCGTCTCCTCACGGGCCAGCATCTTGTCAGCATTTCCGCGGATGGTGTTGATCTCACCGTTGTGTACGATGAAACGGTTCGGATGTGCTCTTTCCCAGCTCGGGTTGGTGTTTGTACTGAACCGTGAATGCACCATGGCGATGGCAGATTCATAATCTGTATCCTGCAGATCACGGAAGAAAGTGCGGAGCTGTCCTACGAGGAACATACCTTTGTATACGATGGTACGGCTGGAAAGGGATGGCACATAGGTGTTGTCGTTGCTCTGTTCGAAAACACGGCGTACGACGTACAGACGACGGTCGAAAGCGATTCCCTTTTCCACATCCTCCGGTTTTTTGATGAATGCCTGCATGATGTAAGGCATACACTCTCTTGCCTTATGGCCGAGAACTTCCGGAACGGTCGGCACGGTTCTCCATCCAAGGAGTTCCAGTCCCTCTTTTTCCACGATGATCTCAAACATCTTTTTTGCCTGGTTCCGTTTCAGCTCATTTTGTGGGAAGAAGAATACGCCGACGCCGTATTCCCGTTCTCCGCCTAATGAAAAACCGAGGGTCAAACAGGCTTTGGAAAAGAATTTGTGCGATATCTGCAACAAGATTCCTACTCCGTCTCCTGTTTTACCCTCGGCGTCTTTGCCGGCTCTATGTTCAAGATTTTCTACGATTTTTAATGCGTTTTCTACGGTCGCATGGGATTTTTCACCTTTGATGTTCACGACTGCTCCGATACCGCAGTTGTCGTGTTCAAAGGAAGAACGGTACAGCCCTTCTTCTCCCATGACACGCTCTTTACTCTGTGTCATACGGCTTCCCTTCCTTTACCTTTTCTTATTTTCGGTTCTCTTTTGTTTTCCAGAAAAGAATGGAGGGGAACATTTCATTCCCCGCCGTTCTTTTTGGATTGCCCTTACTATACTCTATTTTTTTCATCCTGTAAAGAGCAAATTTAATTTTTATATAATTTTTTACAATTTTTCTTTACTTTCTTAGGTTATTGCTGCATTTTACATAATTTTCTACACTTTCGATCCATTATTTCGCTGCATGGTACTCGGCTGCTGCTGCAATCAGGCCGCGGAACAGCGGATGCGGACGGTTCGGACGGGATTTGAACTCCGGATGTGCCTGCGTTGCGATGTAGAACGGATGATCTGAAAGTTCTACCATCTCAACGATTCTTCCGTCCGGAGAAACACCGGAGAGAACCATGCCGTTTTCGGTCAGTGCTTTCCGGAAATCGTTGTTTACTTCATAGCGGTGGCGGTGACGCTCGGAAATCTCTTTCTCACCGTACAGCTCCTGTGCCTTCGATCCGTCTGCCAGGACGCATGGATATGCGCCGAGACGTAACGTACCGCCGATATCCTCGATTCCATCCTGATCCGGCATCAGTGCGATCACCGGGTGCATGGTGTTCGGGTTCATCTCGATGCTGTGTGCGTCGTGGTAACCGAGAACGTTTCTTGCATATTCAACAATCGTCAGCTGCATGCCGAGGCAGAGGCCGAGGAACGGAATCTTGTTCTCTCTTGCATATCGAATCGCTGTGATCATGCCTTCGATACCGCGGTTTCCGAATCCGCCCGGTACCAGAACACCGTCCACATCGCTCAGATACTCTGCCACGTTCTCCTCGGTTACCAGCTCGGAATCCACCCATTTCAGGTGTACGTTTGCATGGCTTGCAATTCCGCCGTGTTTTAATGCCTCAACAACGCTCAGGTATGCATCATGCAGCTGGATATACTTTCCGACGAGCGCAATCGTCACCTCTTTGTTCGGATGGCGGAGTGCTTCTACCATATGGGTCCAGTCGGACAGATCCGGTTCCGGGCATGGAAGGTGAAGGCTCTCGCAGACAACCTGCGCCAGGTTCTCTTTCTCCATGGCAAGCGGAGCTTCATACAGATACTCCACGTCCAGGTTCTGCAGAACATGGCTTGACGGAACGTTGCAGAACAGAGCAATTTTATCTTTGATCTCAGTGGTCAGCGGATGCTCGGACCGACATACGATGACATCCGGCTGAATACCGATTCCCTGCAGCTCTTTTACGCTCGCCTGCGTCGGTTTTGTTTTCATTTCACCGGAAGCTTTCAGATATGGAATCAGGGTAACGTGGATCAGAATGGCGTTCTCGTGTCCGACGTCATGCTGGAACTGGCGGATTGCCTCCAAAAACGGCTGGCTCTCGATATCGCCGACGGTTCCGCCGACCTCAATGATGGCAATACGCTCCTCGTCTACTTCTTTTCCGCGGTAGAAACGGCTCTTGATTTCGTTTGTAATGTGCGGAATGACCTGTACGGTGCCTCCGCCGAAATCACCGTGGCGTTCTTTCTGCAGAACAGACCAGTATACTTTTCCGGTCGTCACGTTGGAATTTTTATCCAGGCTCTCGTCGATGAAACGCTCGTAGTGGCCGAGATCGAGGTCTGTCTCTGTGCCGTCATCGGTAACGAAAACCTCGCCGTGCTGAATCGGGTTCATCGTACCCGGGTCAACGTTGATGTACGGGTCAAATTTCTGCATCGTCACTTTGTATCCTCGGGCTTTTAAAAGCCGTCCAAGGGACGCCGCCGTGATTCCCTTTCCAAGGCCAGAGACTACTCCGCCTGTCACAAAGACATATTTTACTGCCATATTGATTTCCTCCTGTTTTTCTCTTCTGATATTTTCTTTTCCGTCACAAGTTTCTCTAAAAGGAAATGTCGCCTGCCGGCGACATCTCTATGATGAAAGCCAGTTACTCCGCGCCTGCGTCGCTCCCGTAACTGCTGACAACATTCGTAATCCGGGCTATCGCCCTACTTACTCATGTCGTCTTGCCCGGCCAATATCTATGAATTCGCTCATGCAAGCATGGCTCATCCATAGCTGCTGTCCGGGGCTTTCATTCAAAATCAAAAACGATTATAACACATCTCGAATTTCCTGCAACTTTTTTTTACTATTTTTTATTATTTTCGACATTTTCCACGAAATCCTAAATTTCTGCACCATATTTTATACATATCACGATTTTCTTGACATCATCCGCAAAAATGAGTATGATAATCAATGTTTTTAAAACATGCAGGTCTACAACTGAAAAAAGGAGAATACCTATGCAGCCATCGTCAAACAATTGTTATGATACCGGTCTCCGGGAGGAATGTGGTGTTTTCGGCATTTACGATCTGGATGGTGCCGACGTCAGTCCTTCGATCTACTATGGCCTTTCCGCCCTGCAGCACAGAGGACAAGAGTCCTGCGGAATTGCCGTCTCTGACACCAGCGGTCCAAAGGGCCATGTGAAATCCTACAAAGGCCTTGGCCTTGTCAACGAAGTTTTCAAAGAATCCAAATTAGAAGAGCTGTCCGGCAATATCGGCATCGGCCATGTCCGGTACTCTACCACCGGTTCCACTACCGTAGAGAATGCACAGCCGCTCGTTCTGAATTATCTGAAAGGCTCCCTCGCCCTTGCGCACAACGGAAATCTGGTCAACGCTATGGAACTGCGCGAGCAGATGGAAAACACCGGCGCAATTTTTCACACTTCGATTGACTCTGAAATCATCGCCTACGGCATTGCGCGGGAACGCGTTCATTCCAAAACGGTAGAAGAAGCGATTCTGCGCACGGTAAAAGAAATCCGCGGCGCCTATGCCCTTGTCATCATGAGCCCGAGAAAACTCATCGGCGTGCGCGACCCATATGGCTTAAAACCGCTCTGCATCGGAAAGCGGGACAACGCCTGGGTTCTCGCCTCGGAAAGCTGCGCCCTCACTTCGATCGGCGCTGAATTCGTCCGCGATGTCGCTCCGGGAGAAATTGTAACGTTTGACAAAACCGGAAATCTGAAATCCGAATTTATGCCGGTTGACGTAAAAAAAGCGCATTGTATTTTTGAATATATTTATTTTGCCCGCCTCGACAGCAAAATAGACAACATCAGTGTCTATGAAGCCAGAATCCGCGGCGGCGCAACGCTTGCAAAGACCTATCCGGTTGACGCAGATCTTGTCTGCGGCGTTCCGGACTCCGGGCTTGCCTCCGCAAAAGGCTATTCCGAAGAATCCGGCATTCCGTTCGGTCTTGCCTTCCACAAAAACAGCTATGTCGGCCGTACCTTTATCAAACCGACACAAAAGGAACGGGAATCCAGCGTAAAAATCAAGCTGAGTGTTCTGGAATCCGTCGTAAAAGGAAAACGAATTGTCCTCGTTGACGATTCCATTGTCCGCGGAACAACGATTTCGAATCTGATTACGATGCTGCGAAAAGCCGGTGCGACCGAGGTTCATGTCCGTATCAGTTCCCCGCCGTTCCTGTATCCATGCTATTTTGGAACCGATGTGCCTTCCAACAAGCAGTTGATCGCAAGCTCCCATTCCACCGAGGAAATCCGCCAGCAGATCGGAGCGGACTCCCTGGGCTACATGCCGATCGAAGAGCTCCAGAACATGGTCGGTGACCTGCCGATCTGTCGTGCATGCTTCGACAGTCATTATCCGATGGAAGTACCAAAGCAGGATATCAGCGCTCTTCTGGAAAACTGATTTCGTTTTCTTTCCCCTTACCGTGCAGATCTTGCACCCGGTAGGGGGATTTCTTTTTTGAGCATGCATACTTTTCTGTATGGTTTGCATACAATACCTTCAAAAACAAAGGATCTCTTTATGGATCTTACGGACATCATCTATTCCAACGATTACATCAACATTCTGATTCAGAATTACGTGGCACAGTCCGAGCGGTACCAGATGCTCTTTCCGGAATCCAGTGCCCTTCTTACACTGAATTCGCAGTATTCCGTTCTCTTTCTCGAGCGCAGCCTGCTCCCGGAAAATCTCTTTGGTGAAATTCTTTTTACCGGACTCCCGAAACTTTTCACGCCGCTTTCCACCCTCTCTTTAGAAGTCTCCGGCATTGTACAGACGCAGAATCTCTACGGCGGCGGGTATACCGGCAAAAATGTAATCCTGGGTTTTCTGGACACCGGCATCGATTACCGCCACCCCGCCTTTCTGCGCAGCAACGGCCAGAGCCGGATTCTTTCCATCTGGGATCAGACCGACCGCACAGGCACACCGCCGCCGCAGTTTCCCTATGGCAGTCTCTACGAAAAGTCAGACCTTGACGATGCGCTTCGAAGCCGGGATCCTCTTTCTGTCGTTCCGGTCACGGATCCAGACGGACACGGAACATACGTCGCCGGAGTCGCTGGCGGTACTCCGAATGCGTCCGCCGGCTTTCTCGGTGCTGCACCGGAAGCCGATTTCGCTGTTGTTAAGTTAAAACCGGCGAAACAGAATCTGAAAGACTTTTATCTTGTCTCCACCAATGCTCCCGTCTTTGAAGAAGATGATCTTCTCTCTGCGATGCGTTTTCTAAACGAAGTCGCAGCCAGGGAGGGAAAACCACTGGTCATCTGTCTGGCACTTGGAACAAATCAGGGAAGTCATTCCGGAACCCTTCCCATCGCTCTGACGCTGGCGCGCTACGGAAATACGCCGGGCATTATTCCGGTCTGCGCCACCGGCAACGAGGGAAACGCCGCTCACCATTATTATGGCTCCGTATCCGAAAATGACTCCCCGAAAAATGTGGAGTTTCTCGTTTCCGAAGGCAGCCGCGGTTTTGTCCTGGAGTTCTGGGGACAGGTTCCGCAGCTTTTTTCCGTCGGATTCCGCTCTCCCGGCGGAGAAACGATTCCGCGGATTCCCGTCTCTTTGACTCAGGAACAGAGGATCACCTTTGTTCTGGAACGCACCGTCATCTACGTCAACTACGAAGTCGTTCAGACGACGACCGGCAGCCAGCTCATCCTGATCCGCATGCTGGATCCGACGCCCGGCATCTGGACACTTCAGGTTTACCGCGCCTTTCCTTCCCCTCCCGATTTCCACGTCTGGCTTCCGATTACCGGATTTTCCACTTCCGATGTGATCTTTCTGGAACCCGACCCGTACACGACACTGACGACACCCTCCGCCACCGTTCCCGTTCTGTCTCCCTCCACCTATCAGGCATCCAATAACAGTTTTTCACCGGAATCCGGACGCGGCTTTACCCGGCTTGGTGAAATCAAACCCGATTTTGCTTCCCCCGGGATTTCCGTCACCGGACCGGGACCGGCAGGCTCCTACGAAAACCGGAGCGGCGCAAGCGCGTCCGCTGCCATTACATCCGGTGCTGCCGCTCTCTTCCTACAATGGGGCATTCAACGCACCCCATCCCGCTATTTTACGGCGCAGGAGCTGAAAAACTATCTGATCCGCGGCGCTGGCCGAACTGATACCATTACTTATCCAAGCCGCGAGTGGGGATACGGAAGATTGCAGTTATATCAGAGCTTTCTAAGCCTTATGACAAACTGATTTTCCCGCTCACAGGTTTGCTTCTATGGTATATCCGTTTGTTGATGCAAACTTTTAATGTGCAAGTGCCTTGTTTTTGATTGTTTTCCGTTGTATCATTACGTATTATCATTATATTTATAAAACTAAAAGGGGGATTCCTGACTATGAATTACGAACGCTTGAACGATCTTCGCCTTCTTGGACTTACGATTGCCTACTACCGAAGAGCAAAAGGAATGACGCAGGCCGAACTTGCCGAGGCGGTACATATCAGTCGTACCCATATGAGCAACATCGAAGCGCCAAATACAAAAACCTCTATTTCGTTGAATCTTCTGTTCGATATCGCTGAGGCACTTGACATTCCGGTGAAAGAGCTTTTTGATTTTCAGGGACGCAGTCTGTAGGGTCTTTGAATTTTTCTCTTTAAGAGTAACCCCGCCCGGCAGTTTTTCATATCATGAATTGTAAGCAAAATGATTCCTTTGGAGGAACAAACATGAGTGATTTAGCTGCTACAAACTGTGGATGCGGATGTGACAACGGCTGTGGCTGCGATAATGGATGCGGTGTTTCCAACAACAACCTGTTCGGAAACAATGGCTGCAGTATTATCTGGATTCTGCTTCTCCTCTCCTGCTGCGGCGGATGTGGATGCGGCAACAACAACAATGGCTGCAATTCCGACTGCTGGCTCGTTCTGATTCTTCTGTTCTGCTGCGGCGGATGGAACAACAACGGCTGTGGATGCGGCAACAGCAATAACTGTGGATGCGGCTGCTGACCTTTTTTCAGTCCTCCCAGATGTTCGGGCAGAAAAAGCCCCGGGTGCGGATCAACCGCCCCGGGGCTTTTTTTCACCAGAATTCTCTTTCAGCGAAACCGTTTCGGTTTCCGTGCTTCTCTTTCCCGCTTTTCCATCTCTTCTCTTTTTTCTTTTTTTCTCATACATTCCAGATCTATTTCATAAAAGGCATTCCCTTCGAGTACCTGTTTTCTTTTTGCTGTTTCTTTTCCATCCATTTTCCGGCAGTCTCCTTTTTCTTTCTTCCTCTTATCATATGTTTTTTCCCGCCTTCTGTCATTTTTTCCGGCCTGGAACATAAGATAAAGAGAAATAAAAAGACAAATGCAGGAATGCTGCCAGGAAGGATCTTAATTTGAATCAGGAACAGGAACAAAATGTGGAACAGATGACACCGCTGGACCAGATGATCGCACAGGATCAGCTTCAGATGCTGAAGGCTGCCATTCCCTACGCCTCCTTCGGCCTGCAGCCCTCCCTTGCGATTTTGAGCAAATGGCTCGAGCTCCAGCGGACCATTCAGCTTTTTTCCCGTCCGGCCGACCTTTCCATGATGTCTGTTGATGCCCCGCACGTCTCTCCGCTTGAGATGCTGCAGGATATTTCCCGTTTTGCCGCCGGTCCGCAGCGGGATCTTCTCTCCCAGATGTTTCAGACCATGCAGATGGTCCAGATGCTTCAGAATATAAATCCCGGAAATGAGGAGGATCTGCTATGAGTTCGGATGATAGGCAAAACGACTGGTCGCATGACCCCTCTCTTTCCGGAATTGACTTTGCCCGGCTTCAGGCACTGCAGCAGATGGCCTCTCAGAGCCGTGGAAAATCCCAGGCGGAAATGATGCCGTTTCTTCTCTCCCTGATGCAGGGAAATCAGGGCGGCGCACAGTTTTCCGCCTCCGAGGCGGACCTGATCATCTCTGCCATCAAAGCCGGAAAATCCAAACAGGAAGCGGCAAAAATTGACCAGATGGTACGCCTCTTCCGCTCCGCTGCTTCCGGGAAAAAACGCTGAAAAACTACAAACAAAAAAACGCTGCCGGTCTGGAATCCCAAACCGGTCAGCGTTTTTATTCTGTGCTTTTTCCTGCCTAGTTCTGCATAGAAAGCACGTTTTTATTTTTTACCAGGTAATCAATCAGAGAAACAACGGTCAGAATCAGTGCAACCCAGATCAGCACGGTATTCAGCACGGAAAGTGCCGGAATGTCGGCGATCAGAAGAATGATCATAATCATCTGGCTGATTGTTTTCGATTTTCCCCACCAGCTTGCTGCGATGACAATTCCATTGTCCGAAGCAACCAGGCGGAAACCGCTGATGATAAATTCTCTTGCGATGATAATAATAACCATCCACGCCGGAAGCTTGTCCAGCTCTACAAAGCAAATCAGTGCAGAGCATACCAGCAGCTTATCTGCCAGCGGATCCATAAACTTTCCGAAATCGGTAATCAGATTGTCACGTCTTGCAATGTAGCCGTCCAGAGTATCCGTGATGCTGGCAGCGGCAAAGATTACCAGTGCAATCCATTTGGACGCGCTTCCGCCCACGCCAGACAGCAGGAAGAACACGAAAAACGGAATCATAATTACCCGCAGAATCGTTAATTTGTTTGGTAAATTCATTGGCTTATCTCTCCTATCAGATCATATTCCAGAGCACCGGTAATTTTCACTCTTACGAAGTCGCCGGATACGAGTGTTTCCGGTGTATTGACAAATACATAGCCGTCTACACCCGGTGCGTCCGCCTGGCTTCTGCCCACATAGGCATCCTCATCCGCCACTTTGCCCTCGATCATAACAAGAAGCTCCTGGCCGATCCTGCGCTCGCCGAGTTCTGCAGAGATATCCTGCTGCAGCTCCATCAGTTCTGCCTGACGGTCCAGTTTTACCTCCTCGTCGATCTGATGCTCCATCGCAGCAGCCGGTGTTCCCTCCTCCGGAGAGTAGGTGAATACGCCGAGACGGTCGAACTCCATGTCGTTGATAAACTCGAGGAGTTCTTTGTGCTGCTCTTTTGTCTCTCCCGGGAATCCTGTGATCAGCGTGGTGCGCAGTGTGATATCCGGCATCTCGCTTCTCAGGAAATCAATTTTGTCGATCAGCTCCTGTTTGGATGTTCTGCGACCCATGCGGCGCAGGATCTCATCGTTGGCATGCTGAATCGGCAGATCCAGGTAGTGACAGACTTTCGGCTCTTCCTTCATCGTCTGAACGAGTTCCGGATAGATGTCCTCCGGATAGCAGTACAGAATCCGAATCCAGTAGAGCTCCTGAATTTTGCAGAGCTCTTTTAACAGAAGGTGGAGAGACGGCTTTCCGTACAGATCGATACCATAAATGGTTGTCTCCTGCGCAACGAGAACGAGCTCTTTGACACCCTGTTCTGCCATCGTCTTCGCTTCTGCTATCAGTTCCTCCATCGGAACGGAGCGGTACGGTCCGCGCAGCTTCGGAATGATGCAGTAGGTACAGTGCTTGTCACAGCCCTCTGCAATTTTCAGATATTCGTAATGGCCGCCTGTCGTTACAACGCGCTGTGCGTCAATTTTCGGCAGTCCTTTCAGATCGGCATACTCCTGGAAGCGGTCGCCGCCGAGGACATCCTGAATGGCATCCAGGATTTTGTCATAGCTGTTCGTTCCAAGTACGGCGTCAACCTCCGGAATCTCCTCAATGATTTCATCGCGGTAGCGCTCTGCCATACAGCCCGTTACCAGAAGAACCTTACAGCTTCCCGCTGTACGGTACTTCGCCATTTCAAGAATATTTTGAATGCTTTCTTCTTTGGCGTCGTGGATAAAGCAGCATGTGTTTATCACGATAACCTCTGCATCTTCCTCGGAATCGGTGATCTCGAAGCCATGCTCTACCAGAAGACCCAGCATATGCTCGGAATCTACCAGGTTTTTATCGCATCCAAGGGAAATAAACAGAATTTTCATATTATTCAATTACTGGCTCCTCTTTTGTTTCCTCTTCCGCTTCAACTTCAGATTCCGGAAGGATTGTAACCTCTCCTTTGTACATCTCCTCTACGGCGATGGAAAGCGGTTTCATGCCTTTTTTCACTTTTACAAGCGGTTCAGCTCCGCCGATGATCTGTCTTGCACGTTTGCTTGTTGCAAGTACCAGAGAGTAACGGCTGCTGACAACCGGTGCCTCGTCCAGATCCTGGCCCTCGTTAATAGTTGCAATCAGTTCCTGATAAGATGGATGAATCATAATAAATGCTCCTTTCTATTTTTCCAGACTTTTTTTCATCTGTTCGATAAAGTCTTTCTGGTTGCTGCTCATGAAATGCTGGCTCTGAATGGTCTCATGCATCTGTTTTACGCAGGTTTCGAGGTCGTCGTTGATCAGGACATAATCGTACTGGTCCATGCCCTGTGCTTCCTCTTTTGCACGCTCCATTCTGCCTTTGATGACTTCTTCTGTTTCCGTTCCGCGTCCCCGGAGGCGTCGTTCCAGCTCCTCGGCGGTCGGCGGTGTGATGAACACAAGAAGGGTGTCCGGACGTTTTTCCTTGACCTGAAGTGCTCCCTGGATTTCAATCTCAAGCAGAACATCTTTTCCGGCATCCAGCTGCTCCTCTACGTATGCCTTCGGCGTTCCGTAGGAATGTTTTACGTAACGCGCATACTCGAGGAAGGCATCCTCTTCTACCATGCGGTCAAACTCTTCTTCTGTACGGAAAAAGTACGATACGCCGTCTTCCTCGCCCGGACGCGGGTCTCTTGTGGTGACGGAGATGGACAGCGCATAGTTGTCGTACTCCTCCATCAGGCGTTTCATCAGTGTTCCTTTTCCTGCTCCGGAAAAACCGGATACTACAGTAAGTATTCCTCTACTCATTTTCAGATTCCCCTCGCTCTTTTTCTGTTTCCCAGCCGCCGTTGAATCTGCGGCTGATCGTTTCCGGCTGCAAAGCCGAAAGGATGATAAATTCTTCTCCGGTGATGAGCACTGCTTTCGTGCGTCTTCCCTGCGTCGCATCGATGATGCGGTTGCTTTCCTTTGCACGCTGCACCATACGCTTGACGGGTGCCGCCTCGGGACTCACCACTGCTATTATTTTATCCGAATTTACGACATTGCCGAATCCGATGTTGATCAGTTTTGCCACAATCCGTCCTTTCCTGTACCTTCTGAAGTCTTTTTCAGAAAATACATCTACCCATACAGATTTATTATAATTCATTCAGAAAGCCTAGTCAAATCTTTTTTTCTGTATTATAATGAAAATACCAGAATTTCAAACAAAGGAGATATTTTCTATGGCTTTTGATGGAATTACCATTGCAAATATTGCACAGGAACTGAATCAGACCATCGTCGGCGGAAAGATCAACAAGATCGCACAGCCGGAAAACGACGAGCTGATGATTACAATAAAAAACAACCGTACCGTTTACCGTCTTCTCCTCTCGGCAAGTGCTTCGCTTCCGCTGATCTACCTGACGGACAACAATAAGCCCGGCCCGATGACCGCACCGAATTTCTGTATGCTGCTCCGCAAACACATCGGCAGCGCCCGCATTCTCTCCGTTACCCAGCCGGGACTCGAGCGTATTCTTATTTTTGAGCTCGAGCATTTGAACGAACTCGGCGATATCTGCCGCAAGAAGCTGATTGTGGAGATCATGGGAAAACACAGCAACCTGATCTTCTGTCAGGAGGACAATACGATCCTTGACAGTATCAAACATATTTCCGCCAACATGAGTTCTGTCCGTGAGGTTCTTCCGGGCCGCACCTGGTTCATTCCGCACACGCAGG
Organism: Blautia sp. AF17-9LB; assembly: GCF_003479185.1. NCBI lineage: Bacteria > Bacillati > Bacillota > Clostridia > Lachnospirales > Lachnospiraceae > Blautia > Blautia sp. AF17-9LB. Next base: position 278,849 of record NZ_QUGU01000001.1, read on the forward strand.
ATAAGAAAGATCCGCTCACGATCACAGAAGAAGAATTTTTCGATTTCGTCTGCACGAAACCGATGGCTGCCGCAAAGGCAATCTACACTTCCCTTACCGGCTTCAGCCCGCTGATGGCGGAGGAAGTCTGCTGCCGCGCCGGCATCGACGGCGGATTTGCGGTCAATGCACTCGAAGAAAATGCGAAGCTTCATCTGTTCCGCACCTTCTCTTATCTGATTGAGGATATCAAAAACGGCGCATTTACGCCGAACATCGTATACCAGGGCGATGAGCCGAAAGAATTTTCCGCACTGAAACTGACGCAGTATCAGGATTTGCGGGAGGAAACATACGATTCGATCTCCGGTGTACTGGAAACATACTATGCCATGAAAAACCGCATCACCCGCATCCGTCAGAAATCTTCCGATCTGCGCCGTGTCGTCAATACCGCACTCGAACGGAATGTCAAAAAATACGACCTGCAGCAGAAACAGTTAAAAGACACCGACAAGCGGGAAAAATACCGGATTTACGGTGAGCTTTTAAATACGTACGGCTACAGCTGCCAGCCGGGCGATACTTCGCTGAACGCCGTCAATTACTATAACGGCGAGGAAATCACGATTCCACTCGACGGAACGCTCTCTGCCGGCGAAAATGCAAAAAAATACTTCGACCGCTACGGAAAGCTGAAGCGGACCCGTGAGGCACTCGAGGAACTTCTTGTCGAGACGAAAGAGGAAATCGACCATCTCGAATCCATCAGCACGGCGCTTGATATTGCGCTCGATGAGGCGGATCTGGTGCAGTTAAAAGAAGAGCTGATCGAGTACGGCTACATCCGCCGCAAGGGACCGACAGGGAAAAAGCAGAAAATCACCTCCCATCCGTTCCACTACCGCTCTTCCGAGGGCTTTGACATTTATGTCGGCAAGAACAACTTCCAGAACGAGGAACTTTCGTTTAAATTCGCCTCCGGCAACGACTGGTGGTTCCACGCGAAAGGCCAGCCGGGCAGCCATGTCATCGTAAAGACGAACGGTAAAGAGCTGCCGGATTCCGTCTACGAAGAGGCCGCTGCTCTCGCCGCCTATTACTCGAAAGGCAGACAGGCACCGAAGGTGGAAATCGACTACACCTTAAAGAAAAACCTGCGCAAACCAAACGGAAGCAAACCGGGCTTCGTTGTTTATTACACCAATTACTCCATGATGGCGGAGCCGAACATCCGCAATCTTCAGGAAGTACAGGACTAAATTCAGAATACAAAAGACTTTTCGCACATTCCTATCTGTTCCTCTTTGCGAAAAGTCTTTTTTTCGTAAAATTTAATACTTCCTTCATTTCTTTTTCGATGCTCTATGGTATACTTCTTAGTATGGAAAAAGATTCCAGACGTGATCTTTTTCAAACAAACCACAGTGAGGCTGTCTCTTCTTTATCAGGACGGCCGGAGAGGAATATAACTGTTATGAACAAAACAATTCCCGAAATCATTCACCGCCGTGTTCCAACGACGCGTTATGAGGCAGACCCTTCCGAAGGCCTTTCCGCCGAGCAGGTTGCCGAGTACCGCGAGAACGGCTGGACCAACCGTGCGGTGGAACCTCCGTCCAAGACAACGGCCGAGATCGTAAAGAGCAATGTCTGTACGTATTTCAACCTGATTTTTCTGATTATTGCCATCTTTCTGATCCTTGCCGGTTCGTTCCGGGATCTTACGTTTCTGCCGGTCATCATCGCGAACACGCTGATCGGTATTGTACAGGAGATCAAGGCGAAAAAGACGCTGGAAAAGCTGTCTGTTTTAAACGCGCCGAAGGCTACTGCGATCCGTGACGGGGCTGAGGTAACACTCGCCGCGGAAGATCTCGTACTCGATGATATTGTTGTATTTACCGCAGGAAAACAGATCTGCGCTGATGCCGTCGTGCTTGAAGGTGAGGTACAGGTCAACGAATCGCTGCTTACCGGTGAATCCGATGAGATTACCAAGCGCCCGGGCGACGAGCTGATGTCCGGAAGTTTTATCGTCTCCGGAAGCTGCAAGAGCCGTCTGACCCAGGTCGGTGAAGATTCCTACATTTCCCGTCTGACCCTCGAGGCAAAGGCCATGAAAGAGGGCGAACAGTCCGAGATGATCCGCTCCCTCAACAAGCTGGTAAAGGTTGTCGGCATTCTGATCATTCCGATCGGTCTTCTGCTCTTCGGCCAGCAGTTTTTCGTCTCCCACGAAACGTTCCGTGAGAGCATTACCTCGATGGTGGCCGCCGTGCTCGGCATGATCCCAGAAGGTCTTTACCTGCTTGCAAGCGTTGCCCTTGCCGTCAGCGTTATGCGGCTGGCTTCGCAGAAGGTTCTCGTGCATGATATGAAATGTATCGAGACGCTGGCTCGCGTCAACGTGCTCTGTGTCGATAAGACGGGAACCATCACCGAGACAAATATGAAAGTACATGATCTGATTCTGGTCGGCTCCAGTTCAGTCCCTGATACAGAATCCGGCAAAAATGCTCCCGCACTGCAGAAAGAAGAGCTTTCCCTTGCGGTCGGTGATTTCGCATCTGCCATGTCAAACGACAACATTACTATGGCGGCACTGAAAGAATATTTTAAAGACAGCAACGGCAAAACTGCCGTTTCGATGACTTCGTTCTCCTCGGAATTCAAGTATTCCAGTGTGACATTTTCGGATGTCTCCTACGTGCTCGGTGCCCCGGAGTTCGTTCTCCGCGATGATTTTGCACGCTATCAGAGTGAAATTGAAGCGTATACCTCAAAGGGATTCCGTCTCCTCGTCTTCGGCACATCCGAAACTGTACCGAATGGAAAAGCACTCTCCGGCCGTGTCACGCCGCTTGGCTACGTGCTTCTCTCCAATCCGATCCGAAAAGAAGCACCGGAAACGTTCCGCTACTTCGAAGATCAGGGTGTCCATGTCAAGGTCATCTCCGGTGATACTCCGGTAACGGTATCTGAGGTTGCCCGCCAGGCAGGGATTGCACACGCAGAGGATTATATTGATGCTTCCACTCTAAAGACACCGGAAGAGCTCGAAGAAGCAATCCTGAAATACACCGTGTTCGGCCGTGTCACACCAGACCAAAAACGCCAGTTTGTCCAGGCTTTAAAGAAAAACGGCAAGACCGTTGCGATGACCGGCGATGGTGTCAACGATGTGCTCGCATTAAAGGATGCCGACTGCTCCGTTGCGATGGCATCCGGAAGTGACGCTGCCGCACAGGCTGCACAGCTCGTTCTGCTGGACAACGACTTTTCGAAGATGCCTTCTGTCGTACTGGAAGGCCGCCGCGTTGTCAACAACCTGCAGCGCTCGGGAACGCTGTTCCTGGTAAAGAACATTTTCTCGTTCCTGCTGTCCATCTTCTCACTGATCTCGATGGTGACGTATCCGCTGGAGCCGTCCCAGATCTCGCTGATCAGTATGTTTACGATCGGTATTCCAGGCTTCCTGCTCTCGCTGATGCCGAACAAAAACCGGATCGCGGGCCACTTTATCACGAACATTCTGACACGGGCCCTGCCTGCGGCGCTGACCGACTTTTTGATGGTCGCAACACTCGTCGTCTTCGGCCAGGAATTTGCGGTCGGCTCGGAAGATATTTCGACCGCTTCCACCGTACTGCTCGCCATTGTCGGTTTTATGATTCTCTACCGGATCAGCAAGCCGCTCAACTGGATGCGCTGGACGATCCTGATCGGCTCGATTATTGCCTTCATTTTCTGCAGTACCTATCTGAACCAACTGTTCGCCATTTCTGATATGTCCAGAAAATGTATCATGCTGCTGGTCGTATTCTCTGTCGCAACAGAGCCGGTTCTGCGATATTTGAGCATCCTCGTGGATTCCATTTCCTCTTTTTACCGGAAGCAGAAAATTTTCTTCCTGCGAAAACGGGAAGCGAGAAAAGCGAAATAAAACGTAAAACCAACCATCAAAAATGCCGTACAGCGTTGGAAATTTTTCCTCCGCCTGTACGGCATTTTTTGATTTACAAATCACAGTTTCTTACTTTCTCATCTCCGGATCTTCCGCGTAATGCGTCCGCTCGCCGCCGATGTATTTCGGTCTTGTCCGCGCGCAGACAACGTGCGCATCTCCGATCGTTTTCTGCGATACCCGGACCGGAACGGCTACTGCCTTCAGCTGCATGCCGATCAGCACATCACCGATATCAATACCTGCATGCGCCTGCACACGCTCTACGGTGACAGCGTCCTCCAATCCATAGTATGCCGCCATCGCAAACGATCCGCCGCCATGCAGCCACGGTACCGCGCAGACCGGCTCGTAACCGTATTTTTCTGCCGCCGCACGCTCCAGAACAACCGCGCGGTTCAGATGCTCACAGCACTGCGCCGCCAGATACAGCCCATGCTCCTTCGTACACGCATACAGCGCCTCAAACACCGCCTGCCCGATCTCCTGGCTGGAATCCGTTCCAAGCTTACTGTTGTGAATTTCACTCGAAGAACATCCCACTACCAGAGTCTGTCCCGGTTTCATCTGCGCCGTCGTAATCAGCTCCTCTGCGACGGCACGCGCTTCCTGTCTGATTGTTTTAAGATCCATTTTGTATCCCTCCTTGCTAAACAGCAATATTTATGCAAAAGGAGACTGACTCTTTTTCCAAGAATCAGCCTCCTTTCTTCAGCTTACATAATTATTATTTCTGAACGATATTCACAATTCTTCCCGGTACGTAAATTTCTTTTACGATGTTTCCGGTCAGTTTGTCTGCAACTGCCTCTTTTGCAGCGGCGATTGCGGTCTCTTTATCTGCATCTTTGGCGATTTTGATCGTTCCGCGCATTTTACCGTTGATCTGAACAGCGATCTCGGCTACTGCCTCTACCGTCTTCTCCTCGTCAAACTCCGGCCATGCGGTCTGATACAGACGGCCTTCGTATCCAAGGTCTGCCCACAGTTCCTCGGTCATATGCGGTGCAACCGGATTCAGCAGGATCAGAAGGGTTTCGAACTCTTTTCTCGTTACTTTTCCGGCTTTGTAGAACTCGTTGACCAGGGTCATCATGGCTGCGATCGCTGTGTTGTATTTCAGGGACTCATAGTCGCTGGATACTTTCTTGATGGTCTGGTGCATTTTGGACTCCAGCTCTTTGGAGTAGGAATCTCCGTCTACCAGGCTGTCCTGCAGTTTCCATACACGCTCGAGGAAACGACGGCATCCTTTTACGCCTTCCTGAGACCAGGATGCACTTAAGTCGAAGGCACCGATGAACATCTCGTACGTACGCAGGGTATCTGCACCGAACTCAGCTACGATATCATCCGGGTTGACAACGTTTCCACGGGATTTACTCATCTTCTCGCCGTTCTCGCCGAGGATCATTCCGTGGGAAGTACGTTTCTGATACGGTTCCGGGCAGGTAACTACGCCCTGATCGTACAGGAATTTATGCCAGAAACGGGAATACAGAAGGTGAAGGGTGGTGTGCTCCATTCCTCCGTTGTACCAGTCAACCGGCAGCCAGTATTTCATAGCTTCTTTGCTTGCCAGAGCCTCTTTGTTCTTCGGATCGGTATAGCGGATGTAATACCAGGAAGAACCAGCCCACTGCGGCATGGTATCGGTCTCACGTTTTGCAGGTCCTCCGCAGCACGGGCAGGTGGTGTTGACCCAGTCTGTCATGGCAGCCAGCGGAGACTCGCCGTTATCGGTCGGCATGTAGCTCTCTACATCCGGCAGCTCCAGCGGAAGGGATTCTTCCGGAACCGGAACGTAACCGCATTTGTCGCAGTGTACGATCGGAATCGGCTCACCCCAGTAACGCTGACGGGAGAATACCCAGTCACGCAGCTTATAGTTTGTTTTTGCTTTTCCAACGTGGTTCTCTTCGAGCCACTCAAGAATTTTCTTTTTTGCTTCCGCAACGGAAAGTCCGTTCAGGAAACCGGAGTTGACAAGAGTTCCCTCTGCAACGTCGGTGTAAACTTCGTTCTGTACGTCGCCGCCTGCAACAACCTCGATGATCGGCATGTTGAATTTCTTTGCGAACTCCCAGTCACGCTCATCGTGTGCCGGTACTGCCATGATGGCGCCGGTGCCGTAGCTCATCAGTACATAATCGGAAATCCAGATCGGGATCTCTTTTCCATTAACCGGGTTGACTGCGGAAAGTCCGTCGATCATGACACCGGTCTTGTCTTTTGCAAGCTCGGAACGCTCGAAATCGGATTTTCTGGCTGCCATCTCACGGTATGCGCAGACCTCATCCCAGTTCTTGATCTCATCTTTGTACTGGTCGATGTACGGATGCTCCGGGGAGAGTACCATGTACGTAACACCGAACAGGGTATCCGGGCGTGTGGTATAGATAGTCAGCTTCTCCGGTTTATCTTTCAGGGAGAAATCAACCTCTGCTCCGTGGGAACGTCCGATCCAGTTTTTCTGGGAAGTTTTGACACGCTCAATATAGTCAACGCCGTCCAGACCGTCGATCAGCTTGTCTGCATACTCGGTGATCTTCAGCATCCACTCGCTCTTTACTTTGCGGACAACCGGGCTTCCGCAGCGCTCGCACACGCCGTTTACAACTTCCTCGTTTGCAAGACCTACCTTACAGGAAGTACACCAGTTGATCGGCATTTCTTTTTTATATGCCAGTCCGGCTTTGAAAAGTTTCAGGAAAATCCACTGGGTCCAGTGATAGTATTCCGGATCCGTCGTGTTGATCTCTCTGTCCCAGTCGAAGGAATATCCAAGAGACTGAAGCTGGTCTTTGAAGTGATGTACGTTGTTTTTGGTAACGATCTTCGGATGAATGTGGTTTTTGATCGCATAGTTCTCCGTTGGAAGACCAAATGCATCCCAGCCCATCGGATACAGAACGTTGTAACCCTGCATTCTGCGCTTTCTGGCTACGATGTCCAGTGCAGTGTACGGACGCGGATGGCCTACGTGAAGTCCCTGTCCTGACGGATACGGAAACTCAACGAGTGCGTAGTATTTCGGTTTTGTATAATCATCTGTGGCGGCAAAGGCTTTTTCATCCTGCCAGATCTTCTGCCACTTTTTTTCAATGTCCTGTGGCTCATATCTTTTACTCATAGGTAACCTCCTGCATGTTCAAGTTCAAAGTTCTTTTTTCTCACACCGCCGCATAGGACAGCATGCGCATTTGAACATATAGCTGTATTCTATCACTCTTTCCCTGTTTTTACAATTTATTTTTTCCTATATCCTCCGTTTTTCTTCAAAAACCGCAGAAAAATCCGGTTTCCGGGCGAATTCTGCTCCCGAAACCGGATTTTCTCTGTTTTATCACACTATTTTATAAAGCTTTATTCTTCTGCTTTTTCAACCTTCGAAGCTCTTGCCTCAATCTCTTTTGCCTGGATATCGGACGGAGCCTGCTCATATCTCGCAAACTCATAGGAGAAATCACCGCTTCCGCCTGTCATGGAGCGGAGTGTTGTGCCGTATCCGTAGATCTCAAGTTCCGGAACATCAGCCTCGATAATCGTATGGCCCTTGTGATCCGGGTTCATGCCGAGCACACGGCCACGGCGTTTGTTGAGATCGCCCATGATATCGCCGGTGTATTTATCGTCTACCGTGATCTTCATCGAAACGATCGGCTCAAGGAGAACCGGGGATGCTTCCATAAAGCCTTTCTTGAACGCCTGGATCGCTGCGGTCTTGAATGCCATCTCGGAGGAGTCTACCGGATGATAAGAACCATCATACAGAACGGCTTTGACGCCGACTACCGGATAAGCAGCCAGAGGGCCTTTCTGTACGGCTTCCTGGATACCTTTTTCAACAGCCGGGAAGTAGTTCTTCGGAACGGCGCCGCCGACAACTTCCTGCTCGAAAACGTATGGTTTCTCGAGATCTCCGGAAGCGGAGAAGCGCATTTTTACATGACCGTACTGGCCGTGGCCGCCGGACTGTTTTTTGTATTTTGCTTCTACATCCGAATTTTTGCGGATCGTCTCGCGGAAGGCTACCTTCGGACGGGACAGCTCTACTTCTACTTTGTAGCGCTCCAGCAGCTTGCTGACGATAATATCGATGTGCTGGTCGCCCATGCCGTACAGCAATGTCTGATGGTTTGCAGAATCATTGACTGCCTTCATAGTCAGGTCTTCCTGCATCATCTTGGCAAAGGCCTGGGAGATCTTATCTACATCGGCTTTGTTCTTCGGTTTATATCGTTTTGCGGTGTACGGAGTCGAAACATCCGGTTTTCCGTAGCGGACCTGATTGTTCTTTGTCGCAAGGGAATCGCCGGTTCTTGCATCGCCGAGTTTTGCGATGGCACCGATATCTCCTGCATGAAGCTCCGGTACTTCGATCGGCTTGGAGCCTTCGAGCACGTACAGCTTGCTCAGTTTTTCTTCGGATTCCTGATCTACATTATAGAGCACATCATCGCTTTTAATAACGCCGGAGCAAACCTTAATCATTGAATATTTTCCAAGGAACGGATCCACGATCGTCTTGAAAATGGTCGCGCTCTTCGGTTTCGCAAAGTCGTAATTTGCCTCGAAAATTTCGTTCGTATTGAGATTGATGCCGGCACACGGACGGGTGGACGGATCCGGGAAGTATCCGCAGATATCATCCAGAAGGTTCGATACGCCCTGCAGGTTCACCGGAGATCCCATGCATACCGGAACGATGGTGCCGTCTCCTACGTTCATGGCAAGCGCTGCGGAAATCTCTGCTACCGAGAACTCTTCTCCGCCAAAGTAGCGGTCCATAAACTCTTCACTTGTTTCTGCCACGGATTCCATCAGGGTTTCACGGTACTTCTCCAGATATTCTACGGAGTAATCCGGAATCGGGCATTCTTCTTTTTTATCTTTTTCGATATATCTGCGGCCTTTGTTCTTTACAATATTGATATATCCTACAAATTTACCGTTTTCACGCAGAGGCATATGAAGCGGTGCGATTCGTTTTCCGTACAGTTCGGTGAGCTGCTCAACGACTTCTCGGTAGCTGACATCGTCCTGATCCATTTCCGTTACAAAGATCATACGCGGAAGATTGTATTTCTCGCAGAGTTCCCATGCTTTCTGGGTTCCGACCTGCACGCCGGCCTTTCCGGATACCACGATTACAGCGGCATCTGCTGCGGAAGCGGCTTCCTGTGCTTCTCCTACGAAATCAAACATTCCAGGAGTATCCAGAACATTGATCTTATTTTTTCCCCATACGACCGGGACAAGCGTTGTGGAAATAGAGCATTTGCGCTTGATTTCTTCTTTGTCAAAATCGCTGACGGTATTTCCGTCTGTCACTTTTCCGAGACGGTTTGTCATACCGGAAAGATAAGCCATAGCTTCGGTCAGACTTGTCTTTCCGGAGCCGCTGTGCCCCAGCAGCACCACATTTCTGATTCGGTCAGTTCTAAAAACGTCCATATGTAATACCTCCCATGTAAGTAAATTTGCAGATTGCAAGGCCGCTCTTATTCGCCTTTCTGCTTTTTATCAAGATTCACGTCTTCCGTTCCTCTTATCATAGTCACTATTCTACTAAAGTTTTTGCTTTTTTGCAAGTATATTATTCATATTTCACAATATATTTCTGAATTTTTAAATTTTATATGTATTTTAGCTGGTTATTCTGTCTTTCTTCCGCTTTTCTGTCTGGCTTTTCTGTGGAATCTGCCGGATTTTGCAAAACAAGCAAAATTGCTGCCTTTCAAAAATGCTTTGTCGCTTTAAAGCAAGAAATCTTTGACATTTGATTTCAGATGCTTTACAATGTCTTTTATACGATTTACCTACGAAAATTGTCAGAAAGGACTACTTGAATTATGTGTGATACATCCGAAAAAATCTGTATCGGCTTTATCGGCCTTGGCCTCATCGGCGGCTCCATTGCAAAAACCCTCAGAAAGGTTCACCCGGAGTATAAACTGATGGCCTACTGCCGCACCAAAGCGACGATCGAAGAGGCAATTCAGGAAGGCGTGATTGATATCGCGCTGGAAGAACGGGACGACCGCTTTGCCGACTGTGACTATATCTTCTTATGTGCTCCTGTCAGCACCAACATCTCCTATCTTCCGTTCGTGAAAGGCATCGCAAAACCGGGCTGTATCATCACAGACGTCGGAAGTGTAAAAGGAGAAATCCATCAGGCGGTTGAGACCCTCGGCATGACGCACCAGTTTATCGGCGGCCATCCGATGGCAGGCTCCGAAAAGACGGGATATTCCAGCGCCACCGATTACCTGCTGGAAAATGCTTACTATATGATTACACCCGGACCAGATGTTGAGATCGCGACAGTTTCCGCTTTCGTTGATCTTGTCCAGTCCTTAAAGGCGATCCCGATGGTTTTAACATACGAAGAGCACGACTACATCACCGCAGGTGTCAGTCATCTGCCGCATATCGTTGCCGCTACCCTGGTCAATGCACTCGCATCCCTGGACACACCGGAAGAGCAGATGAAAACCGTTGCTGCAGGCGGCTTCAAGGACATCACCCGCATCGCTTCCTCCTCCCCGGAGGTATGGCAGCAGATCTGTCTCTCAAACCAGAAGCAGCTCTCGAATGTGCTGGATTCCTATATCCGCCTTCTCGTCCAGGCAAAATACCTGGTTGACAACAAAAAAGGCCACGAGCTCTACAATATGTTTGAGAGTTCCCGCGAATACCGGAATTCCATGGAAGATTCTTCCTATGGACCGACAAAGAAAGAATACGTCGTTTACTGCGACCTGCTCGATGAAGCCGGCGGAATCGCAGCCGTTACAACAATTCTTGCCATCAACCAGATCAGTATTAAAAATATCGGCATTACGCATAACCGCGAGTTCGAAGAGGGTGCTCTCCGCATTGAATTTTATGAAGAGCAGGCAGGCATTCTTGCCCGGAAGGTCTTAAAAGACCATGGCTATACCATTCATATCCGCAATTAAAAGCGCGTATATCTTGACAGGAGGAAGTTACGTTATGCAGTTCCAGAAAGCAGTACGTCCTCTGCGCGGAGAAATCTCCGTGCCGGGCGATAAATCCATTTCCCACCGCGCCGTCATGTTCGGTGCCATTTCAGAGGGAACCACAGAAGTCACAAACTTTTTACAGGGTGCCGACTGTCTCTCCACCATCTCCTGCTTCCGCAGTATGGGCATTGAGATCAAGAACACGCCGGAGCGCATCCTCGTTCATGGAAAAGGTCTGCACGGGCTTTCGGCTCCGTCCGCCGTTCTCGACTGCGGAAACAGCGGAACAACGACACGCCTGATCTCCGGCATTCTTGCCGGCCAGAACTTTTCCAGTACACTGACCGGTGACGCCTCTATTCAAAAACGGCCGATGGGACGCATCATCAATCCGCTGACCCAGATGAGCGCTTCCATCCGCAGTATTCCGGAAAACGGCTGTGCGCCGCTTGCGATCAACGGCCATCCGCTCCACGCCATCTCCTATCTTTCGCCGGTCGCATCCGCACAGGTCAAATCGTGTGTCCTGCTTGCCGGACTGTATGCTGACGGAAAAACAAGCGTTACCGAACCGGCTCTTTCCAGAAACCATACGGAGCTGATGCTGAAATTCTTCGGCGCCGACGTTGCCTCCGAAGGGCTGACCGCATCGGTTCTGCCGGACCCGGATCTCCATGGAAATCTCGTCCGTGTGCCGGGAGATATTTCCTCCGCCGCCTACTTCATCGCCGCCGCGCTGATAGTTCCAGGCTCTGAGGTGCTCCTGAAAAATGTCGGCATCAACCCGACCCGCGACGGTATGCTCCGCGTCTGCCGCGCCATGGGTGCTGACATCACACTTCTGAATGAGCAGAACTCCGGCGGAGAACCGGTTGCAGACCTTCTCGTGCGCTATACGCCGTCTCTTTCCGGCACTGTCATCGAGGGCGAACTGATCCCGACCCTGATCGATGAAATCCCGATCATCGCGGTTCTTGCCGCCACAGCGAACGGTACAACCGTGATCCGGAATGCGGAGGAGCTGAAAGTCAAAGAATCGAACCGTCTTGATATCATGGTAAACGAACTCACCGCGATGGGTGTTTCCCTGGAAGGCACGGACGACGGCATGATCATTGAGGGCGGAAAACCGTTCCACGGCGCCCAAATCGACAGCCGCCTCGACCACCGCATTGCGATGTCGTTTGCAATCGCTTCGCTTGCCGCAGAGACACCGACGGAAATCCTGCGCGCCGGCTGTGTGGATATCTCGTATCCGACATTCTACCAGGATCTGGCACGGCTGCAGGCATAAAAAACGTTTAAACAAAAATGGATTGTGAAGATCATTTCCTCACAATCCATTTTTTTGCTTTTACCCTGTTCTTCCGGCCGTTCCAACCGTTTCTCCCTGCCGTACCCGCGTTTCGATTCCAAGCCGCGAATAATTCCAGATCCGTTTTTCCGGCACTGCGCTTCCCTTCTGTGCCAGAACGATCACTGTCGAACCACCGAAGGCAAAATAGCCTTTCTCTTCGCCGCGCTGTACACGTCTCGCCGCTCCGGCATTTTCATTGACAATCTTTCCGACCATCATCGCGCCGACCTCCATCTGCAGCAGTGTGCCGAAATTTGCGGACTGCAGCAGCGTGTAGGTTCTCGTATTTTCTTTATAGATCGGGCAAAAATCATTCGCCGCCGGATTGACCGTGTGGAGCACACCCTCAATCCGCCGTTCCGTCGAACAGACGCCGTCATCCACAAAGAGATACCGGTGATAATCGTCCACGGAAAGCCGAAACAGAAATAACGTTCCGCCCTCATACCGTTTTGCCAGCTTCCTGTCGCGCAGAAGCTGTTCCAGCGTATATTCTGTGTTCTTGATCTCAAACTTCCCGTTCTCATGAATCGGATAAACCGTAAGCCGCGCATCACACGGGCTGATAAAATCCTGCGGCGCATTGGAAAACGGACGTGCATCCATTTTCAGCTTCCGCACAAAGAAATCATTGAACGAGATAAACTGCTTTGCGGTACATTCCTTCAGTGAAATATGATTTTTCTTTACAAACAGTGCAACCAGCGGCACCGATAAGCGGCTGTCCAGAAAGCAGCCTGCCGCACGAGATACAAATGACTGAACCAGCGGCTGCATCGCGGCTCTTCCGGCGGCATGGCTGTACATCATGTGTAGAAAACGGTCCTGCAGATCATTTTCCTCGCGGATCAGATCAAGCTTTGGATAATTTTTCCCCTGTTTTCGGTAAGGATAAGCGCAGAGTCTCAAATCGTTCTTCCTCCCTTCCAGATCAGAAGTCCGCGGAGCACAGCCACTCCAACGACCGCTACCAGCACAGCAAGCTCTTTATTCGTCGGCTTGCGGAAGCGGAAATCCGTGATAAACAGAACACCGACCGCCAGCACCAGCAGATGCAGCCAGATTAGAAAGTATCCGCGGCAGAGCGGCGCAAAGACGAACAGCAGCGGCAGAGCCACTGACATCGAGGTAATCGGCAGTCCCTGGTAATATTTCCGGTTCTCCGAAGTTTCATTCTGACGCTTCTCTTCCATTACGTTAAAATATCCCAGACGGATCACGCCCGCAAGACCGTAGAAAATAAGAATCGGAATGCTGTAAAAATGTGTCATGCCAAGCTCATAGCAGAGCACGATCGGAAAGACACCGAAACAGACCACATCGCAGAGCGAATCGATCTGAATGCCGAACCGCTTTTCATCTTCTGTCCTGTTTTTCTTCGTCCGCGCAATTTTTCCATCGAACATATCGCACAGTCCGGAAAAAGCAAGACAAAAAATCGCCCAGTTAAAGTGCCCCCGCGTTGCAAGAAAAATGCCGCTGATGGACGATGCAAAGCTGATATATGTTAATATTACGGTATAATCATAGAACCCTATCATATGTAGTTCCCCCTCTTTTTTCTCTTTTCGTATTCCCGATCGTAAGCTGTGCGACGATGGTAAAGACTGCACTCACCAGCAGTTCCCCGTAGTAGCCGAGCCCTCTGGAAAGCACCATTGCCGGAAGAAGCAGCGTGCTTCCAAAGACCGGCGGGAAAATTTTCAGGAACAGTGTCTCGCTGATTCCCATTCCTCCCGGAAGCGGCAGCATGTCAACCGATACGGAAATGACCGCCTGCAGCAGCACAATGGCAATAAAGGAAACGCCTGATAAATGGAAGGCGCGGTATACAAACCATGTTGCTGCAAACAAAGCAAACCTCTGTGCAAAGGTAATCGCAAGGACATTGACCAGCACCATTTTGTGGGTGCCAAGATACGCTGCCGTATTCTGGTAGACTTCCATGGAAGCTTCCAGTTTTTTCAGGCGGCTTTCTTTTCGTTTCATCAAATGCAGTTTTTCCACGATTTTCAGTCCCAAAACCAGAATTGTCCGCGCAAGCGCCGGATGAAAAACCAGAATGAGCATGGCTGTGACACAGAAGACATTCAGACCGATTCCCAGATAGAAAACCGGAAGGATTTCCGTCAGATACCGGTGCAGGAAGCCCTGTCCGAACAGAACAAGCCCAAGTCCCACCACGACCAGCACCGCTTTGTAAGTGATCGTGACGATCATCAGAATTACCGTTGATACCGGAAGAGATATTTTCTCCTTTTTCATATAGTAGAGCTGCATCGGCTGGCCGCCGCTTGCGGACGGTGTGATACAGCTGAAAAAGAATCCGACGGAAGAAAACAGAAAACATGTCCGCCTCTTCACCGGAATCTGGAAGGAATGCATCATGTACCAGATGATGATCGATTCTCCCCAGATAAAAAACACGACACAGAACAGTCCCGGCAACAGCCACCGCACATCTGCTCGCCGCATTGCTTCCATCATTGCGCCAAGGTCTTCGCCGTGGAAAACACCGTATATCGTCAACGCAAAAATCACAACGAGAAAAACAGTATTCACGATCATTTTTTTCTTACTCTGCACGGCGTTTCCACCTCCTTCGTTCCAATATCATGCCATACCATGCACCAAGATGCGTGCGTCCCGCGATCTGCCACGTCACTTCTGCCAGAAGCGCTCCGCCAATCACATCTGCAATCACATGCTGCTTTGTTGTCAGCGTAGAGACAAACACGGCAAGTGCCGCCCAGAAAGAGAACCGCTGATACCAGCGCGGAATCTCCCGTCTTCCGCGGACTGCGATATAGCAGAACCAGCTGTTCAGGCAGTGAATCGATGGGAACAAATTGTCCGCCGCATCCATCTGGTAGAGCAAGGCAAGCATCTGATTCCAGAATCCCTGTTCCGGGATCGACGGCCTTACGTTCGTTGTCGGCAGCAGCAGATAAAATGCCATACAGACAAGCCGCGCCAGAACATCTGCTGCAAAGAACCGCCAGACAAATTCTTTCTCTCTGCTTGCGGCAATCAGATAATTTACAATCCAGACCAGATAACAGCCAAAATAAATCACGATCGTCCACGGGATCACCGGGATCTGCTGATCCAGCACCGTTTCTATATTGTAATGTTTCCACGAACTGGTGAACGGCCGCGTTCCAAAATAAGCGATAAAATTCGCTGTCAGCGTCAGAATTAGCGGCAGGATACCATAGTATGGAAACTTTCTTCTCTCGTCTCTCTTCAAAATCCGTCCTCCCTTGTCTCAAACACGTATCAGTATACGCAAAAACATTCCCTGACACAACCCAGTTCCGCTCGTTTTCAGAAACCTTAATAAAATCTTCTGTTTTTCGGCAGGGAAAAAGAAAGATTTAGAAGATTCGCAGAGAAAAAAACGACCATATAGGGCTTCACGGGTGTTCCTATATGGTCGTTTTCTTTCAGCATCGTATTTTTGTCATAAACGAATTTTTTATTCAATCATCATGGCATCGCCGAAGGAGAAAAAGCGGTATTTTTCTCTTACAGCCTCTTCATAAGCTGCCATAATATGCTCTTTTCCAGCCAGTGCCGATACCAGCATCACCAGTGTGGACTCCGGCAGATGGAAATTGGTGATCAGTCCGTCGATCATCTTGAAGCGGTAACCCGGATAGATAAAGATCTCGGTCCAGCCGCTTCCGGCTTTTAAAATGCCGTCCTCGCCGGTTGCCGACTCCAGAGTACGGCAGCTCGTTGTTCCGACTGCGATCACACGGCCGCCTGCTGCTTTCGTATCGTTGATCAGTTTTGCCTGATCTTCTTCTACCACATAGAACTCAGAGTGCATGTGATGCTGGGTGACATCCTCCACTTTCACCGGACGGAAGGTGCCAAGGCCGACATGCAGGGTTACATGGGCGATCTTTACACCGGCATCCTGTACCTGCTGCAGAAGCTCTTTTGTAAAGTGCAGTCCTGCGGTCGGAGCGGCTGCGCTTCCCTCGTGTTTCGCGTATACCGTCTGGTAGCGGTTCTTGTCCTGCAGTTTGTGTGTGATATACGGCGGCAGCGGCATCTCGCCAAGCTGGTCGAGGATCTCCTCGAAAATGCCGTCGTAATGGAACTGGATCAGACGGTTTCCCTCATCGACAATATCTACAACCTCTCCGGTCAGAATGCCGTCGCCGAAGGAGATCACCGTGCCGACCTTACATTTTTTGCCCGGTTTTACGAGGGTCTCCCAGATATCATTTTCTCTTCTTTTTAACAGAAGGATTTCGATTGCTGCATCGGTGCCGACTTTCGAACCGTAGAGACGCGCCGGAATTACTTTGGTATCGTTGATCACAAGGCAGTCGCCCGGTTTTAAATATTTCAGAATATCGCGGAAATGACCATGCTCATATTCACCGGTTTCTTTATTCAGATGCATCAGGCGGGAGGCGCTGCGATCTTCGAGCGGATCCTGCGCAATCAGTTCTTTTGGCAGATCATAGTAAAAATCTGAAGTTTTCATTGGTTTCCTCCATTCTATTGCAAATCGGCACAAAAGGCCGATGTCAGGTAAAATACTGTGCTGCGCCCGTTCTTTCGGGCTCAACGAACCTTATTATACCATTGCATCCGCCTTCTGACAAGAAATTTAAAAACTCATTTCCTGGATTTTCACTTATTCAATAACCGCCATGCTTCCTACGCGGTCGCCGCTTCTGCTTTTCATTACGACAATCTTTCTCTCAATTCGCTCTTTCAGTTCCGGCACATGGGAGATAATTCCAACCATACAGTTTCCACCGGCCAGTCCCTCCAGTGCTTTCACAGCCTGATTCAGGGATTCCTCGTCAAGAGAGCCAAACCCCTCGTCCACAAACATCGCATCGAGCTGGATTCCGCCTGCGTGCGACTGAATCTCATCGGAAAGGCCAAGGGCCAGAGAGAGGGAGGCCTGAAATGCTTCGCCGCCGGAGAGGGTACGCACGCTGCGCTCCGTTCCATTATAATGATCAATGACATTCAGATCCAGACCAGTTTTGACCTTCAGATTTTTTCCTGAGGCTTCCTGACGCTTCAATTCATACTGACCATCACTCATCGTCATGAAACGCAGGTTGGCTTTTCGCAGAATCTGGTCGAAATACGTCATTTGAACGTACGTTTCCAGTTCGATTTTCAATTTCTGACTCATGCCGCCGCACGCCGTATCCGAAAGCGCCCGCACCCATTTGTATTCTTCCTCCAATGCCTGCATCTGGTTCTGCTGATTCTGTACATTTTCGTACGTCTTACGGTTTGTATTTGCCGCATGATACTGTTCGTTGTATTTCTGTTCCAGCTGCTGTTTCTGTTCTGTCAGCTCCGCTATTTTTTCCTGCAGCTCTGTTTCGGAAGGAAGTGTCCGATCTGTCTCCTCATTTTCTTCCAGAGAGCGGATCGTCTCTAGTGCCGCGCGCACTTCGGTAAGCCGTTCTTTCACTGTTTCATATGCTTCTTTTGCTTTCTTCTGCGCCTGTTCCAGCTGCTCTTTTTTTGCACTCCATACGGAAATATTTGTTCGGAGCTGTGTTTCGTCTTTTCCTTCCAGCTTTTCTTTTTTTTCTCCGATCTTTTCCAGCAGCGCTTTTTCCGCCTCTTTTCCTTTCGCCTCCAGCAGTTCCTTCGCATGGATTGCTTTTTCCCGCTGCTCTGCCCGCTCAGTTTCTGCTGGAATCATCTGTTTCAGAGCTTTCCATTCGCTCTGTCTTTCCAGCATTCGTTCCTTATAGAGAATGATTCTGTTCTTTTTCTCTTCCAGACGCTTTTCACAGTAAGCTGCTGCCACAGCAGCTGGCTGTTCTTCCATGTCCACTTCCTCACAGATCGCTTTTTGTGCGTCTTCCATTTTCTGTTTCAGCTGATCCAGAAGTGTCTGCTTTTCTCCGCCCAGCCGTCCAAGCTCTGCCTGTTTTTCTGCCATCACCTGTTTCAGTTTTTCCCGCTGCTTCTGTTCCTGCTGCTGACGTTTCTCATATGCCGCATATTCTTCCCGTCGTGTTTTCTGACGCTTTTCTTCTGCCGCAAGCTGCTTTTCTGTTTCATCCGCAGCCTGTGCAAACTGCTCTTCCGAAAGCTGTGTCAGACGTTCCTGCTCTTTTTTGCATTCCTGATCTGCTGTTTCTGCCGGAGCAGCGGTTCCCCGGGCAATCCGCTGCGTCAGCTCTTCCCTTGCCGTTTCAGCCTGTCTTTTACAGTTTCCTGCCGCTTCGCTTAATGCCGCAGTCACTTCGTTCTGCTTCTGCAGTTTTTCTTTTTGCTGATCCAGTGTTTCTTTATCCGGCACATGTTCCGCCTTTCTCGCCAGCACTGGATGATGCACGGATCCGCAGACCGGACATGGAATTCCCTCTGTCAGATTTTCTGCCAGGATTCCCGCCTGCGCATCCAGAAACAGCTGTTCCAGTTCCTGACACGTTTCCCGCACATCATTTCTGATTTCCAGACTTTTTCGATACGCTTCCTGCTTTTCTTTCCATTCCTTCTGCGCTGCCGTCCATTTTCGCAGCAGCTGCGAAAATTCGGTCCGCGCCCGGCGATATTCTTCCTCCGCAAATGCAGCATCCTGTCTTTCTTTCAGAAATACCGTCGTTGCTTCCATCCGGGATGCCAGCTCGGTGTCCTGCTGTGTCAGGCCTTCCAGTTCTGCTGCCAGAAGCCCCGTCTTCTTCTCGGACTCCTGAACTTTTTCGCGGCATCCCCGGATTGCCATGATCTGCTCCTGCGCCCGCGTTTCGTTCTGCTGTACCCTCGCCAAAACCGCATCCACGCCGGAAAGATCTTCTTCCCGTTTTCTTTTCTCAAGCAGCTGCGCTTTTGCCTGTTCCTGCTCTGCTTTCAGTCTGTCCTTCTCTTCCGCTGCCGTCTGCAGTTCTTTCTGCTTTTCCAAAAGCTCTGCCTGTTCCTGCTTCATCTTCTTCAGCAGTTCCAGGCTTTCCTGTTCTGCGCGGATCTGCTCCTCCAGTTCTTTGCAGATGGAAGCCTCCCGTTCTGCCCGTTCGCTTTTCTGCTGTTTTTCCGCTTCCTCTGGAACCAGTCCCGCCAGTTTCTTTTCCTTCTGTGCTTTTTCCTCCCGCCGCTTCTGGCTCTCTTTTACCTTGCCGAGCAGCTGGGTTTTCTGCTCCATCTCTGTTTCCACCGCTTTCCGCTCCTGCTCAAGATCCGAAAGTCTTTTCTGATCCATCTCGATGCAACGTGCCAGCAGTTCCATCCCCCGCATCACCTGACCGTCGAAATTTGCCTTTTTCAACTGCGCAAATTCCTCTTTGAACACCGCATCCTCCGGGCAGACGATATTGTCGAGATACTGGAGAATACTCCTCCGCTTTTCACTATACGTATTGCTTCGCTCTTTCGCGGCATCCCGCAGACGATTCTGCAGCTCCTGATAAATTTCCGTATGAAACATTTTCCGGAAAATTTCACTTCGATCTGCCGTTTCTGCCAGGAGAAGTTTCTGGAAATCCCCCTGCGCGATCATGGCAATCTGTCGAAACTGCTTCTGATCCAGTCCGAGAAGTTCCGTTACAGTTTTTGTCACTTCCGTACTTTTCGTCACCGGCTGTCTCCCATCCGGAAAAATCAGTTCTGCATTTGCTCTTTCTCTCGTCATTCCCTGACCGCGCTCCTTCGGCCGATCATACTCCGGATTCCGCTTTACCATATAATCTTTTCCCTGATGCGCAAAGGTAAGCTCCACAAAAGTGCGCACTTCCGGCGCGGCATACTTGCTGCGGAACATCTCCCCCGTCCGGATTTCACCGCTTGCCTCGCCGTAGAGCGCAAAGGTAATCGCATCAAAAATTGTTGTTTTTCCTGCACCGGTATCACCTGTAATCAGATACAGGCCGCCGCTGCCCAGTTTTGTAAAATCCAGTTCTGTCCGGTCCGCATATGGTCCGAATGCACTGATAATCAATTTCTTTGGCTTCATCTTTTTATCCCCCTAAGCAATGCTTTCACAAATGCTTTCTGCTGTTCCGTCATGCTCTGGTTATTCTGCAGTTCATAAAATTCCTGAAACAGCTCCAGTTCCGATTTTTCCTCGATACGTTCCGCCGCCGTTACCTCCGCATTGGAACGCGTTCTTTTATTGTCATATTCCAAACGCATCAAATTGGGATAAATCGTCCGAAGCTTCGCCATGCCGTCCGGAACATCCTCCTCATCCGTCAGGGTTACCATCAGATAATCCGTACGGTCGCTGTTTTCATAGAACGTTTTTGCTGTCACTTCCAGATACGTTCCACGGATTTTTCGAAGATCGTGGAGCGGTTTCAATGGAATCGTGCGAAGTTCGACAGTTCCTTTTTCTTTCAGCTCTACAATGGTAATCGACTTCTCCTGTCCAGCCTCGGAAAACGAATATTTGAGTGGTGAACCACAGTAGCGCACGGTCTCGCGGCCAACCTTCTGCGGACTATGGATATGGCCGAGCGCCACGTAATCAAACGCATCAAAAAGCTCCACCGGAATCTGATCCACATCACCTACCTGCAGTTCCTCTGCCTCGCACCGCAGCGCGCCTGTCACAAACTGATGCGCTAAAAGGATATTCCGCTCTCCTGGATCTATTTGGGTCTGCTCCAGTGCCGCCCTCACGCCATCTGCCGTGGACTGAATCTCCTCCGCGCGTTCCGGCAGGGCATGGCGTACGGTTGACGGGCGCAGAAACGGAAGAAGATGAATCCACACCGTTCCATATGCATCCTGTAACGCGAACTTTTCTATTCTTCCATCATATACCTTCGACAAATAGATTCCGCTCTTCCCCATCAGATTCGACCCAAATGCCAGCCGCTCCGCCGAGTCATGATTGCCGCTGATGATAAAAACCGGAACTTCCTGCTCCGAAAGGCTGGTTAAAAAGGCATCCAACACCTGCACTGCCTCCGCCGTTGGAATCGTCCGGTCATATACATCTCCGGAAATCAGAACTCCATCCGGTTTTTCCCGCATAACCGCCTGCAGGATCTGTGTCAACATATATTTCTGGTCCTCGATCATGGAAAACTCATGCACGCGTTTTCCAATGTGAAGATCCGATAAATGAAACAACTTCACAAAAACTATCCCCTTTCTGCAGCAAAAACTCTGTTTTTCCTATGTTCTCTGCTCATTATACTATACCCAACCAGAAAAAGAAATCATCCGCCAGGAAAACGAAAAAAAGACTCCTGTTCACACAGGAGCCTCCAACCATAGCGAGAGGGGGATTCGAACCCTCGACACCGCGGGTATGAACCGCGTGCTCTAGCCAACTGAGCTATCTCGCCATATGTAATTTTTGATAAATATGGGACCTATAGGGCTCGAACCTATGACCCTCTGCTTGTAAGGCAGATGCTCTCCCAGCTGAGCTAAGATCCCATATCCTGTTTTTCATCAGCGCTTATGTCCCGCTGACATTTATAGATTTTAGCACTGTTCTTTTAATTTGTCAACGGTAATTTTTAAAATTTTTCAAATTTTTTCTTTTATTCCTACAATAGCGTCGATTATGGTACGAACATGCCCAATTCAGGAAAAAGGCTGCCTGCTTTCTCAGCAGACAGCCTTCTTCTCATCCATGTCAAACTTCCACGATCTCCCGCACACACAGATCATCTACCGTCGTATGTAAGATCTCGGCAAGTGCAAACAGATTTTCAATGTTCGGCATCTTTTTTCCTTTCTCCCAGTTCCAGACACTCTGAACCCCGGCGAGCCCCATCTTCTTCTGAATGTCCGGTCGGTTCATCCCCAATCTTTCACGCCGGCTACGGATATTTTCGCCCGTTTTCTTCATGTTCAAGTTTGCATAGATCTGTTCCGATTCTTTCATATCTTTGCCCTCCCTAATTTCTTTTCTTATACCCATATTTTACACTCCGGGTTAAAATCATAAAAGGTCAGGACAGAAAAAATTTTCGTTCAGGTTAGACCCCCTTCTTTTTTCCTTTTACCCCTTTTTATATACTGTTTCAGGTACTTTTTTATCATTTTAGATTATATGTGTTTTTGGTCTCCCCAACTTTTGCTTTCTTTTCTGGACACATATTTTTTCGGGTTAAATTTTTAAAAATGTCACTTACTTCCGTAAATCGTCCCGAGTTCATACCCTCTTTTTCTGTCAAGGTCGAGGCTCTTCAGGAAAAAGAGCGTATCATGTTCATCGCAGTCCGTCTGGCTTTCCCGGAAGAAGGACAGGTTTTCCTCTATACGTTCATCCAGATTGCTGATGCTCTTTCGCAGTTCCTGATAGAGACTTTTGGTAACCATTTCTTTGTAATGGCCCGGCACCTGGTTCAGCACCCACTCGTGGAGATGGATCATGTTGTGCAGTACAAGTTTTTCGTCTTCCAGCCCTTCCGGTGTTATGACAAAGCATCCTGTGCCAGGGTAAAACTGAGCCTTGTTGCTTCCTTTCTTTTTACAAAGTTTCAGTTTGAACAGATCATATGAAAAATAAGTCAGCTCATCCGGCAGCGGAATCGTCTCCGGTTCCCAGGTTCCGTCCTCACGCTGTGCTTCCGCTGCGACGAATGGCCCGCAGATGCTTTCCCGTTCCATCCGCATATCGTCAAAGAACTCCTCAAACTCACCCATCCGCATGGAAATCGTTATTCTGTCCCGGATTTCCTGATCCACTTTTTCCGGGCTGCCTGTTTTCACCGGACGTGTCTTGTACAACTGGTCAAGTCTGACTCCATAAAGCCGTGCCAGATTCAACGCATTATCAATGCTTGGAAGTTTCGGATGTGTTTTGCTCTCCCAACTGCATACCGTCTGCTCTGCCGAAAGTCCAATCGCGTCTCTCACCTGTTTTAACTTCAAGTTATTCTCAATTCTAAGTTTTTTCAGATTTTTTGCTGTTTCTATGGAATCAATCCCAACATTATTATAAGCATCCATCTAAAATTCTCCTCGTTATTCTCCAAATTATTTCTAAAAAATGTATCCTCGTTACTGTTCATTCAGCAGTGAACCGTAACTGTCCCCCGACAGTTGAATCCTTTTTCTCATCCTGGGCTTGCATTTTTTCTCTGGAAAGTGTAATATCATAGATGTAACTAAAAGGAAACTGAGTGGCTTCTGCCTACGCAAAGCAACTACTACCCTAAGCTACAACCCCCAAAAAAGCTCAGGTCCAGAGTTAACCTTACTTTCATAACTCTGGTTCCCCTGAGCTTTTTCTTTTATCAGATCTCCGCCAGAAAAAATTCCTTATTTCCCGCGTGCTTCATCCATCTTCTTCAGAATACTCTTTGCAAGATTCATCGTCTGCCCACCGCACATTTTACCGAAGAGTTTTCCGCAGGCTTCCACGGCCTCCGCCTCTTCCTTCACGCAGTCCGCATAGATTCTTTTTGCGATCACCGGGGCAATCAGCTTCCATTCTGCCGTTCCAAACTCCTCTGGCAGAATACCTTCATCGCGCATTTTATACAGCTCTTTTTCCACGCGCTCCCGCGTCACCATCCGCTCAACAGTTGCAAACGCCATCTTTTTCGCCGCTTCCTGCTCCGATGTGATCGGTGCTTTCTGTGCTTTCATCTCTGAAAATTTTTCATTCACAATCTTCAGCACAAACGGCGCTCTCGAGTCCGGATTATTCAGTTTCGACATATTCTTGACGATAATACCTTCCTCGCAGTCCCCATCCGTATACTTCGTAATCCGCATGAAACTCCGACAGTGATCCCAGTCCACGAAAGGTCCGTCATACAGCACATGTATATACGGAACTCCTACCTCAGCCGCCAGCGCCTTTACCTGCTTCTGCGGCAGATAACCGTCCGCTTTCAGATCGTAGACATCGTACATGATCCAGATATTCAGATATTTCTCCGGATACGGTACACGATGACGCGTCATCCATTCCCCGAAAAATACATAATCGGGATACTTCTGAAACTTCTCCGCGTCCAGTGTATCCACATAGTCGAGAAATTTTGATGTCGCGTCGACATCCTTTGTCCTCACGATCTGCTGCTTTCTGGAGAACGCCGCAAGCTTTCCTGTTTCCGGGTCATACCGTACGCTGGCATTGCTTCCATCGATTTTAATCTGAATCACAATGTGATCCCCGGGCTCGAAAGCCCAGGTGTTCTTGTTTTTGTGCATCTCATTTTCCTGCACGATTCGCTTGATATCCATAAATTTCTTCTGCTCCATAAAATAATACCCCTTTCCTTTCTAATTCTCATGGGTACACTCATAGATCGTACCCAGCTCATAACCCATTCTGCGGTCGAGATCCAGGCTCTTCAGGTAGAAGAGCGTATCATGCTCGTTGCAGTCCGATGCACTGATTCGGAAGAAGAAAAGATTGTCCATGATCTTCTCATCCAGATCCGCAATCTCATCCTTCAGTTTCTGATAAAGGCAGACAGTAACGAGTTCCTTGTACCGGGATGGCAGGCGCATAATTAATCTCTCCCACTCGATGAGATACCTGGCCGTTCTCATCTCTTTCACCATGTAAAATTCTATCATACCTCATCTGCCCAGTCA
This sequence comes from Blautia sp. AF17-9LB, assembly GCF_003479185.1. NCBI lineage: Bacteria > Bacillati > Bacillota > Clostridia > Lachnospirales > Lachnospiraceae > Blautia > Blautia sp. AF17-9LB. The sequence goes on from NZ_QUGU01000001.1 coordinate 303,657, forward strand.
TTCGTCCCGCAGTATAACTGCCGCGTTCTCTTTTACGCAAAACCGGGATGGTATCCTGCAGATGAAGCAGAATACCATCCCGGTTTTCCTCTATTGACAAATATACATGCTCAAGTTTCTTCAAACAGTTCTTTTATTTCTTTAGCAAATAATCATTGTTTAATACTTTCATAGATAACGGTCCTTCCACAATTCTGGAATACACCGGTTCCAATGGGCGTATTACAATTCCTTCTTTATTCATACCAGATGTATACTTTCCCTTTGCTCTTTCTAAAAGTTCTTCGATACTATCATACTCAAACAAATCTCTTTCTTCTTCCACCGGAACCATTTTTAGGTTCAGAATTCCGCACAGTTCTTTCATCTTCGCAAGAGACAGTCTTCTGTGTGTTTTCAGATCTATCATGGTAAATACATACCATTCCGGTTTTTTCAGCTTTAATCTGTTCTTTTGAATACCAGCACCGCAGAATTCACCCTGAATTGCGAGATCTGACAGATTATTCTCCTTTATTCTATCGGGTATCCCATTTTCATGTGCATATTTCCACATCGCACATTTTCCGTCATCTGCATATTCAAAATTTCTTCCGCATACACCAAAATGATCGTCTTTCCGATACATCGTAACACTGGTTCCGTCCATCTTTGTACTGATGTAATATCCATTTATCTTTTTAAATTCGTCGATCAATTCTGGATAAGACTGTACTCTCAGCTCATCTGTTTTTGGAATTCCGTCTGGAAACTCCCCTATAATCGTACCACTGCTGGTGACTCTTTCCTCTACTTCCCACTTTCTGATTCCAAGCAGCTCTGTAACCTCATCACCAATCTTATACGTTCCTTCCGGCAATATAGATAAAGGCTGAACCAGGCCCTGAGAAATCTGGCCTCTAAATTTCATAGTTCTCAGCCGAAAACCTTCTCCCAGAAGTTCGTTCTTCTCATAGCTGCTGCTTCGCAGAAATTCAAACTGCTCACAAATCGGAAGAAACGAATCTGCTTCCATATATACACAGCAATCTCCAACCCGAAACTGTCCCTTATTCGCAACACACTTCCATCCCAGGACATGCACACACTCTATTCTGTCTGCTCCTTCAATTGGAGTTATGTGATGTACATACTGCACAGATGCCAATTTTCGCTTTCCCATTTTTCAAAATCCTCTCTCAAAATAATTTTATATAGGCATTTGTAAAACGCCACAGGTAAAATTTTATCATGCTTCATCTGCCCAGTCATTCATCCCGTAGTATAACTGCTGCGCGCTCTTTTAAGCAAAACCGGGATGCCACCCTGCTTCATCTGCAGGAAAACATCCCGGTTTTCTTCTTTCCTAAATATATATGCTCAGTTTTCTTTAAATACTTCCGCAAATCTTCTGTAGTTCCCATTCTTTCCATCCGGCACCGCGAACACGACCGTATCGAAACTTGTATGCGTCGTTGTCAGAAATTCCTTGAAAATCCCGGCAACTTCTTTTGCATCCTGTCCGAAAACACCACATCCGTATGCACCCAGAATCAGAGTCTTTACCTCGTTCTTTTCCGCAATATCCAGCACAAACTGGATTCTGCTTTTCAGCGCCTCTGTATTTTCCCGGTCGGAGACATTTTCGTATTTCTGTGCCGCCGCCTTATTCGGTGCTGCACAGGTGATCACATCGCAGAACGCTTCCTTCCCATTACGGAAAAATCCAATTTCCGGCGAATACAGCGCACGGTTCAAATACAGCCCTTTCTGTTTATGCTGCATATTCCATTCATAAAACTCTCTCTGAAAACTTTCCAGCACATTGTACAAAAACGATTCATGACACAGACATTCTTCCTGCGCGATACTGCCCCTGATAAAACCGCCGCCCGGACTCCGGTAAGAAGCGAAATTCAGAACCGCCGTTTTCGATCCCTGATATTTTAGGATTGCAGCAACGCTGTCCAGATCCTCCACGAAAATACGCATCTTATTCTGCTCTGCATTCTCGTCCGGATCTTTCGAATTCCAGACTACTTTATAAAGTTTCGTTGCCGAAATAGAAGCCTGAATCTGATCCTTGTACTTGTCCTGCATCAGCTTCGTATGACGCTCAGCCTTTACCGCATTCTCGATTTTTCTGTTGTTCCTCTGTTCTCTCATGTAAGCCATCTTACCATCGTAAGCGCAAAATATTGCTACGTTACTCATGAATTACGCTTGCACCAAAATGATAGATGCAAGCGTTTTACTCTATTTTAGTTTTGACAGTTCGTTTTCGCAGTCTCGCTCCATGGGGCAAGCTGTTCCAACTGTTCATCTGACATTTTATCGTCTGGCCGCTGTGATAAGAGATATGGCAGATATTTATAGGTATTCAGATCATTCGCTTTTGCCATCTCGACCATTGTATACACAATAGCACTGGAGGCAGCTCCTTTCGGACTGGCACTGAACAGCCAGTTCTTCCGGCCGACAGTGAATGGCCTGATTGCATTCTCGCTAAGATTATTGGACAAACTGCAATGACCGTCTTCCAGATAAGTCATCAGGGTGTCTTTCCGATTTTGGGCATAGTTTACCGCTTTCGCCAAACGGGTTCCTTTGTTTGGGCGCTGTTGATCCAGCCAATTCCAGAATGCCTCCAGTATTGGCTTCTCCTTTTCAAGACGAAATTGTTTTCTCTGCTCCGCAGTGTGATTTTTTGCTTTTGAGTACCGCTCACAATCAAACAGCTTGGAACAGAACTGTACTCCCTGCACTGCCGGAAGGCTGTAATCATACTCTTTCCCTTTCGGTATGGCATCTGTGAAGTAACGTCTCACATGTGCCCAGCAAGAGCAGCGTTTGATGTCCGGCAGATTATTATAACCCTGGTATCCATCCGTCTCCAGATATCCGCTGAACCCCTGTAGGAAAGATGCTGCATGGAACTTTGCCCTTGTCTCTGTGTAATGGTAGAGCAGGATCGGCGGAAGTCCATCTTCTCCACTGCGGAAGAGCCACATCCAGGAATCCGTTTCAGGATTACGCTCCGGCTCATTCAGTACCTGAACCCGGGTTTCATCTGCCATCAGATATTTACGCATCCGTAACTGACGGTGAAAATAATCATAAACATGACGGAGATAATTCTCGGCACAGTAAATGATCCAGTTAGCAAGCGTAGCCCGGCTTAATGGGACACCCAGTTGCTTCCAGTCCTCTTCCTGCCTGTTTAACGGCAGACCATTCTGGTACTTCTGGTGCATTGCCCATCCGACAACGGATTCCGATGCATAACTTTCCGGGATCAATGCTTCCTGAACAGGGGCTTTGACAAATGTCTGATCATCCGGATGTTCCTCTGATATGGCACACTCCGGGCATTTATAGGTTTCACGATAGATATTTACTACTTTTCCCTTGGCCGGGGTAAAACGAAATTCATGGCGGACGAATTCTTTCCCAATACCTTCCATCTGCGTTCCGCAGGTTGGACAGTTTCGCTCCTCCTCCGGAAGAGAAATGATCTCGTCGCAGGAAGGAACATTTTTAAAGAAATCAGCATGTGTCCGTCTTGCTTTTCTCTTATGTTCCGGAACAGTGATGTCATCAGGAAGTTCCTGTTCCCATGTCGGATCTGCTTCCTGCTCGGCTTCATCAAAAAGATTCAACTGGCCATCAATATCTTTCCGTTTTTCACTGGAAGTACCAAAAAGTTTCTTCGTGAGATATTCAATCTGCTGATGAAGGTTTTCTTTTTCCAGCCGGTCTGCTTCCAATGTTTTTTGTAAAGACTGGATCAGTTCTGTCTGTGTGGAAATCGTCTTATTCAGTTGGTTGATCATGTCCTTGTACGCAAGGATTTTTGAATCTTTTGAATTGCCAGCCATATGTTTTCTGCTCCTTTTTCACTGCTCTTATTATACCATAAAAAGCAATGAAAAAGAAGCAGAAAACCCAGCATTTACAAGGGATTTCAGACATGATACAGGGTGAGAAGCCCCTCCGTTTCTGTTGGTTGGCATAGATGTTTTACGCGATCATTCCGTAGGTTTGAATGCCTTGGGTTGTTCGATTTCAAGCCCGGACATGAGCCAGTCGAATTGCTGCCAGGTCAATTGTTTTACTTCCAGCTGATTTCTGGGCCAGCGAAACCTGCCCTGAACTTCCATACGTTTATACAGCAGCACAAATCCGTCAGATTCCCAGAGCAAAGCTTTGATCCTGTCACAACGTTTTCCACAGAAAAGATACAGGGCACTTCGCCTTGGATCCATATGGAGTTGATCCTCTACAATAGCACACAGCCCGTCAATGGATTTCCGCATATCCGTTCTGCCTGTTACGATATAGATTTCATCGGCGGCTGTGATATCCCCTAACATTCCAGCTCCTTCACAATTCGAAGCGTTTGAGCCAGAAGCTGAGGATCTGTTCCATTTGGTATTGTTAGATGAAAGCTACCTACAGACAGCTTCATTGACTCTGCTACGGAAAAGTTATTCCCTTCCGTAGCTGCCGGAATTACATTTAATGGCTGTTCATAAGGAATCGGGTCAGTATCATGAAACTCCACTCTGACAACTTCCTGGCTTTCTGGTGCGCGATAGGTGCGTCCAGTTGACGCCGGCAAATCCACACAACCTTTCTGACGCAGTCTTTTTACCCAGTTGTAAAAAGTTCCTGGCTTGATATCATGTTCCACACACCATTGATGATCTGTCAATCCACTTTGACGGCATTCCATGATGAGACGGTATTGTTCTTCGACAGGTATTCTTTTGCTTTTCATGAGCACACCTCCATAACTTGAATAGAGTAAAATGCTCGCACCTATCATTTCTAGCAAGAAAAGATGAAGTAAAATGCTTGCATTCTCTATTGATTATTATGGGATATTTTTTAGGGCAACACAATCCGTCGAATTATTTTGCACTTACAAAGAAAACACCGATCTGCCGGAGATTCCGGATGAAAAACAGATCGATGATTTCATGGCCAGTGTGCATGAACGGATTGTGCGGGGAGAGATGTGACCGGGCCGGGGGCTTTGCCCCCCCCCCCCGGAACCCGGCCACTTGATTTTCTTCTTATGATTTTTCTATGTTTTTTATGCAACATTTTTAGCTTATCATTGCTTACTGCACAATGCTGCTTTCTTCAATCCATTCTTGAATCCTTGAAGCACTTTCGTTAAGATAGTAGGCTATTTTTTAACTTCCATTCCATTTGTGTTCATGAATACAGCCATATCTTTTATTTTTTTCATTTCTTGGTTCCGCAATTCTTCATGAGTTTCTATTTTTTTCAGAATCTCACCGCAAAGAGCATCTTCTCTTTTTTCCATTTCCTCTGCGAATTCTTTACTACTTCCTTGAATTCCATTAATCTGTAACGAAAAAAGAGTCACGATTGCCTCTTTATCGGACTCACCAAAAATAGAATACTCTTTCATTTTTCCATCATCTCGTACTTTAGTTTGTGGACAAAAGATCCCGCCAAACTTGCATTCTGCCCTATACATATAAGACATAATCTGAAAACAGTCTTCTCTTTCCGGTTTATCTGATTTATTTGAAGCAACGTTTTCCCATTCGTTTTTATATTTTGCGTCAATGATCAAGAGTGGTCTGTTTTTATCGGAAATGACCTTTTTATCGGAAATGACCAAATCAGGCTGTAGCTCTATACTTTGACCATTACAGAAAAATGTTCCAAATGATTTTTTTCCCTCTATTTGATATTTGTTTTCTATTTTCTCCTTTACAATTTGAACCAAATATCTTTCCCATATATAATTCATGTTAATTAATATACCATTGACATTCGTCCCATCGTCCTCTGGCGCAATTCCCATATACTTTAAAATCAAAATTGCCGTTTTCCGGACACTTTCCCAATCCGAATATACCGCATGCGTGATTTTTTTTCGTTCCTTCTGAACCAGTTTTCGCGCTTCCTGACGCGACACAGGCTGCATGATATTTTTTAACTGTGAGATAAAATCTTTCACCGGTGTGTATTTTTTTTCCAATTCACGCATAAGGCCCGGCTGTCTTTTTTGCAATGATGTGTATGCCGTAAGAATCATACGATTCATATCATTATCAGCAGTATATTCTCGACTGGAATAGGCAATATTTCCGTTAAATATCGGATTGAGACGAATATGGCGTGCAACATCGATTCTTCCTTTTAATTTCGAATCGTTGTTTTCATACGTTCGATATCTGCGATAGATTCCTTTTCTATAAGCCCTTGCAATTTGTATTGCGAAAATAATTGCAAGAATCAAATCCAGAATCTCCCCTCTTCCCACCGAAGGCTCTACCTTCTGAAGAATATTTGCCTTCAAACCCAGTGCTTTATTTAACATATACTTGGAAAATTCACATGACTCATTTACGTCAAAACGGCTTCTTATAAAAACCTCTTCTTTCGTTCCATCGGAGGTTATCTGCAGCAGTCCAATATATTGTTGCGTCCAATATTCTCCCTTATTGCCCTGGGTCACAATCTTAAAAGGTTCTCCAGCCGCACAGTCGTTTTCATCAAGTACAAGAATATCACTTTGTGAAACTCCATCTATTAGCTTCGCAAATCTGTCTACTCTCTCCTCGGAATCTCCTGTTTCTTTATATATACTTTGCAGCAAACTACTTTCTTTATTAATTTCTTCTGATATGCACTCTTCCAATTTTGAGTAATCTTTTAAGTAAATCATTCCTTTTCCTCTGACGGAGTATTATTCTGAGCATTCTTTTGCACCTTTTCCCACTCCTTAAACGCCTCCAAATTGCACTCATTCACAAACTTCTCTTCATTTCCTTCTCCGCGTACATACTCGTAAAGAAGAGATTCTAATCTAAGATTCCAGACTTGTTGGATCAATTCATCGGCATTTTTGCAATTATTTATCCCAGGAACATTAGCAAACTGTCCTTGGCTGATATCATAATGCCTATTCAGTCCCTGATGATCTTCTATTTTTTTATTTACAAAACTAATATACTCAGCAATTTTCGAAAATTCAGCGTCTTTGTCTTTGCAGTTACTAAAAGCTTCTTCTGGTAACATATCCTGAATAATCTTTTTGAGATTTTCCGTAGCTTTTTCTACCTCTATCTCTTTCCATATAAATCTACGTCGCAACGCAAAATCCATACTTTCGACTGAACGGTCGATGTCATTCATAGTTCCTATCACAATAACATTCTCTGGAATATAAAATCCATCTTTAAACACATCTTTTTTTTCTTTTGAATAGTAACTTCCATTTTCTGGATCATAAGTACGAAGATTTGCATACTGTGTCTGAACAGAATTTTGTGGACCACGTTTATCTGACTCAAGGCAAAACATCAACTCACCAAATACTTTTGACAAATCGGCTCGATTGATTTCATCCACAATAAAGAAATATTTATCTTGGTTTTTATCCGATTCATTTCTTTCTACAACTTTACGGCAGAATTTTTTGAAAATGCCATCAAGTTTCCGAAATTCAACTTTTCCATGTGCATCCTCCACTGGCCGAAGCCCCTCAACAAAGTCTGTGTAATCATAGGATGGATGAAATTGAACTAATTGATAATCTGAGTTTGAATCATCTTTTTTCTGATCATCTGAATTTGGATCATTTTCTTTCAAATGCTTTTTATTATTTTTTGCAAACTTTTTGGCAACTTCTTTTGCCAGTCTGGTTTTTCCTGTTCCTGGGGCACCGGTTAAAATTATTTGTGTTGCACCATTTTCTACTAAATTATATAAATCCCCGAAATCATTCTGTTTATTATCCATTTTTAATATATCCTTTCCCGGTATATTTTCTATTATTTCTCTTAAGCGCTTTGTAAAGTCCTCTTTATCAAGCTGTCTTTCTTTACCTACTTTAGCATACATTTGAGAAGGTTGTTTAACGTCATCACCCAAGTTCTGAAACCACTTTTTTTCTTCAAGAATCCATCTGTCTTTCTCAGCATCCTTAGTGTCTGTATTAATCGTGTTGTAAATAATTACATAATCGCAATCGAATTCTCCTCCTTTTAACTTCAAAAGGTTTCCTTTTGATATACCATTATTGCTCAAAACTTTAAACCTTTGTCTCTCAATTTTAAAATTATAAGCGCGCAAATTCGTTTTCCAGTCCTCATCCTCAATGTTAATCTTATTAACATCAAATATCTCCTTCAATTGATTTTCTGCAGCTGATTTACTCATTTTGGTTCCTTTCATGATTTTATCTAGATACTGTTCTTTTTTCATGATATCGTAATTTCATTATTTAACAACGTTACCCTTTGGCACACGCTGAATGTGTAAGCATATTCCACTCACTACCGCTCATTATACCATGTATTTTTGTTACTGTACATATTTCAGCATATGTTTTTATGCAAAAAGCTTATATTTTTTAACTGTTTTTCGCTTTTTATACATATTTTGCACAAAAAGATTGTCCCAATTTTCCGTCTTCTTTTTCTACAGTATCAGACCTGCACCTGGCTTCAACCGTTTTTCTTTTCACTTCTATCCGCAAATCACCCGCACCGCCTCACTCACTTTCCTGTCCTCCACCGTCTCATACAGTTTCATCACTTCCATTTTCTGATCCCGATCCAGCCCCTTCTTTTTTGATATGTATATTTTGCACTGCAGTTCCCCTTCCTCATCCCACGCTTTTTCATTTCTCGGACATCCATTCAAATAGTCCCATTTTTCTTCATAAAACTTCCGCAACACTGCAAACGCCGTATTCCAGTCCATCGTTTCCTCTTTCTGCGTATCCAAAGCTGTCCTATTTTTACTGTTTCTCTGCTTTCCTTCCAGATTTTCTTTCTTCTCTTCCTTTTCTTCCCTCTCCCACTGTCTTCTCACAGCGTTTTCTCTTCCATAAAACCCAAAAACTCCGACAACTTTCGCCAGTACTTCGTTTTCCCAAAACAACAAAAAACTGCCCAGATAAACCAGCACTTCCGGAAGGAACAAAAGAACATGTCTCACAGCTTCCTCCCAGCGTGCTGTTTGATACTTTTGCACCAGCTGTCCTTCCATTTCTGTTTCTTCTATCGCTTCTGCTTCTTCCGTCAGTTCTGTTTTATCGCGCAGTCTTTCCCCATATCCGTTTCTTTTACTGTCCAGTTCTTCCTGTCCGAACCAGCTGTTCCGCGTCCCCCTGAACCGATTTTTCATGGTTCGACTTTCCATAATTCGACTCTCTATAAATCGCTTTTCCAATTCCGGTTTTCTCTTTACCGGCTGAAATGTTAATGGCTGTCTTCCCATAAAACTGCACACACCATGCCGGCAGAACCGCCCTTCTCCTTTATCCTGGCCTTTCAGTACAATTTCCAGCCATTCCTCTGCCAGAAATTCTTTTGATCTTTCCGTCTTTTTTACATCTGTCTTTTTCATCGTCACCTTTCCATCCTTTCCTCAAACATCCATTTCCAGAATCACCCGAATAGCCTCACATACCTTTGGTTCCATGTCTTCTTCCAGCAGCCACTGCAGAATCATTTTCTCCTGGTGATCCAGCTTATATCTTTTTTGAATGATTTTTTCCAGCTGCAATTTTGTAAATGCTACATCTAAATCGTAATCAATCCAGTTATCATCGTACATACCGTAAATATTCTGATAATAGTTATTATAAATTTCATATGATTCTTCTAATGTCATGTTTGTCCTCTTCTCTCTTCCATTTCATTTTGCTTTTCTTTAAAACGCATTTACCCCGGAAGAGAAATTTCTTTTCTTCCGGGGTAAATGCGTTCTTCCTATACCTCAAGCGGGGCATGCAGACTGCGGAAATGATTTTTCAAACACGCTCCAGCGTCCACTACAGAATTCTTTTTCTCTGTCCCTGTTGTTTTTTCAAAAATTCTCAAACAGCCCATCAATTAATCTGCTGTTCTCTACGCGATTGGCTAATTTTTCAAGTTCTTCTGTTACTTCTCCGCCCAGTTCCTGGTAGAATTCAAGCAATCTTTCCTGGCGTTCCTCGCATCCTGGCACTTTTTCCCATTCACGCGCCATTTTTTTGGAAAACAGACCGTTTACGTTATAAGTTTTCTGTATCTCCTGTTCTCCGTAATACTTCAGATCAATTTCTCTTTCTGCCGGCTTTGCCAGTTCCGCGCGCATCTGGCCGATAATAAAGTCCATGGAAAATGCAGGACTCTCCCATTCCAAAAAAGCACGGTACATTTCCACATCGGTATCGACGTCTCTTGGAAATCCCGGTGCTGACATGTATGGTGTCCGTATGTCTCTCAGATTGAAAAACAGAGTTGCATACCAGTTCAGATGCTCGAAATGTGTCTCTAACAGATAACGCAGCAGCGGCACATTTCCGGCTTTCATCACCTGATCCGGCTCTGCAAATTCGATTAATCCTGTGTAGTGTTCCAGCATGTATTCTGTCAGCTCTTTCCCCGCACCGGCAACTGCCTGACCCAGTGCCTCTTTTTCTCCGTACGCCAGGCTTGCGCCATCGATATCATAATGGTCGATGCAGTAATCCAGCATCTCCGGACTGCCGGACAGAATCGCCGCTGTGAGAATACCCGGGATATAAAAATCTCCGACAATCGTTTCCCGGCGAATGCTGTAATAGGTTTTTCTGGCTCCCGGAATACGATCCCATTCACAGGTGTATTCCCAGTACTCCATATTTTCTTCCGTCATTTCCTCGTCTTTTGCTTCAAACATCTGCAGCAGGGAAACGTTTCCGCTCATCACAGCCGCCAGATAATTGGGCGCATCGGTCCAGCACAGTTCTTCATGAAGATACATCTTTCGGAACGCAACGACACCGTATTTATCCATGCTGATAAATTTCTTTGCAATTTTCTCCAGATGGGACGACTCCTGTACCTGAAGAAGTCCGTCAATCGTTGTGGCAGATTCGAGTGCCCACAGGCAGACATCTTCCCTGCCGCAGCCTCTTCCATACCAGTAAGTATAGGCGGCCAGCGGAATGGCATTTCGGTTATACTGGTCTGGTTTCAGTTGATTTTCATCAAAGAATCTCTTGATTTCTTCCAGTTCTGCGTCCTGATCCAGGAGTTCCCGGATCTTTTTCGTATCCCAGACTGTTTTTCCGATATCATTTAAGGCTGTGGATTTTTTCAGGTGTACTTTCTGCAGTTCTTTCTCAAAAATCTCTCTTTCTACTGGGTTCATTGCATTTAAGACTGTCTCTTTCATTCGTTTTTCCTTCCATAATAATCTCTTTTTTCTCTTGTTAATTTCCTGTTCTTTTTGTTTCATCTCCATAAAGAAGCGCCTCTCCCAATGCTTCGATTTTGCCCCTGCAGACTACCGGGTTTTCCAGTTTGTAATGGTCGAAACCATATTCCAGCATTCCCATATCCCCTGAGAGAATGAGTGCGGTGAGTACATTTGGAATACAGAATTTTTTCGAAACGTTTTCCCGGCCTATCGTATAGCAAGGCAGCTTTCTGCTCCTACAAGGGGCAAATTCTTCCTTCCAGCCAAGGTCTTCTTCTTCATCCTCTTCTTCCATTTGTCTTTCCTTTTCAAATGCCTGCAATAGTGCAATATTGCCACTTAAAATAGCAACCAGCGTATTCGGTGCATCCGTCCAGAAGTTCGCGGATTCCTTTTGTATTCCAGACCGCTTTTCCTGCATCCCGGAAAGAGTGCGTCTGTTTTGTGTACACTTTCTGCAATTCTGCTTCCAGGATTTTTCTTTCCTTCGGATTCATTTTGTTTAAAACAGCTTCCTTCATCTTATATCTCCCCTTCCAATCTTCAGCGCAAGGCTGCTTTCCTTCGCTGTTTGCTGTTTTTTTCGTCAGGTATCCTTAAAACAAGGGTACCACACTCCTTACCTTTTCGCATTCATCCGTCAGATGAAAACGGATATTTTTCATTCATCTGTCAGATGAATTTTCTCGTTAATGTTCACTCAGTACCTGAACACTTGCTGTTCAGGTACGTAAGAATGTGATTCAGGTGTGAACAGCCCTCCTTTTGCGAAGCAAAACTCTAAATGAGGGCTGCTTACGTTACTGTTCGCAGGACACCTGTGAACAGTAACATTTTCTCCCTTGTAATCAAATGCCCTTTATGATAAGGTTAAGATATCTTTAGATTTGACTTTTATTCGTAGCTATGTCTGTAAATCATGCAGACACTTCCATTTAGAAAGGAGCAAATACCCCCGATGGGAATCTATCTAAACAGCAGCAGTGCTTTTGGATTATTTCGCAGAGATTGTCTATCAACCTATTTCATAGATAAATCTTCTATCTTAAAAGAACTTGTTCCACTCGTTGAATCAGATGATTATGATCCGGAAAAAACCGTTTTGAATTCTCAAAACAGTCAAAAATATGTGGCGATTACCAGACCGCGCAGGTTTGGAAAAACCGTCATGGCCAATATGATTGCTTCCTACTTTGGCAGAGGAATTGACAGCAGTAAAATTTTTGATCGATTAGCTGTCTCTCAGTATCCCTGGTATCAAAAGCACTTAAACCAGCATAATGTGATTCATATCATGTTCAATGAGATTCCTGCTGAAATCACCGATTATAACCATTATATAAACCGCATAAAAAAAACGCTGCTTCTGGATCTGCAAAAAGCTTACCCAGATGCTGCGATTGAAAAAGAGGACTCGGTATGGGATGCGTTGACCAGAATTTACGAATATTGTAACCAGGAACAATTTATTTTTATATTAGATGAGTGGGATTACATTTATCATCAGCCTTATATGACCGATGCAGATAAGACTGCCTATACCAAATTTCTGAGCAATCTTCTGAAAGATAAAGCTTATGTAGAAATGGCCTATATGACCGGTATTTTGCCAATTGCAAAATATTCCAGCGGTTCTGAACTGAACATGTTTTTTGAATATTCTATGGCAACCCGCGCAAAATTCAGCGAATATTTTGGGTTCACGGACGATGAAGTCAATCTGTTATATCAAAGATATTTGCAAATAGAAAAAAATCCTTCCGTTACGCGGGAAGGATTGGAATTATGGTACGATGGCTATCAGACCGCAGGCGGAAAAAAACTCTATAACCCACGCTCTGTCGTAGGGGCTTTAAGTGACAATCAATTGGGAAATTACTGGACAAGTTCTGGTCCGTACGATGAAATTTTCTATTATATCGGCGCAAATGTAGATGCTGTAAAAGATGATATTGCTCTTATGGTCGCCGACATTCCCGTTCCTGCCAAAATTCAGGAATATGCGGCAACGTCTATGGAACTGAAAACAAAAGATGAAATTTTTTCTGCCATGGTAGTCTATGGATTTTTAAATTATTCCAAGGGTTATATATCCATACCAAACAAAGAGTTGATGGACAAATTTGCCGAAGTAATTCAAAGAGAACCATCCCTTGGAAATGTTTACAAGCTTGCGAAAGAATCCGGCCGAATGCTTGCAGCTACAAAAGCCGGCGATACGAAAACAATGGCCGAACTGCTGGAATACGCACACAACACCCACAGCCCGCTGACACTGTATAACAATGAAGCGGAACTGGCTTCTATCATTCGCTGGGTATATTTGAAGGCTTTAGATTTTTATCGTATTGAACGGGAAGATAAAGCCGGTATCGGTTATGTTGATTTTATTTTCTATCCATTTCAAAAAAATGATGATGCCATTATCATAGAATTAAAAGTTAACCACTCTGCTGATGAAGCCATCCAGCAAATCAAAGACCGGCAGTATGCATTACGTTTTGAAGGAAAATTTGGCGAAAAAGCGGAATATACCGGTCGTATTCTCGCGGTGGGTATTGCTTACCATAAAGACGATATCAAAAAACTTCATGAATGTAAGGTGGAGGTTCTTCGTGAGAAAATTGTCTGATGCAGTTTTTCTGTCTATGATATTTATAAATTTTTTCTCATCCTTGATTTTTTAAGAGCAGGCGGAAATTCGCCTGCTCTTTTACACGCAATTTTATTCTTACCGTCATAGAAATTCTTACTTGCAAGTTTTCTCAGAGCTTGTTGGGGTACGCTCTAAGTTCTTTTCAAATTTCATGCAACTCTATCGTAGTTTACAATTTTTCTTTCCGCTTTCTCATCTCTTTTAGTTTCTGGTTCATGCTTTCCGCCACCATATGGTCATTTACATATACGATCAGATTCACCGTAACATAAACTCCAATAATCAAAACCTCCATCAGCACGACCATTTTAGCTTTGCTGAAGTAAAACCATCCGAATGCTCTGCCAAGTCCCAGGACAGCACAATTAGCATAGATAAAATAGATGATCTGCCGTGCAATCATGCCCTGTTTGGATACTTCTTTTCCTTCCTCATCCGGGTACATCAGAATCGGGATGGAGCATACAGCGGAAACCAGAAGAATCTGCCAGAGAATCATGACACTGATCTGGGCATCCAGACCGCACATCACAGTAATATAGATCGCGGATGCAAGCAGAACGCACACGGTAATTTTCGAAAAAATATTTGCAAGAATTTTTATTTTATTCATCATTGTTTTCGCCTCCCTACAATCCCAGTCGTTCTTTCAGAACCGGCACATACTGCCGGGAAATAATCACTTTTTCCTCATTTTCGAGTAACGCTTCAAATCTGCCGCCAAAAGCAGGCGACAAATGCCGGATTTTGTCCAGATTTAGAATCATGGATTTGGAGGCCCGCATAAATGGAAAAGACACCAGCTGTTCTTCTAACTGATACAGTTTTTCTTTAACTTCATAAACATTCTTTTGTCCATAGGCAAAGACCTTATTGTCCGTTGCCTCAAAATAGAAAATATCCGGAAGTGCCAGAAGAGTAATTCCTTTTGCATCGTATCCCGTAATTTTTCGATCCCCGTTTTTCAGTTTGCAGATCAGATGGTTGATGTCCTCCGTCAGCACACGGCATTTGATGATGATTTCTTCCTCTTCGTCCGGAGATGGATTGATGATCGTTATCTTCACATTGGTTCCCTCTTTTCTTTTCCCTATCCTCTTTTATATCGGATTTTCTTGGAGATGTCTATCCCTTGTATGGTATGCTGTATAAAAATTTTCGAATCAGTTTCAACTTTTTTGCTGTATACGGCTGATAGCGGATCGGAAAATCCATCCATGTCTTTTTATCCACGATGCTGCGCTTATGTGTGAATTCCGCAAATCCGGCCTCACCGTGATAGCCGCCCATACCGCTTTCTCCTACACCGCCAAACGGCATCTCACTGGTAGCAAGATGAATCAGTGTGTCGTTGATGCAGCCACCGCCAAACCGGCACCTCTCCAGAACCGTTTTCTTCACCTTTTTGTTTTCCGTAAAGCAGTACAGGGCAAGCGGTTTGGGGCGTTGATTGATCCAGGAGAGTGCATCCTCAAGTTTTTCATACGTCAATACTGGCAGGATGGGACCAAAAATCTCCTCCTGCATGACCGCATCTTCCCATTCTACGTGATCCAACACAATAGGTTCGATCCGCAGTTGATAAACTTTCCAAAGACAATGCGTCTTGCCGCAAGCCGGATCTTACTGCTTTTTTCTACAATGCATGGGCTTTTTCCGCCAAGTTCCAGTGTCACGGGCGTCAGATGTCTTGCAGCACTTTCCATGACCTGCTTTCCGACCGCTACACTTCCTGTGAAAAAAATCTTATCAAATTTTTCCTGTAAAAGTGCCTGATTTTCCTCCCGTCCGCCTAAAACAACGGCAACATATTCTGGTGGAAAACATTCTTCTAACAGATCTTTCAGGACATTTGCACTGGCCGGTGCATAAGCACTTGGCTTTACCACCGCAGTATTTCCTGCCGCAATGGCATCTACCAGCGGTTCTAACGTCAGCAGAACAGGGTAATTCCACGGGCTCATAATCAGCACATTGCCATAAGGAGAAGGGCTTTGATAACTTTTCGCAGCGAACTGCGCCAGCGGTGTTCTGACATGTTTTTGTCTGCAAAGCGCCCTAAGTGCTGCTTCATCCAGCGGATTTCCCCCTGCACCAGTCCAATCTCACACATCATCTCCGTCTTGCTCTTTCCAAGATCCGTATGCAGCGCTTTGCAGAGGATCTGCTCCTGTTTTTGCAAGGCCATTTCCAATCTGCTCAAAGCCTCCATCCGCACATACAAACGCCCATTTAATGCGGTACGAACCGAAACAATACGATCCGCATTTACAATCGTTGTCTTTGATGCACGCTACATACATTTTCTTGTTATTTTCTCTTCCAGCTGATACAGTCTGCTTTTAATTTCATAAAACTTATTTGACGTATAAGCAAACACCTTGTTTTGCACTGCCTCGAAATATAAAATATCTTCTGTTCTTATGGAAACACATTATTTCTTTTCTGTGTATCCCCGGATAGATTCCCCTTTGCTTCTTACATACTCTTTTATTTCTGCAAATTCTTTCGTAAAATTTACATATTCGAGTATAACGCCCCTTTTTCCGGGTCATCGATCTCTCTTTCTGTAATATTCATAACTGTCTCTTTTCTCATTTTTTATTCATTCTATAGTCGAAGGATATATTTACTTCCCATCTTTCTCCGGAAGAGCTGTCATGCACAAAAAAATAATTCCAAATACCACAACACATCCAACCATAAGCATCACCATCTGATTTACACTTACTACAGACCCCTGGAACTTCGGGTTACAATCCAGTGTATCACGAATCGCAGTAATCATTTCTTCTGGCAGCTGATTGTTCTCCATCTCTTCGAAGATTCCACGGAGCATATGATTTTTCAACAGAGAAGTTCCGTAGGTACTTGGCAGATACGACAGTACTTTCTGCAGGCCGCTGCCGAAATTTGAAATCGGCATGTAAGCTCCGCATAAAAATCCATACCCGGCACTTACGATCGTTCCCACTGCGGATAACTGACCCTGGGTTGTCAGTGGAAAACTGACGATGCTTGACAACGTGCTTCCAAAGAGTACCAGTAAAATTTCATCGAGAAGAACCCAGAATACATCTACAGCGCTCATATACCAGCCCATTTTGTACATATAGCCAAGGCATAATACAAGCGCAAGCCCATTCACCAGCAGGGAATTGACTACAGTAGATAAAAAATACCCAAGATAAAGCTGTGCTTTGCTGATTGGCGATACATTAAAATCTTTCCTTGTTCCGTTTGCCCGGTCCTGTACCATCGTAAGATTCACGCAGAATGTCACAGTCACACAGCTGACTGCCAGAAGAGCCGCGGCAAGCTGTGCGGCCACCGTTCCATCGATCAGTTTGTCTGAGATTGTAATCATGTCCGGGATCGCGGACACAAAGGAATCTCTGTATACGTTTGCCAGAAATGTAGCATACAGCAAAATCAGAATTCCCGGAGTAATTAAAGCCGAAAAAAACATTCCTCTGTCTTTAAAAAACAATTTTCTGTTTCGACTTATAAGTGCAAATACTGCCTTCATCTGTGCTCACCTCCCAATGTTTTTCCGGTTACAGCAAGAAATACATCATCCATTCTGCCCTTTACCACTTCATAATCACGGAATATTTCCTGATGTTCCACGATCAGCCGGGTAGCCTCTGCGGTATTTTTTACTTTTAACTGATAGCCATCCCGGATCTTTTTATACTCTCTGCCCAGTGTTTTGATTTCTTCTTCTGTCACACCATAAACAGACATAGTGTCCTGCACATACTCATTTTTCAGCTCAAAAGGAGTTCCTTCTGCCACGATGCTTCCTTTATCCAGAATCACCACATAACCGGCATTTGCAGCTTCTTCCATGTAGTGCGTAGTCAGAAAAACTGTCAGCTTTTCTTCCACTCGAAGTTTTTCAATGATATCCCAGATCAAAAGCCGCGTCTGTGGGTCAAGTCCTGTCGTTGGTTCATCTAAAATCAGAAGTTCGGGCCGATGCAGCAAGGCTCTTGCAATATCAATTCTTCTTCTCTGTCCGCCGGACAGTTTTCCGACCGGCCGGTTCAGATAATCTCCGAAATCAAAAATCTCCACCAGTTCCCGCAATCTTTTTTCAAACGCTTTTCCTGTTATTCCATAAAGCGCTGCTCTGTTTTTCAGATTTTCCCTGACGGTAAGTGGCTTGTCCAGCACACTGTCCTGAAATACCACGCCAAGCATTGTTCCAACTTTCCTTCCGATCTTATCCAGATCTGTGCCCTGGATCTGAACCGTTCCGCTGTCTTTGTGAAGCTGCCCGCAGATGATCGAAATCGTTGTGCTCTTCCCTGCCCCGTTTACACCAAGGAATGCAAAGAGCTCTCCTTTTTTCACCTGAAAACTCAGATCATTGACTGCTTTTACATCACCAAAGCTTTTCTTTAAATGAGTGATTTTAATCATATCTGTTTCCATTACGCCTGCCCTCTCCTTTGATTTCTTTGCTGTTCCACATAAAAAATATCAGACAATTTCAATTGATACAAAACGTGATTTTTATATCCACATACCGATGTTTGTCCAAATACAGCTTCCCGAACATTCTGCACCCAGGATGCTTCCCTGTTGTGGCAATATACCATAACATGTTCTTCCTGCTTTGGATCAATCTGTTCCACCTCACATTTCATCCATCTCACCCCCAGTTATTCCTATTTCTTTTATATATGATTTTACAGCATTCGTCCAGTCTGCATGATGTGAAATGCAGAAATTCGCGGGTAAGATGCCAATTTCTGTTGTCTGCTCGTCTGGCGCATAGGAATTCATAAAAATAAGTGGAAAGCCATGTCAATGGACATGCAACTTTCCACTTATTCATTTTCATAAATTTTTTAATCACTTGAAACTCCACGTCATGAATTCCCGCTTATCTTAATACTTCATCTTTGATCTGTTGTCCTTCCATCTTTTCAACATTCCTCTTCTCAAAATGAGTTATGAATACGAAATCCTAAAATAGTCTAAATATTCCTTATACCGATCCTGCGCTGTCAGACAGGTATCCATCAGATAACCTTTTTCATTGTTCCATTCTTTCAGACCACGATAATAAAACATCTTCAGATCCTCTTCGATCATGAACGGAACGATATTGTACTTCAGGCATTCCTTGAACATAAGCAATCGGCCTACACATAATTTCTTCTCATCTTCAACAACTAATACTCTCAATTTATTTTTCTCCATTTTCTTAACAGGAATTTTACACCCTCTATTGTACAATGCAAACATCGAAAGGTCAATAAACGGACTTTGAACATTGAAAGGAGTATTTTAATGAAATCTGAAAAAGCAACACAGATTCTTTTACTTGCAGCCGGTCTGGTGTTTTTCCTTGTCGGGATCTTCCGCGGAGAAGCAGCGGTTGTTCTTAGCAAGGCAATAAAATTATGTATGGAGTGTGTAGGAATTGGATAAGAAAATGAAATCAAACAAAAACTTTCTGGCCCGCTTCCGCGGATGGATTCAGGCAGCTGCTACACTGCTGACCAACATTCACATCCCGAATCTGTTTAAAGGGAAAATTTATCAGGGAAATGTAAAAACGATGTGCGTCCCGGGACTAAACTGTTACTCTTGTCCTGCCGCCACAGGTGCCTGTCCGATTGGAGCTTTTCAAGCCGTGGTCGGTTCTTCAAAATTCAAATTTACCTACTACATCACCGGATTTTTCATCCTGTTAGGTGTTCTGTTAGGGCGGTTTATCTGTGGATTTCTCTGTCCGTTTGGATGGTTCCAGGATCTGCTGCATAAGATTCCGGGCAAGAAACTTTCCACCGCAAAACTGAAGCCTCTGCGGTATCTGAAATATGTGATTCTGGTCGTCTTTGTTATACTACTTCCGGCATTTGTAACCAATTCACTTGGTATGGGAGATCCTTTCTTCTGCAAATACATTTGCCCACAGGGCGTACTTGAAGGCGCAATTCCACTGTCACTTGCCAACTCAGGAATCCGTGCCGCACTCGGACATTTATTTACATTTAAGTTCACAGTCCTTGCGCTTTTCATCATCCTGAGCATCTTGTTTTACCGTCCATTTTGTAAATGGATCTGCCCGCTGGGTGCTGTTTACTCACTGTTTAACAAGGTATCTTTTCTTAAGATTCAGGTTGATCATGAGAAATGTGTTGGCTGCCAGAAATGTAGTCGTGTCTGTAAGATGGATGTCAATGTAGTAGACACACCAAACCATCCGGAGTGTATCCGATGCGGAGAATGTATGAAAGCCTGCCCGACTGATGCAATCTGCTATCATTACGGATTTTCAACTAAGAAACAGGCTGAAAATAAAAACTAATAAAACGTAATTTAAAGGAGATTTAAAATCATGAAAAACAAAACACTTAGAACAAACTCAATGAAATTAAAAAAGGTAATTGCTGCATCCCTTGCCATTTCTGTACTTTTTGCGTTTACAGGCTGCGGAAATTCCTCCTCAACAGACAATACAAACACAAAACAGGAATCTTCTTCCACAACAGAAACGGGCAGCGCAGACGAGCTGAACAAAAAACGGGATGACCTTTACCAGCAGGAAAACCAGCTTTTTGCTGATCACAAAGATGCATGGGACAAAGCCTTTGGTCTTATGAACAAGAACGCTGCCGGTGATGCCATGAGCGAAAACTATGCTGATACCCTCGCAAGCACAGTGGAATCTAACAAAGACTCTTTCTCTAAAGAAGAATATGAAACTCTGTGCAAAGACATCGAGACAATCCGCGGAATTGAAGAAGAAATTGCCAAGCTTGAGAAAGAGATTGCTGCATCCGATTCCTCTGACAGCTCTTCCTCTAAATCAGACGAATCCACAGCTGTATTCAAAGGTTTCAAAGGAAAAGATCTGGATGGAAACGATGTAGATGACAGTCTTTTCGCTAAAAATAAAGTTACAGTTGTAAATTTCTGGTTCAGTGGATGCAAGCCATGTGTCGGAGAGCTCTCTAAGCTGAATGAATTAAATGAGAAACTCAAAGAAATGGGTGGCGAAGTTGTTGGTATCAACATGGATACTTTAGACAACAATGAAGCCGGAATCAAAGAGGCAAAAGAAATCCTGAAAGCTCAGGGCGCTTCCTACAAGAACCTGACTTTCGATTCTAATTCAACAGTTGGAAACTATGCTGGAAAAGGAAACATCATGGCATTTCCTACAACCGTTCTTGTAGATAAAGACGGAAATATCGTTGGGGAACCTTTCATGGGTGGCATTGACGATCAGTCAAACTACGATCAGCTGATGAAGCAGATTCAGTCCGTACTGGACCAGAAATAATTTACATAAATATCCTAGTTAGGGGGCAGTTACTGTTTGCAGTAACTGCCCCCTAACATCATTAATAATGAAGGCATCCCA
This sequence comes from Blautia sp. AF17-9LB, assembly GCF_003479185.1. NCBI lineage: Bacteria > Bacillati > Bacillota > Clostridia > Lachnospirales > Lachnospiraceae > Blautia > Blautia sp. AF17-9LB. The sequence continues at coordinate 324,902 of NZ_QUGU01000001.1, forward strand.
GGACAGCTTCATAGTTTCCTCCAATAGCTTCATAGCACTCTCGCATTGTCATATTTTGGTCCTCCTGTCAATTGTATTCCACTAATTCATGAACCTCTGCTAATCAATGATATACATACCTTATAATCGTTTTTATAACTTCATCAATCACAATCGGCTTTGACAAATGTGCGTTCATTCCTGCATCCAGTGATGCCTGAACATCTTCTGCAAATGAATTAGCTGTCATTGCTATAATAGGAATGTTTTTTCCATCCGGTCTGTCATTCATTGCCCTGATTGCTTTTACCGCTTCATAACCATTCATTTCAGGCATCATGATATCCATCAGGATTACATCAAATGCGCCTTCCGGATGATTTCTGAAAATCTCAACAGCATTCTTTCCATCCACAGCTCTTTCTACATTCATCCCGAACTCTTCCAACTGCACGGCAGCAATCTCTGCATTCAGTTCATTATCCTCTGCAAGAAGGACATTCACACCTGTAAGATTCACCTTTTCAGAAATACCTGTGTCTGACTTATTACATTCCTTATCTGTAATTTCCAAAGGAATATCCACGGCAAATGTGGTTCCCTCATGCTTTTTACTCTGCACGGAAATGGTTCCCCCCATCATATCTACATACTTCTTTACGATAGCCATCCCCAGTCCAACTCCATGGTACTGCGTTCTCACACCGGAATCTTCCTGTGCAAATTCCTCAAAAACTTCTTTTGTAAATTCCTCACTCATGCCAATACCAGTATCCGAAATGCGGTAACGCATATTTATATATCCATCCCCGCCCTTTTCCTGACACCGGGCTTCAAATGTAATCGTCCCTCCATCCGGAGTGAATTTCACGGCATTGCTCAGAATATTGACCAGCACATCACGCAGGCGTGCAGGATCCGCAAGTACATTTGGAATCTTTGCATCTTCACGCTGAATCTTAAAGTTGATATCCCTGTTCGTAAGAAAGCCTTTTATAATATCCAATGCAGAATCTGTAATGTTTTTCACATCCGCCGGTACCGGATTGTATTTCACTTTTCCACTTTCGATGCGGGTCAGATCTAATACATCATTGATCAGCGACAGTAAATGCTCTGAGCTTTCGTCAATCTTTTCCAGACAATTTTTCACTTCGTCTGACGGATTGTTTTTCATTGCAATACCGGTAAATCCTATGATTGCATTCATCGGTGTCCTCATATCATGGGACATATGTGACAGAAATGCTGTTTTTGCCTTGTTTGCAGCCTGTGCATGCTCTGCCAGTTCCGCCATTTCCTCAGCTTTCTCCTGGGCCGCCTTCTGAGCTTTTTTTCTTGCACTGAGACGCACCATTGTCCCAGCCATAGCAGTCAGCAGCCATCCAAAAATAAGAAGAACCCAAACAGTAACAACAGGATGCAGACGTATCCAGTCAACAAGTGTAAGCTCTGTTGCTTTGTATGTGGTATACTGTGCTGCAAGATCTTCAACAAGATTTTGGGGCATGGCATACATTGCTTTCGTCAGAATACCAGCCAGCGCATGGTTCTCAGTTGATGAAATTACCATGCGGTAGGTGAATGTAGGCTGTTCCAGCAGAGTATATGTCATGGTGCCCGTAGTGTCACTGTTCACAAACGCCTGTGCCATGTAATAGTAGACGAAGGCAGCATCTGCTTTACCCTCACGGACAGCTTCCATCATTTCCTGTCGGGTACTGCACATCAGTTTTTCTGCACCGGGTGCCATTGCATCTTCAATTGACTTTGATGCTGTCTGGTCAACAGTAGTAACAACATTAATTTTTCCATCAAAGTCACGCCGTGTCACCCTTGCCAGCTGCATCGTAATGAAAGGTGCAGTAATCCCCCATTTTTTCGTCTCAGCATAGTTATCTGTTTCCAGGCGCGCATCGATGCTCATATCTGTGGTTTCCTTATTTTTCTGATAAGCAATATACTCATCTCTGGTGGCAGGTGTAAGAAACTCATAGGAAATCCCGGCATAGTCTGCAATTTTCCGGAAGTAATCCGGGATAATACCCTTCATCTCACCATTTTCATTATAAGAATATGGATAACGGGTCGGATCACACAGAACATGAAGCGGGTTGTCCTTGGAATACTGTGAAATAATACTTTTTTCTTTCTCCGTATATTCCAGATTCTTAGTTTCGATGCTTTCATAATTTTTATTATAAAGTGTCGTTTTCCAGTCACCCTCAACTGCATTCATCTGGCCGATTGCATAATTGATCTCATTCAGCAATTCTGTATTACCTTTTTTAACCATGACATAGAAATCGCTGCTGTCAAATTTATCCACGATACGCTCATTGTTTGTTTTTCTCATAGAAGTGGCAGCAATAGCATCAACATTTCCGCTCTGAAGAGCTTCCTCCATCTCTTCTGTCGTATCAAAATAAAATGGATCATATGTAAATCCTTTATTGCCTGCAAAATCCGCAAACTCTTTATCTCGTGAGCTTCCGTTCAAAAGTGCCACACGCATACCGTTGTAAGTACTGTAATTGCCATCCACAATCGTGCTGTTGTCACTGCGGACGGTCAGAATCCCATTATTGGTTCCGATCGGACGTGAAAAATCAAACTTTTCTTCTCTTTCCGGTGTTTTGCGGGGAGATGTTACCATATCAATCTCGCCATCTTCAAGCATCTGCTGCATATCATCCCAGCTCTTATCATATCCGACATATTCGTAATCTACATCCCAATAACGGGCCATCAGCCGAAGAAAATCATAGCCATACCCGCTGCGGTTGCCTTCTTCATCCATCACATGATAACCATCCATGGCAAAGAAACCGACTTTGACAGTTTCATGCTGCGAACTGTCCTCGGCTGCATATGCAGTCTGGGGAGAAAATATCATACACACGCATACAAAAGCCAGTAATACTGCCACATATTTCTTTGCTCTCGAAATCATATTAAATCTCCTGTCTGTCTGTCTGTCTGTCTGTCTGTCTGTCTGTCTGTCTGTCTGTCAAATATATTTCTCTATACATCTCCTTGTCAACCTCCTGGTTTAATAAAATTGCACTACCGCATCAAATCCATTTGTCACTGTTCAGTGACCTGCGGTTCGGTCCCCCCCACCGGTCTTTATGCTTCTGAACTTGAAGACAGTTTTTCCTGCCTCAATCTTGCTCATATCCAGAACGTCATTGATAATTCCCAACAGATGCTGTGATGAAATATCTATTTTATCTGCATACTCTATAACTTTTGCTTTATTTCCTGCATCATGTCTGATCAAAGATGTGATACCAATGATTGCATTCATAGGTGTACGAGTATCATGCGACATTATTGTTACGTCTATGAAATAATACCGTAAAAAAGCACTGCCAGACAGACAGTGCACGTCATTTCATGCAACTGGCTGCCATTTTACAGGCCCTGTAGCTTTGCGTCCCAGACTTTCATCTGGTTTGCCGATTTCCTTATTATAGCTTTTAGACTTACGCAAAAAACTGATTTTATTATACTATAGTACTCTACTGTACACAAGAAAAACATTACCGTTTTAACGCCCAAAAACATATTGTCATTATACTGTCATTTTTTTAAAAACTTATTCCGTTTTTCAACTTCTATGATATAATGCTTTATTATAAAAACTCCAATGAATAAACTGAGGTGAACCAAGTGAAGAAAAAAACACTTGTGCCTCTTATTATTTTTTTACTGGGCATATGCCTTGTTGGTTTAATTGTATACAAAACAGACACCCATGAAAAAAATCAGAGACACATATTGGCACAATTAAACGCAACCACCTATGGTGAACGCATAAAGAATGAAATTGCAGATGGAATTGGAATTACAGATACTTTGGAACAGATCTTAATCAGTGAAAATGGCGAAATCCATCAGTTTGAGACGATTGCCGGGAATCTTATGTCTGATTCTATTGAAAGCGTGCAGCTCGCTCCTAATGGTGTTGTAACAGATATTTATCCGGCTGAAGGAAATGAGGCAGGTAAGATCGATCTGCTCCATGATAAAGACCGTAAAGAGATTTCCTGTTATGCAAGAGATAACCATGCAACCATTACGCAGGGGCCCTTCGAATTAAAACAGGGCGGTTATGGAATTGCAGTCCGCAATCCAGTCTACCTGAAAGATAAAAGCGGACAAGAGTATTTCTGGGGATTTACCATTGTTATCCTGCGTGTTCCGGATATTTTTTCAGATACAGTCAGTGCACTTTCAAATTTTGGATATGAATACAAAATTTTAAAAACAGACACTCCCTGGAGCGATACTTATAAAGTGGTTTATCAGTCAGATGGTCAAATAGATCATCCGATTTCTTACGCTTTTACAGTAGGGGATGGAACCTGGAAGCTTGAGGTAACTCCTAAAACCGGATGGAGAAATAACACACTACTGATAATTATCAGTGGTATGTTTCTTACTATAAGCCTTCTTCTGTCAGTACTTACCAGGGTATGGCTGGTAGCAAAAGAACACAAGAACAAATATAAAATACTGGCGCGCACAGATTCTCTTACAAATATTTATAATCGCTATGGATTTGATGAATTAGCAGAAAAAATAATTTCTAAAAATCCACAAACACATTTTGTGGCTGCGCTCCTTGATATTGATGACTTTAAGTTTATCAATGATATCTATGGCCATAGTTATGGAGACAAAGCATTAAAGAGTCTGGCAGACAGTATGAAAGCTTTTTTCCCATCCGATGCATTGCTTGGAAGAAATGGTGGTGACGAATTCTGCATTCTTTTACCAAATTGTACCTTTAAGGAAGCAGATAAACAGCTGCAGCAATTCACTAAGCTTCCAAAAACGTTTTCATATCACGGTAAAGAACTCGCATTTTATATATCTCTCGGATATGCAGAATATCCAACATTTGCAGCCAGCCCTTCACAGCTTATGCGCTGTGCAGATGCAGCTCTTTATGAAATAAAACTGCATGGAAAAAACGGATGTATGGCTTACAGAAAAGGTCTCCAGTCAGGAGTCCGCAAACAGCTTGGATTTGCACTGAAGGATATCTCTGAACACCTTCCAGGTGCATTTATCATATATAGAGCAGACAAAGAAGATGATGAGCTCTTTTATGCAAACCACGAATTTCTTCATATGACTGGTTATAAGAGCATGGATGAACTATTCAGGCTTACTCAAAAAAGGTTCCGCAATCTGATCCGACAAGATGAACAACAACAGATTGAAACAAGCATCTGGGAACAGATTGGCACAGGCAATGAAAATGACTATATTCACTTTCATCTTCGAAAAGCTGACGGAACTTATCTTTCCGTGCTTGATCATGGAAGAATCGTAGAAAGCCAACAATACGGAAAAGTATTTTATGTATTGTTCATGGATTGGGAAGATATGCATCTTCGTTACAGTGATAAATTTTCCGAATAAATAAAAAAAACTGCTAAAAAGTTGTGAACCGAACTTCTTAGCAGTTTTTTTACTAATCTACCAGATTGTTTTGTAACGTACTGATCAATTCCTCTATAACAATTGGCTTGGATAAGAAGCCATTCATACCACATTCCAGTGCTTTCTTTTTGTCTTCGTCAAAAGCATTGGCAGTCATGGCAAGGATGGTAATTCCCGCCAGCGCCGGATCCCTAAGGGCACGGATCTGCTTCGTGGCCTCATATCCGTTCATTACCGGCATCTGCACATCCATCAGCACCAGATCATAATTACATGGCTTCGAATTCTTAACTTTCTCCACTGCCTCTGCCCCATTTTCTGCAGTATCAACCATGAAGCCATATTCGTTAAGGATCTCCACCGCAATTTCACGGTTCAGTTCATTGTCTTCCACAAGCAGTATGCACCTGCCTCTGAAATCTGAGCTTGTCTCAGGAAGAACGGGATTCTCCTGCTCAGCCTGATTCTGGCCGATAGCAGCCATCAGGGTATCTCTGATATCTGACATAAAAAGAGGCTTCGCACAGAATGCAGTCACCCCTGCAGCCCTGGCTTCCACTTCGATGTCTGACCAGTCATAAGCAGTCAGGATAATGATCGGCGTATCATCACCAAGACTGCGGATCTGTCTGGTGACCTCAATGCCATTCATATCCGGCAGACGCCAGTCAATAATATAAGCATGGAATGCATCCCCAAGCTCCATAGACTGCCTTGCACGCAGAACAGCCTCCTTACCGGAAAGTGTCCATTCCGAACGCATTCCAACCTTCACAAGCATCTTTGTCACACTGTCACAGGTATTAAAATCGTCATCTACAACCAGAGCCTTAAGGCCCTCCAGCTCTGCAATCTTCTCTATACGGTGATTCTCAGGCTGAGTCCGAAATGGCAGACGGACAATAAATTCTGTGCCTTTCCCCTGCTCTGTCCGGACCTCAATGGTACCACCCATCATATCCACAATATTCTTGGTGATGGCCATGCCAAGTCCTGTGCCCTGGGTTCTGCTCACAGTGGAAGTCCGCTCCCGCTCAAAAGGAGAAAAGATCTTCTGTACAAATTCCTGACTCATGCCGATTCCATTATCCTTTACCCGGATCTCGTATAGTTCACTGCCTTTTACTGTCCCTGGATACTGTTTCAGCCGGACAGATACAGTTCCGCCTGCAGGAGTAAACTTGATTGCATTGGACAGCAGATTCAGCAGCACCTGATTCAAACGTGTCTTGTCGCAATAGACATCCTCATTGGTAACATCCATTGCATCCATATAAAGCTCCAGCTGTTTCGCATGGATCTGCCCGCTAATGATGGTCTTCAGATCATGAAGCACATCCGACAGACTGACCTCCGTTTCTTCCAGATGGATCTTTCCACTCTCAATCCGGCTCATATCCAGGATATCATTGATCAGTGAAAGCAGATGTTTACTGGAGGAAAGGATTTTGCTCAGATAATCTCTGACTTTTTTCTGATTATCAATATTACTTACAGCCAGTGTGGTAAAGCCGATGATCGCATTCATTGGTGTCCGGATATCGTGAGACATATTGGAAAGGAAAGTACTCTTAGCCCTGTTTGCTGTCTCCGCCGCACGGACTGCCTCAGAAAGTGCCTGATTCATTTTCCAGTCAGCAGTACGGTCTGACATAACCAGGATGTATTTCTTTTTCCCATTTACCTCACTGCCCATTGCAATATTATGGAACCCGCGTTTTTCCCCTGTTTTCTGATGAACATATTCAAAATCCCATTCTCTTTGTTCATTCACCTGGATTTCCTCAAAATAATTTTCCTCCGGATTTTCATGTTCCTCTGGATGCAGTTTTCCCAGAACACGAATATCTTTGCGAATCTGTTCTACCGTAATACCAAGCAGTTTTTCCGCATTTGGGCTTATATAGTCTGCCTGATATGTTTTTGCATCCAGCATCAGAAAAACGTCATCCACATTCATTGACAGCTTTTGAAAAAGCTCGTCTCTGTACCGGATCTGTGTGTCCTTTCTTCTAAGGCTTATCCTGTTTTTTTGAATAATAAGGCCGATAAAAAAGGCGGCAATACAGAACAAAACCGCAGCCACAAGAAGCATTGTACTACGCTGCAGACTGTTCATACTGGCATTGACAATATCCGCCTGTACAAGTCCCAGAAATACCCAGTCCTGAATATCTGATTTTTCATAGACCAGATAATAGTTTCTTTCATCCAGATTTACCAGCATCGCATCGGTGCGTCCCGCTTTAAACTTCTCCGAAAGCTCATTGATCTCTTTTTCAGACATATTGGAATGCTCTCTCAGAACACCAAAGAAATTGTACACATTCCCCCATGACTCAGAAGAATGATCGACCACAACACGGCCATCCGGATGAACAACAAAGCTCTGGGCATTTCCATTGAAAGCAGAAATGTCCAGCACATCTACGATATCAGAGTTTTCATAGGCAATGGCAATTGCATCATATTCAAATCCCTGATAAATTCCATGGGCCCTGGGAGTAGCAAAAACAAGCAGCTGAGACTTTCCGGGAACTGCTGCATTCGCTATCACATCATTTCCCTGCCGGATCTCCTCTTCAATGTTTTCCTGTAATCCAAGGTACCCGGTTTCCCCTGTCGCCATCTTGTAATCCCCGTCAGCTGACAGAAAAAAGAAATCTAAGAATCCGGCATCTTCCTGCGCTTTCTTTATATAATTACGAATTTCGTCTTCGCTGGAGGTATTCTGCAGATTCTCACCCCACATATGAAGATAGGTCAGATTCTTATCTGTCAGTTCTCTCAGCATGTTATCAGACTGATGAAAAACTTCCGTCAGATGAGAAACACTTTCCTCATAAACAGTTTTCGATACAAATCCAAAATATCGGAAAACCATCAGAACAATTCCCAGTAAAACAGCTGTAAAGACAGCTATCTGGAATGGTTTTCCCATGACAGGTTTCTTTCTGCCTTTATTATGATTCTTAATATCCATTCTTCTCACCTCAGAGTCATGTAGTCTTCAGGCTCTGCAAGAATGGCATCACCATCTGAAACATATCCTGTCCAGGTGTCTTTCACAAAGGTATCTTCTCCATCAAACACAATATTCTCATCTGCCGGATAAGCTTCCATGTGTTTAGATATCGCAAGGCAGGTTACCGTGAAAGTATCCTCGTCCTGAACTTTTTTTCCATCTTTTGTAACTTTGCTCAATATGTAACCATCATCTGTTTCTTTGACTTCCACGGAAATGCCGCTGACCACAGGCAGAGAGCCTCGGTTAAACGGAATAAATCCGCCCTCATAGCCTTCTACAAAATTTTTGACTGTCTCTTTCAGTTCTGCTCCGCTCATCTTGCTGCTGTAAGCCGAAAGACTATTTGGCATGATCATGTCTCCCGCCATTTTTTCTGTATAGCCGGCTTTCAGCACGTTTCCCGTAAAGCTGTTTCCGGTTGCAATCAGCACATCTGTTCCATAAATGCCACGCAGAGTGTTTGCCATAACAGAATATGCTTCATTACCTCCACTGCTGTGGAAACGACTGGAATAAGCCTTCTGTGAATCCAATACTATTTTCTCAGAAGTGGATTTCTCCTCAAGGAGCTGGGCATTAAATGACTGATAAGCCTGCCCTGCATCATATTCTCCTGAAATCATCTTAGACACCACATCCTTGGACACAGAGAAAAAGTCATTTGACGCAATACGGATATACATATGGTTTTCCTCTATCACAGGTTTCACATCTTTCATATATTGTGTAAGATGGAGTTCCACATCCTGACTGTAGCTTAACAGATCCTGTCCATCACTAATGATCCGGTTCTGCGCATCCTCCGAAAGCATTGTGTCCAACACCTTCATTGCTTTCTTTCGACGTGTCTCATCCTGTGTCAGATCTCGTTTTAAAGCCACCTGGAAATATGGCGTAGTCATAATCCACTTTTCACCGTTCTCCTGAAAGAATGGAAGAAACGTTGTGTTGATGCCCTGATCCTGAAACATTTTTACACCGGCAGAGCTGCCAAAGTACATGGCAAGCTTGCCACTTTGATACATTTCAACTATGTCATCATAATTCATATCCAGATCATCCTGACTCAGACCGGTATCCTGGATAAACTGTTCCATACGTTCAAAAGCCTGCGGCCAGACGGTACTATCCAGACCTTCTCGATTTGTATTATCCGGGTCACTGTAGGTGGTGCGCCACTTGCGTCCGTCTACAGAAGACAGCTCTGAAGCAGACAATCCCTGCAGTGTTTCCATACAGGTGTAATCATAATAATAGTCTGCAGTAAACCCACGGATTCCCACTTTGTCAAATGCCTGGCAGGCAGAGACAAAGCTTTCATAGTCTGTTGGCAACGGGATATCATATTTTTCAAAAAGATCCTTGTTCACTACAAAGCCATGGGCATCTGCACACACCGGAAGCCAGTTTACGCTTCCATCCTCGTTCATAAAATTGCTAAGGTATGTATCATAGACAGCGCCTGACGCATTGGTTGTGGAAAGATCCATCAGGCTGTCTTTCAAGGAACTTGCATCATGAAGTGAAAAGCGACAGCAGGTTATAATATCCGGCAATCCACCATTTTCATTCAGAAATCTGTAGAAATCAAGATCGTTGTTGCCTACAACAAATTCAACATTGATATCCGGGAGCTGTTTCTGGATGTATGGTGCATATTTTTCATACAGGCTTGTGCTCCATAAGTACACCGTGATTGTGTCTGCATCTTCTTTCTCTGCACTTTTACTGCCACATGCTGACAGTAGTGATACGGCTGTCACCATTGCCAAAAGTACAGCCAAAACTCTGTTCCATTTTATTTTTTTCATTACAAGTTCTCCTTCATTTGCCCTGTCAATATATCCAGCAATTCCTAATTTTTCATCACCCCACCAATTTATGAATTACTTTTATCAGTAATTCCACATCAACAGGCTTAGCAACATGTTCATCCATTCCTGCTTCTTTTGCTCTTATTCTGTCCTCCGTGAAGGCATTTGCTGTCATTGCAATGATCGGTACCTCCTTTGCTTCCTCTCTGTCCAGAGACCTGATCATCTTTGTGGCTTCATAACCATTCATTACCGGCATCATAATGTCCATAAGAATGACATCAAATTCACCGGGTTCACTTTTTCTGAACAGCTCAACCGCTTCCTGCCCATTCCATGCTTTGGTCACGTCCGCGCCCTCATTCTGAAGCATAAATTCAGCGATTTCCATATTCAGCTCATTATCTTCCGCCAGAAGAATATGCAATCCCTTTATAGATTTTTCGGATACATCCTTCTGTTCTTCACGTTTATCCGCATCCGGATCTATTTTAAATGGAACCCGGATCACAAATGTCGTCCCTACGCCTTTTTCACTTTCAAAAGTAATGGTTCCACCCATTTTCTCGACCAGCTTCCTTGCAATGGCCATTCCCAGTCCGGTTCCGACAAACTTTGTGCGGCTTCCCGTATATTCCTGTGCAAATGGTTCAAAAATATGTTTCTGGAACTCCTCAGTCATTCCGATTCCTGTATCCCGGCAGATAAATTCCATTGTCGTCATTCCTGGCTGTTCGGATGGGATTTCCATGCAGCTAAGATAAATATGTCCATTTTCTCTGTTATATTTCACTGCATTGGACAGGATATTCATCATCACACGTTTTACATACCCCGGACTTCCAATAAGAGCACGGTGTATGATTTCTTTTTTCTCCCATACAATCCGGATATTCTGTTCTGCAGCAATCTGTTCAATTACAACAAGCACTTCCTCAGAGATTTTGCTCAGATTAAATGGACTCTCTTCCAGAACAACTTCACCCGACTCCAGCTTACTCATGTCCAGAACATCATTTACCAGTTCCAGCAACAGATTGGATGCCGCTTTAACCTTTGTTCTGTATTCCTTCTGCTTCTCCATATCATCTGCATAATGGTCTGCCATATTGATCAAACCGTAGATTCCATTAATCGGAGTCCTGATATCGTGGCTCATACGATGAAGGAACTCTGTTTTTGCCTCATTGGCGGCTTCTGCCTTTTTTGCTGCTGTCAGAAGTTCTGCTTTATATTTTTCATCTTTTTCAAATTCTTGTTTCCGGTGCGCCAGATTGGTTCTGTATGTCCAGAACCAGAATATGCCGAACATCAGAAAATAAAGAAAAATAACACCTATAACACTTAATGGAAGATTACAAAACACTTCCGTATCCGGAAGATATGCGTAGATATAATAATCACGCTGTTTCAGCATGATTCCATAACATCCAATTCCTTCCTTCCTAAAATGATAGATATGCTGACTGTCTGTATGCTTTTTCATTGCCTGAACAACTTCGTTGTCGGCTGTATTCTGTCCCAACAGGCTCTCATTATTGCTGGCAACAACGATTCCGTCATCTGCAACGATAATCGTTCCATCTTTCTGGATACTATAACCATTTAAAAGCCCCTGTATCGTCAGCGTATAGTTTCTGGCAAATTCAGGAGATGTGTAATAATAGATTGCAACGATACCCGGTGCATCTTTTCTGGCGCAGGCTGCAATGTCAATAAAGGATCCATCTTCCCTGGTAAACCGTTCCGAATAGCTTCTTTCTTCATATCCGGCAAAATCCATGATAATTTCTTTTTGCAGATACTCCGTAATCTCATTAGCCAGAGACTCATCCGCGCTGTATTCACAGTCCGTCTTTCCTTCTGCATCCAGTACAATGATACCATCCACCCATAGAGTCTGCAGGTTTTCCTTCAGGAAATCCCGGCTTAGCTGACCGCCGTTTTCTATTTCCATATCGATATTCGTACTCATCTGTCTGGCACTTTCAATCGCACGGAGAAGACTTTTGGATTCCGAAGATTCATTATAATGGGTGTAGGTGGAACACTGCACTTTGACATAATTTACAATCTCTACCATTCTTTTCTCTGCTTCCGCTTTCTCCGCATGAAAGAAATAAAACAGAGAAACTACAGCCACACAGATTCCAATCAGACCACCGAATAGCTGGATTCGTTTTTCTTTTTTCTTTCTCTTAATATCCAAGATCATCCACCTCCAGATACTTCTGGGGATCATCCAGATATTTTTCAATAATTTTCAGGGATGTGCCATCCTGGCGCATTTCTTCCAGTGTCTGATCCATCTGCTCACAGATTCCCCTGTCATCCTCTTTTGCAAAAGCAACTCCTATCCCCACAACCATCAAAGGTTCTTCAAGGATGCGGAAGCTTGTATCATAATCCTTCATATACTGGACAATAGATTCCTCATGTGCGGCGACTGCATCTACATATCCTTTCCCAAGAAATGTATAGATCAGCTCCCTGTGTCCCAGACTGATCAGATTGCCCAGCTTGGGGATTCTCTGATCCGTCCTGTTCAGAAAGATGCCTTCCGGTTTGGTTGTGGACTGAACAGCCAGGTTCTTTCCCGCCAGGTCACTCAGTTTATAGAGATCACTGTTCTCATTTACAGCGACCACCTGCCGGCTTGCTATATATGGTCCCGCCCAGCGGTAATCGTCAAGGCGTCCTTCCATGGAAAAGCAGCCCATGATACAGTCAATCTCTCCGCTCTCCACCAGTTCTTTTTTCTTCTCCCAGTTGATCTGGACAACCTCCACCTGATATCCCATTCTTTTGAAAGCTTCCGCAGCCAGTTCTACATCGATTCCCGTCGGTACACCATCCTCATTCAGATAATTGTATGGTGGATAGCTGTCGCTGCCGAGGGTAATAACAGGCTTTTCGGTTTTTTCTTTCGTGTTATCTGTGTTTTTACACCCCGCCAGGGTGACTGCTAAAATCCCTGCAAGCAGAATGCCTGCAATCACTCTTTTTCCTTTCATTTTCTATCTATCCCTAACTATCCTTTTCGATTCTTTTATGTCCGGTTACTTTCCATTTGTCACTGTTCCGTGACCTGCGGTTCGGTACCCCCCCCGCCGGATTTTATGCTTCTAATCGTCTTTTCCAGTACCTTCATCTCAACCGGTTTTGAAACATGTGCATTCATACCGGCTGCCAGAGAATGCTGAATGTCCTCTGAGAATGCATTGGCAGTCATGGCAATGATCGGTATCGTCTTTGCCAGTTCATGGGAACTTCTGCGGATTGCCCTCGTCGCCTCATAGCCATTCATAACAGGCATCTGCACATCCATCAGGATCATGTCATAATCACCTGGAGCAGACTGCTCAAATGCCTTCAAAATCTCTTCACCATTTTCACAGATGGTACATTCCGCACCTGCTATCTTTAACAGTTCCGTCAGGATCTCTGCGTTCAACTCATTATCCTCTGCACACAGGAATTTCATTCCCTGCAGGATATTACCATCCTGCTCATCTGTTTCTTCTTGTGTCACCAGAGCAACTGTTCTATCCTCTGCAATTTTCAGATCCATGAGAACCTCAAAACAGCTTCCCTGTCCCAATTCACTCTCCACATCAATGGTACCTCCCATTGCCTCAACCAGATTCTTAGTAATCGCCATTCCAAGTCCGGTTCCCTGTATTTTATTTGTAAGGGAACTTTCCGCACGGGTAAACGCATCAAAAATTGTATCCTTGAAATCTGCCGACATTCCCATACCATTATCGCTAACTAAGAAACGGTACTTTGCATAGACAGATGACTTTGTCTCACATTCTTCTACAAAGAACTGAATTTCCCCACCTTCCTGGGTATACTTCACTGCATTGGAAAGCAGGTTGCTGAAAATCTGTATCAGGTGAACCTGATCCCCATTCACCCACTCATGTTGAATATTTTCTTTTATGATTGTAAGGGTCTGCTGCTTTTCATATATTTGAGTATGAAATATAGTGTCAAGTTCCTGTACAAGATCCAGAATAGAAAAGTCAGAATACTTGAATACTGTTTTTCCCGCCTCAATCTTGCTCATATCCAGAACGTCATTGATAATTCCCAACAGATGCTGCGATGAAATATCTATTTTATCTGCATACTCTATAACTTTTGCTTTATTACCTGCTTCATGTCTGATCAAAGATGTGATACCAATGATTGCATTCATAGGTGTGCGAATATCATGTGACATATTAGACAGGAAATCCGTTTTCGCCTTATTTGCATTTTCAGCTGTCTGTAAAGCCTCTGTTGCAACGTTCTTTGCCTTTTTCAGTTTTTGATTGACTACTTCCATTTCCTTCATTGTTTGTAAATGAAGTTCATTATTTCTTTTTTCATATTCTGCTTTTTGATCTGCAAGACTAAGTCTGGAAATACTGTAGAATAATCCGGCAAAAAGTAAAAGTATAAAACCTGCCATGAGTATTGTTGTAAACAACACCGTTTTCTGGTAATCCATCAGCACATTGTCCACAACTCCCTTGGCCACAATGCACACCAAAATGGTGTTGTTGCTTTCTATCGGGCAATACCCCAGATAATAGGGGTTCTGTTTTCCCAAAAGTGCAACTCCGGATTCTCTGTTATCAAACTTCTTTTTGAACAAATCAGCCTCTTCTTCTGTAATAGCCTGTTCCCCTTTTAAATGTTTTAACAAAGAATAATTACGCAGGTATTTATCTCCACTCTGGTTCGTATACGTAATATTTCCGTCATGATCCAGCATGAACAAATATGCTTTTCCATGATAACCTTTCAATTTTAACATGGAATCCAGTTTCGAATGATCATACACAGTTCCAATTGCCGTATAAGTTTCTCCATTGATCGTGTATTCCTGACATGGAATCGCAACCAGATAACCGTCTTTTTTCTTCTGATCATAATCAAGACGCACCAGTTTTCCAATATTGTATCCGTTCTTTAAGTCCAGCAGAAGTTTACTTGGCATATCAATCCGCATTTTTGTTCCACCTGCTGATATTGCCTGACCATTTTCCTGAAGGAATATAAGAGTACTTTCCGATTCTTTTTCCCATGCTTCAAAGAAATTTTTGTTCGTATCCGTTTCAAGAGACAGTTCCCTCTCATGAAGTAAGAATTCCTCAACCAACTGCAGCTGGCTGTAGTATCCACTCACCTGAAGATCATAGGTCTGCTGTATCTGTTCAACAACAGCTCCCATACTGCTTTTTCCATTTTCGCTGATATACTTATTAGACTTACTTATAAGATACTTGATACAAACTAAGCTTAAAAGAATCATAAGTAGTATAAGCAACAGCCTTGTTATTTTTTTTCTTTTGTTTACCTTTTGTTCTATCTCCACTTTTACTGTTCAACCTCTATATAGTCTTCCGGTGCTGACGGCTGCTGTCCATTTGACATTGCTTCGGTCCATGCACTTGATAATGTTGTATCTTTAAGCTGCTCAATCTCACATTTCAGATTTATTTTTTTCAAAACAGACATTGTGGTGTCTGTAAGAAGAATCGAGTATTCCTTTTCTTTGTCTATTTTCTTATCATTAACTGTTAAGTCCTTTAACGAAAATCCACTTTCCTCTTGATTGACGATCATTTTCATACCGGATGCAATTGGTAATTCGTATTTATTGGTTACGTAAAAATTCTCATCAGCATCAGCAAGATAATTTTCCACGAGTTCATAAACCTGTTTACCATTGATTTTTGCAACATATAATGGTGTATCTGAACTCTTCGCTGTCATCATGCCAACCCGGCTGCTGGTGCATTCTCCTTTGTACATAGAAGAAGTGAAATAATAATATGGTGCCAGAGCCAGCTGTGCATCATTTTCTTCTCTGATCGTAGTTAAAATGGAAGATGCTGCATCACGGCCATTTCTATCGTTCAGTGAAATGGAATATTCATTTTCAAAATTCACCGTTGCTTTTTCTTCTGGATCTTTACGATTCATTACACTGCGAAAAGTATCATAAGCCTGTATTTCATCCATTTCCCCTGACAGTAATCCGTGAACAGCCTCAAGACTTGCATCAAATGATTTTTGGGCGGAATATCGGATATAAACAGCATTATTATTAATTTCCTCTTCCAGTCCAGGCACATCCTGCATCATGGTTGGAACATCTGTATTCAATGAAATAACACCGCTTCCATCCGCAATCAGCTTTTGCCCCTCTTCTGAAATCATACAATCCAGCACATCCAGCGCAGTATCCAGTTTCTCCCGGTCTTTTTCCAGGTTTTTGTTAAATGCAATGTTTAAGGACGGAGTCATGTACACATAGGATTCATCCGATGTCTGTGAAAAGTAAGGAATACGGATCAGCTCCGCATCCATCTGTTTCTGCAGCTGCTGCATAACCGTCGGATGTCCATGAAACATTGCTGATTTTCCTTCGACAAACATCTGGGTTCCTGTATTGATATCAATATTGATATCTTCTTTACCAAAATGCGAGTCCTTAAGAAACTGACTGGTTTCTGAAAAAATACGTTTCCATAATACATCATCAAACTTTACTTCATCCGCTGCAGTCTCTGCACCGTTTCGCCATTCAATACCATCCAGGCTTGTAAACTCACCGATTGCTGCAGCCTGGATGATTTCATTATTAGACCAGTCTTCACCAAGATCCATGGAATACGGTTTTATGCCATTATCATAAAACTGCTGACATGCCTGTACATATTCCTCATAATTTTCTGGAATCTTTACGCCATACTGATCAAACAGTGTTTTGTTGGCAATGATCGTCTGCGGAATACCACAGATTGGCAGCCACTGGATTTCATCCTCCGCATTCTTATAATATTGCACCGCATAAGAATAATACTTGGAAACAACATCATAAGAAGCAAAATCCATAAGATAAGGCTGTAAGTCCTGTGCATCTGTTCCAGAAAATCGACGTACTGTTATAATATCCGGTAATTCATCATGTTCTTTAAAATAACTGTATAAATCGGTATCATTGTTACCTATAATAAATTCAATATCCTGATCTGGAAACTGTTCATGGATATAGGGTGCAATATTTTTCATCAAACGATTTTCCCACAGATAAACGGTAAGATGATCATCATTTATAGATACTTCTTTCTTTGACTGTCCACATCCAGACAAGACAGCAGATGCTACAAGTACACCTGACACCACTGCTATCAGACAACGTTTTGCCTTTTTCATACTTTTATTTTCCTCATTCTTTCCTGATAAAATCATTATTGTTACGTCTATGAAATAACACCGTAAAAAAGCACCGTCAGACAGACAGTGCACCTCATTTTATGCAACTGGCTGCCATTTTAAAGGCCCTGTAGCTTTGCGTCCCAGACTTTCATCTGGTTTGCCAATTTCCTTATTATAGCTTTAATCTTATGTAAAAAACTGATTTTATTATACTTTAGTGTTCTACTATACACAAGAAAAAAATTAACATTTTAACGTTCAAAAACAAAAAAAGAACAGCCGATACATATACTCGAACTGTTCTCTTACTTCCGAAGTCCACGCAGCATTGACATTACTGTTTCCTGCTCATTTGTACTCAGATCATTCCATATCCCTAGAACTTCTTTCTGTTTTTCTGTCAGATTCTCTGAATTATCTTCTCGAAAAAACTGCGATAATGTCACGCCCAAAGCTACACATATTTTTTCAAGTGTGATCAGCGACGGCAGGTTTTCCTGCTCTGGTTCATATGGTACTTACAATTCCACGTTGTATGTGATAAACTATTATTGTCCATTTAGACTACCTTTACAATCCTTTTTACAGCAAGTATACTTATTATATCGAAAAAATAATATGAAAATATCTGCAGAAATTATTAAGATATTGCCAAAACATAGAAAACAAATCACGGAGATAACAGAAACCACACTTCCCATCAGACAGATCGTCCTGCAGACCGGCTTCAGCCAGCAGTCCTATTTCGGAAAATGTTTCCGTGAAAAAATGAACTGCTCCCCACGGGAATACCGCAAGAACAGAACCGAATGCCGCTTTGTATAAAATGGCATCCGGTTCTGTTCTTTTTATTTCGCTGCGGCACTTGCCCAAAACGCTCTATTTCTTCCCGCAACCCATTTATTTTCTTTCACACAGTAGCTTCCTCTTAAACGAATATCTTCTGAAGAACTTCCGACCTCTACTGCATATCGTCCTTTTTCCACTTTCCAGTGCATATCAATGTCCAGAAAAGCCATTTGATCCGTTTTCACCTCAAAGCATACCGTTTTCTTTTCGCCCTTTCGCAGGTGAATGCGCTTAAAACCTGCCAGTTCTTTTACTGGTCTTGTCAGGCTGGCATATTCATCTCGTAAATAAAGCTGGACAACCTCATCTCCTTCACAGCTTCCCGTGTTCTCAACAGCGCAGGAGATCTGAACCGTATCTGCTGCCTTTTCATTTCCCATCGAGATATGTAAATCCGAATATGTAAATGTTGTATACGACAGTCCGTATCCAAAATAATATCTCGGTCTGTGCGGCATATTCACATAATTGGCAAAACCGATACTGCCGCTCTGATCCCAGGAGGAACCATATGGATGATTGTAATAAACCGGAAGCTGTCCCACTCCATAAGCAACGGTAACCGGAAGTTTTCCTCCCGGATTATATATTCCGGTTAAAATATCAACTACTGCTTCTGCTCCTGTTTCTGATGGACTCCATGCTTCCAGAATAGCATCTAAATATTCCTCTGCAGCATCACTGGAAATCGGTCTTCCATCAAAGTGAACGCCAACCAATGGTTTTCCAAGCTGCGCAGCCTTGCGAATAAATGCATCCTGACATTTTGGAAGGTTAATATCAGTACTGTCAATTCCTTCTCCCATTGATGCCATGGAACACGTTCCGTGCTTACCGCCAAGCGTCAGTATCACAATGTCTGCCTGCTTTGCTGCCTGCAGCGCTTCTTCAAAATGACTTTCGTCGTTTCCTGCAATCGGATAGCCATATGCATATAAAATCTCACTTTCCGGAAAGCGGATTTGGAATTCTTCATACAGATTTCTGCATTGCGGTTTCTGTCTTTTCAGGATCTGATCAAACTGCTCTGTCTCATCAGACTGAATATTGGTTCCCGGAACCGTAATAATCTCATCTGCATCTGCCTGTACAACTCCGCTTACACCTGCAATAGAATTGGCAATCGCATAGGTAGACTCCATCATACACATATGTGTGTATCCACCAAACATTTTTCTGGCATACCCGGCATGCGGTCCGATCACCGCGATTTTTTTCCCTTTTGCCGCAATCGGCAATACGCCGTCATTTTTCAGCAATACCATGGATTCTCTGGCCGACCGCAGGGAAGTGTTCCTGTCTGCTTCCTGCATTACAAGAGCATGAAGCTCTTTTCCTTCCAGCGCATAGGGATTTTCAAATAAGCCCATTCTGAATTTTCCCTCCAGAACCCGCAAAACCGCTGTATCCAAAATATGGATATCCAGTTTTCCACTTGAAAACATCTCTTTTAATTTCTCATTATAGCCAGTACAGGACGGCATCTCGATATCCATTCCCGCATGAAGACACATCGCACCGGCTTCTTCAAATGTTTCTCCAATATGATGTACACTATGCGCATTTCCCACTGCACCGTAATCGCTGATGCACATGCCGTCAAATCCCATTTTTTCCCGAAGCAGTTTCGTAAGCATGTTATGAGAAGCAGATACATCTTCTCCATTCACAGCGCAATAACAAGGCATAATACCTTTCAGATCTGACTCTGTGATTGCTGCCTGGAAAGGTTTTGCAAACACTTCTTCTAAAAGTCGCGTCGGCGTTTCGCTGTGTGTTCCATGAATTCCACCCTGCGAATTATGAAAAGCCACAAAATGTTTTGCCACACTTTCTGCTTTTCTTGAAGCAACTGTATTCTTTTGTATTCCTTTCGTATACGCTGCCCCCATCGCACTTACAAGGGAAGCATCTTCTCCATAACTTTCTCCAAAACGGCCCATACGCGGATCTCTTGCCACATCCAGAACCGGTGCCAGTATATGGGTAATACCACAGGCCGTTTCCTGTCTGCTCACAATTTCTGCAATCTGTTCTTCCAGCTTGGGATCAAAGCTTGCTCCCCTGCCAATCCCAGACGGAAAACTGGTGGAGTCCTGAATGAAGGCCCCGCACAATCCTTCCATATGAAAGATTGCCGGTATTCGATGGGCACTGTTTTCCATCACAATCTTCTGCACTTTTCTCTGCCATGCAGCCACTTCATCAAGTGTCTCCATCCTGCGCATTTCCAGCGTGCTTACTTCTCCCATTCCGTATTTTGTCTCCTGCTGAATTTTTTCAAAGTTATAGGCATCCTGATCAAAAGGAAAAACACAGTTAATCTGTGCCATCTTTTCATCAAGGCTCATTTCTTTGAGCAGAAGAGAGGCTCTTTCTTTGGCACCCAGTGTATGATCCCTATATGATTTCATTTAAATACGCTCCCCTTTCTCAAATAACTTCAGAACATGTAACAATCTTGCAACACTCCTTTCCAGATCTTTTCTGGTAATCCGTCTCTCCTGATAGGCCTGCAAAATCTGCCGGATCACCGGCGGGCCACCCGGCATCACAATATCATTTCCCGCTGCCACAGCATCGCCGCCATCTGCGACAATATCCATATCGCCCCAGTCAGTAACGACAACACCATCAAAGTTCCATTCTTCCCGTAAAATATGCGTACACAAATCTCGATTTCCAGCTGCAAGAACCCCATTAATTTTATTAAACGATGTCATAATAAAGGATACTCCGGCATCTCGAACCAACATTTCAAAAGGTTTCAGATAAAGTTCCCGCAATGCACGTTCCGTAAGGATGGAATCTACCGCATCGTACCGCTTCTTCGCACTTCCTCTTCGATACGTTTCCTGTTCATTCACGGCAAAATGTTTGGGGCAGACGCGGACAGGATGATTTTCCTGAACGCCCTTTGTAATCTGGACCGCACAGATTCCGGTCAGATAAGGATCCTCCGAAAAATATTCAAAATTTCGCCCGCAAAGCGGATTCCGGTGCAGATTGACTGCTGGTGCCAGCCATACGTCAACCGCTTTCTTTTCGCACTCTGCGCCAACCGCATTTCCAAACGCTTCCCACAGTTCTTTATTGAATGCGCAGGAAATCAGCATAGCCGTTGGCCAGGCCCCCGTTCCCACACCTGCCGGTCCATCTTTATAAAAAATGGAATGAATACCTTTTTCTGGCATAGCCGGGGAGACATATCCTTTTGCTCCGACTGGATGATCGTTTTTGGTCAGTGGATTTCCCTGACCATCCAATATAGTTTCCGGCTGTTCCTGTTTGCTGAACGCTGCAAATGGAATTCCAGGTCCATACCCCACACACAATGCAGCCAGCTGTTCGATACTGAAATTTTTTACTTGTTCCATTTCATCCCGTAAAAGATCATATCTTTCCTGCTCTTTTAAACCATCGGTCTCTTCTTTTTTCTTTTCATGCATTCGGACCTTTTTTCGTCCTTCTCTTGCAGATAGTACCTGCAAATGCTCTACATTGCAGTTTTGCACGCAAAGACGATTCACACATTTTTTAATTACGTAATCTTCTCTTATCTGGATTTCTCCTGCAAAAATTGTCTCACGGGATGAATTTCCGATAAAAAACTGATATTTTCCCTTTTCCAGGATATATGATGCAGATGTCTCAACATATCCTGCCAGATCCTGCATGGATATTCGGATCGAAATATTCTGTTTCTCCCCCGGAGCAAGAAGTCTCGTTTTTGCAAAGCCTTTTAATTCTTTTTCCGGTTTTTCCGACTCTGTACCAGAGCAGGACAAATAAAGCTGTATCGTTTCTTTTCCTGCATAATTTCCGGAATTTGTTACCTCCGTAATAAATTCCACCTCTTCTTTTTCCTGTTTCATCTCTTTCGGAAGAATCGTAAACGATGTGTAAGACATTCCATATCCAAAGGGGTACAATACCTGTTTCCGAAAAGTATCAAAATAGCGATACCCCAGATAAATGTCTTCCTGATACACCGTTACCGGGCTTTTCGTATATCCTGTACTTCCATTTGCCTTTGCATCCAGTCCATAATTTTCGTAAGTTAAAATTTCATCTTCCTGTTCTTTATTCCAGGTGAAATTTTCTGCTGTCGGGTAGTCTTTGAAAGACTCTGCCATGGAAAAACTTAATTTGCCAGATGGATTCACAGCCCCCGTCAGAATATCAGCTAATGCTCCGCAGCCTTCTTCGCCCGGAATTCCCAGAAACACCACGGCCTTAATTGCGGAATAGGCGTTCACCCACTGCATATCGATCATTCCATTAATATTCAGTACAACGATCACATGTGGAAAAACACAGCACACCTGTTCCAGCAGTTCTTTTTCGGATTCGGTAAGTTCATAATCACCTTCGATGTGCCTGTCACATTCTTCCCCACCGGAATTCCTTCCCAGCACAAAAACAGCGGTATCGGTAAACTCCCTGGCTTTCTGCATCAGCTGCTCCGGAATGTGATACTCTGTCCACATCGGCTGATATTTTCCAAAGATCTCATACATAAAACCACAGTTCATATTTTCTACATTTGTGATATCAATACCGTCAATCACAAACTTTTCCGATTCGTTTTTTTGATGGCTGGTGTAAAATTGTTTTAACCCTGCTTCTGCACAGATTCCTCTTTTTTCACATTCACATAAGAGATTCTTGTTTGCAAGGGATTTGGATGCTCCCGAACCGTTTCCCGAAAAAATGGTTTCTATCTGTGCCCGTCCCAAAAAAGCCACCTTTTTTTCTTTTAATGGCAAGATCTGCTCTTCATTTTTCAAAAGAACAATTGATTCTTCCACAAGTTCCTGAAAAATACTTTTTTTCATCTCTTTTCCTTTCTTTCTGCTGATGTCTTCCTAAACAAGCCTCTTTTGTCTATTTACGCAATATAACATGGACTTCATGCATTTTTCCATCCTTGAAATCAGGCAGCACAAACCCATCTGCTTTGTCGGACATATCGCAAACTGCTCCATCTGTCTTAATTTCAAGCACTCCTTTTTCCAGATGATCTGGATTTTCGATGATTACATGATAATCAGCACCTCGAAAATGTCTGGTCACTTCTGCCTTTTCCCATTCTTTCGGCAGACACGGATCGATCCGCAGTCCATCGTAATCCCGTTTGATTCCGAGGATTCCTTCGTACACCCCCATCATGCACCACGCAGAAGTTCCCGTTGTCCAGGACTGGTAGGATTTTCCATAATATCCGGGATTGGTAGAATAACAGTTTGTAAAAACATATGGTTCTGCTCCGGATTGCATGGATGGATTTTTATCACTGTCCGGCATAATTTTTTTCAGTGTTTCGAATGCTTTGCTTCCTCTCCCCACCTTGCAGTCCATCAGAATTTTAAACCCTGTAGCATGACAGTATACACCACCATTTTCAAACAATCCTGGCAGCATGCCGGACATTCTCCCTACATTTGGCGAATACTTCTGATACGGCGGAAGATTTAACGGAAATCCAAAATCATGCTCCATGGAATCCACTGCTTTTAATATCTTTGGTAATTTCTCTGCATCTGCAACATCTCCTAAAACAGCCCATGTCTGCGCGTTCAGATAAATTTTGCTTCCTTCGCTGTTTTTGGAACCAATATTCTCCACATCACTTAACGCCCGCATGTACCACGCTCCATCCCATGCATATGCATTAATGCTGTTTCGTAAGATACGATATTCCTCTGCTATTTTTCCGGCATATACCTGATCGCCTTTTTTCTTCAGTAATGCTTCTAATTCCTTCAGTGCCAGGCAGAACTGATGGGAAAGCATTACGGATTCCGCATATTCATCCGTTGTAACATTGAGTGCATCATTCCAGTCCGCAAAATAAATCCGTACCAGTCCATGCTTTCCTTTATCCTGCAGCAATCGATTCACAGCCGCTTTCACATGATCCAGAACAGCCGCCTTCCCTCCATCCTGCCATTCAATCTCCAGATCCAGGATAGAAAAGTCTCCCGTTTCTTTTATCAGCTGGCAGACAGCCCATATGATCCAGAACGGCTGATCGGAATACCGGGTATCATCATAAGGATACCACGTAAGAACTCCATGACCATCCCGAAACTGATGGCGAAGACATTCCAGAATCTCTTTTTTTGCTGTTTCCTGCCGATAGTTTAACAGGCCAACTGCAATCTGAAGATTATCGCGGACTCCTTTTTTCCCGACAATGCAAAAATCTACCTGTTTTTTCACCCAGTTATTCATCATGTGATTGATTTTTTCATCCGGCGTTTCCACGGTCAGCGAACGATATTTTTCCAGATAATGCGTTTCTGCTTTTTCAAGTTCCTTTTCCACAGCTGCAGAATTGGAAAACTTTTCCGATACCGCCCTTGCCTCTTCAAGTGATTCACTGATTCCAAATACAAACTGTAATTCTTTTTCTTCTCCTGGCTGTAGCACAATTTTATGCTGCAGCACACCGCCAAGAATAAAAAGGGCCGCTTTGGAATTTGTACAGTCTTTTCCCTTTACGACAATGTCCGGTCTCTGGAAAAGCGCGCTTGCTGATGCATCCAGCCTTGTTATGGTACTGGTTGTCCCGCAAAATGCTTCCAGATTTCCATCATATGCGTATGCCGGCTCTGATGCTGCCAGAAATGCGTTGTATCTTTTGTGCGGTGCGAAAGGATGTGCGGATCTGCAATATACACCCTTTAACTTTTCATCATAATCTGTTTCCATACAACGATACATTTCATAATATCGCGGATAAGAAAAGCCCTCCAGATAAAAGCTGACTGCTGAAAATATGCTG
Source organism: Blautia sp. AF17-9LB (assembly GCF_003479185.1). NCBI lineage: Bacteria > Bacillati > Bacillota > Clostridia > Lachnospirales > Lachnospiraceae > Blautia > Blautia sp. AF17-9LB. The sequence goes on from NZ_QUGU01000001.1 coordinate 350,037, forward strand.
AGATGGCGCTGTCTTTCCCCTGTATTTTTTATTTTCAAAGTCCACACTTCCTGGTATCCTTCTTCCGGTACAAACAGCCGCCAGGAACTTGCAATATTCTGATAAGAAGACTGGATTCTGGAAGATCCAATGCTGTGTACGCACTGATAATTTTCTACTTCCGTATTTAATGGACCTTCGCCGATATTCCAGCATTCTTTGCTTTTCTCGTCTCTTAGATAGATATATCTTGCATCGTCCTGATTCATCATACACATATCTGCTTTTTCACTGAGGTAATAGCTGCGCCCATGTCCTGTCTGGGAAATCTGCGCACAGTAATGATTTTCATTCCACAGATAATTATACCAGTATCTTGGTGTTCTGGTTTCTGTTATAATGCAGGAATTTCCATCTTCTGAAAATGTATAAGGTTTCTTTTTTTCATTGCATAATGTATCGCTCATTTTCAATTCTCCTTATTTTTAACCTACAGAGCCTGCCACTGGCAGTTTCTGTAAATTGAATGACAACTGCAAAGTCGGTACAGTCTTTCCTGTACCGACCTTGTAGTTTCTCCGTTTATTTTTTCTCTTTTCTCGCAAGTACTTCTTCCCGCATCTTTGGTAATTTTTCTTCCAGATCAAATCTGGTAAAAATCAGGAACATAGCCAGGTTTACAACCAGCGGAAGATAGTTGGAAAATCCATAAATCGAATATCGCATGGAAGCAGTTGCACTTTCCAGCGATGCCTGATATCCGCCAATGGCAAGAAATGCGGATAAGATAACAGATCCAAGGCCGCTTCCCACTTTACTTCCAAATCCTATAGCTCCGCCCGACATTGCAACTAATTTCTTTCCATATTTCCATTCGTTATAATCTACCGTCATTGCTGTTAATACGCCGTACAGACACATCAGTGGAATCTGGATAAAGCTCGCCACAAGGCTGGTTGCTGCATAAACCATAAAGTTTTCCGGAATAAAGCAGCGGATCAGGGATGGAATGGCAGCTCCCATTAACCCAAGCTGAATTGTTTTTGTAACACCCAGCTTCGAAATGATCGGCTTGGAAACCACAAATCCGATTACCGTTGCCAGCATACCTGCCGCTCCTATGACTGCAACAAGATTATCGTTGCCAAAAATCCATTTTGCATAGTATGTACCCGAGGCTGCTGCCACTGCAGCGGTAATATTGGTAATCAAATTGAACAGAAGAACGATCACCCAGTATTTATTCTGCAATAACATTTTTATAGCATCTTTAAATGGAACTGCTTCCTCTTCTTCTGTTTCTGTCGGTGCTGTTTCTGATGCGTTTTCCGATTCGCTTTCAAAATCCGAAGCAAATTTTGCTTTTCTTCCATTGTTGTAGCAGATCAGGAAAAGTAATAAAACGCCAAGTGCAAGCGCAACACCATATTTGATCCATGCACTCTGTGTACCACCCAGCATATTGGTTACCGGAATTGTGATAATAGCAATGATTGTTCCGGCACCGTAGTTTCCGACTGCACGGAACAGCCCCATATTGCTTCGCTCACTCTGGCTGTGAGTACGCACAATCATAACCGCTGAAAACGGTGTGGCAATCATAGTATAAATAACTGCTGTTAAAAGAAGATTGGTAACCAGTACATAAATCAATGCCGCTGTCTGTCCTGCCTGAATCGGGACCGTAAACATCATAATGATGATGACTGCTGCAGGAATCGCCATTTTCAGCATCCAGGAGTAATATTTCTTATTCCCACCTTTGGAGTGGTCAATCATATTTCCCACCAGAACATCCGTCAGTGCATCTATAATCTTAGCGATCATCATCGCAATTCCGACTCCGCCTACCGCCATGCCGACTTTATCTGTATAAAAGTAAGTAAGCTGGCCAACCAGATTGGCCATCACGCCTAACGCTAACTGACCTCCCATATCAGCCATATAATCTCTTTTTCTCATAACTCTTCTTGCCCCGTCTGCATCATAGAGGACTTTTTGTTTCTTTTTTCCCATATCTTTTTCTCCCATCGTTTTTTACAGCCGCTGTTTTATACTTGTATTCTATCAAGTATTTTGTTTCTTTTATTACATATAGCAATTTAATATTATATATTTGGGCATTCTTTTTTTATTTTTAAATTATATTGAACACTTGGAAGATTGCCTGACAGAAGAAAACATACTCCTTTTTCTGTCTCTTTTCCTTCTATTCTTCCAATTTCATTTCCCATTGGATCTAATGCTGTAAGAACGGCCTCCTTAGCTTTTACGTAGATTCTTCCTTCCAGCGTTTCGGCATATAATTTTCCCTGAAAGTGTACTGCAGTAAACGGAAAGCCCATCATCTGTGCACCTTCCTGATACGTTGTCTTGTCCATTCCCGTTGTTCCCATCGCAGTGATCACAAATTCCTCTGCCTGCTCCAGTTTTTCCTTTCCCACTGGAAGAAGTGCCAGCGTAATCCGCTCATTTTCTGACTGGATCTCAATTTTTTCAGACAGCCGCAGACTTTCTGCTGGGCTTCCACTGAAATATCCGCAATACGGTGTATGAATTACGAACCGGGCATGTGCCGGATCAAACACCAGCTCTTTTGTATCAGAAATCAGTTTTCCATCTACCAGACCACATTCCTCCGAAAGTATCTTCCATTCTTTCATTGCCCGGTCAAGAATTGCAGCAAATTCACGATAATCTCCTGTGCCTGCGATTTTCTGAATTTCATCAAAGACAAGTGCCTGTGCTCCCAGATACACGCCTTCTCGTATCTCTTCTGCATTCTTCGCTGCCTGTTTCAGCCTGTTGTGGTCTTTATATTTCCGCCATGCGTCACGATACGGTGACCATGCATAATACACACCGTGTTCTGCCTCCGAGAGATCTGCCCCATTCAAAAATCCTGCGTTCACTGCAACAGCCGCGTCTCCCTGATAGGTATCCCCTCCGTCCAGGAATACATTTCGCATACATGTGATGTAAGGTAAAAAAGTAGTTGGCATTGCGTGCATTTTCGGCAGTGTTTTCAAATCGTTCTGTGTATATACGACATCTACACGGTTTTTAGCCGCCGATACCAGCCCTTTGAGAAATACAGATGCCATAAATCCCCACTGACAGATAACCGCCGGATCATTATATACATCAAAAACACTCCAGATTTCATCGTCCGGCTGATCGTCCGCCTTTTCTGACGTATGATAATTGTATAAAATCAGTCCGTCCCAGTCGTTCAAGCATGCATAGGCAACCGTGTGCACATATGCTGTCGAATGGAAAGGATGTTCCCCATATTCGTTCCACTCACTGAGCATGAAAGGCTTTCCTTTTACAATGGCAACGGAAGCAAGATTTAAAAGTGTTGTTGCCATAGAACCAACTCCTGTCTGCATGGTCAGCGGGTTCGTTGACACATATTCGGCCGGCCCTGCAACCAGATAGGTATTTGCCTCCTGGATCGGAAGCAGCGGGTGATTAAAATAGCTGTTATTTTCCATAAAATCCCCGTCGGTATGGCCATATACATCCGCTGCACCGGCAACCAGATTGCTTGTCACGATCGGAACTTTTACTCCAAGGGAATGAAGATAATCTTTCATATCCTGATAAAAATTACGATTCATCGTAATGCCAAATTCCATAAAATCAGCATAGCGGGCCGGACTTTCATTTTCTTCCCATTTTCCCAAAGGGTCGCATTCCGGCTGATAGAAATTACCTGCGGCTCCCTGCACAGTTCCTTTCTCCGGATCTTCTTCCTCGCCAAGCGCACATTTTCCTTCAAACGTCCATGCTTCTTTCAGACGCTCTCTTGTTCCATATTTCATCAAGAGGAAGCTGTTAAAACGATTTTGTACCTCATCCCGATATGGCTGCATCTCTTCCCGCTGATCCGTTTCCATCGTTCCTTTAATCGCAGAATCTTCATTATTGATCTGAACCGTGATCACCGCCGGATCGTCAATCAGTGCAAGACCTGTATAAGGATTCACATGACAGAGAATCTTTCTGGCATATTCTTTTTGCAGCTCTATCATCCGTTTATTGTACATGGGAAAACGTTTGATGCAGCTTCCCGCATTTCCTGGGTAGTCCAGTCCATCTCCTTCTACAAAATCTCTTGCAACGATAAGATCAATGTGAAGGTAAATACCCCGCTCTTTCAATTTTGCGACAAAATAGTCAAATCGATCCAGACCTTCCGGATGAAATTCTCTCCCGTTTCCTTTTTCATAATCTAAAAGTGGAGCTTCTTTACAGCTGGACCAGCTACGTGGTTCTTCGCTGATTGGGGCATCTGCTGCATGGAGCCGAATCACATTCACGCCCAGGCTCGCAAAACGTTCCGCCAGTTTCTCTGCGGTTTCATGATCCGGGGTATTTGATCTTGCAGCCACATTAAACCCAAGAAATTTTGCCCTTACACCATCTTCAAAATAAAAATGGCCATTCCTTGTCGTTACAAATCCATGTTTTCCAGCTGGTGCATCCAAAAGATAAGAATAATCGAGAACACCTTTATTTGGATTCGTTTTATTAATTTTAATCGGTTGTCTCATGCGTATGATCCGCCTTTCCTTTTTTCTAATCGCACTTTATCAAAAATGAAAGGAAAGATATTACATAAAAACATACAAAATTATATGTTTTCGTATTGTTATTTTTCTTTTTCCATTTTATACTTTAAATTTGGAAGTGAAGGAATCGTGAATTGCTTTGCAGAAACTTTCAAACGAAAATTTGATCCACTGCATCCCACAGATACCAGGAGAATATCATATGAATTATGTTACTTTTTGTAAAAATTACTATGCCGTTACAGGAATTCCTACGAATCTAATTACTGAAGCAGGAGCTATTTACTCTGCTTTATCAGAACAGCTCCACATCTCAACAGAGAGTCCTTATCCGCTTTATCCATCCGATTATAATCCCGAATTTCGTTTTGCATCTCCCGACATTGTATATGGCTCTGTCCAAATTGAAGCTACTGGTGAATATATCATCTTAGGCCCGGTTTTTTCCGTTCCTGTGACAGATGAGCTCGTCCGCAGTTATATGCATGACTCTGCCACGCCTCTGAAGTACAAGGAAGTAATCGCTGAGGCTCTCGCCTCCATTCCCCGGTTATCACATATCCAATTTTGTCAGCATCTTGTTTTCCTGCATCAATGTGTGAACCACAAGGAAATCAGTGTGTTGAAATTATTGGGACAGCGTGCACCCCAGCAATTGCGGCAGAGCCAGCAGCATTTGAAATCCATTACAGAAAATATGGAAAATAAAAAGATGCATAACACTTACCAGTTTGAATGCGAACTTTTTCAGTTTGTTCAAAACGGAAATGTAAATGCTTTGCAGAATTTTTTGAAGAATAATACATTACAATTAGAAGAAGGCAGACTTGCAAAAACCCCGATTCGCCATGCCAAAAATCTTTTTATCGTGACAGCAATCAAAACCGCTGTTCTTGGCGCCATTCCGGGAGGAGTAGATATTGAAAAAACATATCAGCTTCTGGATCTTTATATTCAGGAATGCGAGGCACTGCAGTCACTGGAAAAAATCCAGGCACTGCAATACTCCATGATTCTGGATTTTTGTCAGCAGGCAGGTGAAACCAAAATCCCTGCTGGAATCTCAAGAGAAGTTTATACCTGTATGAATTTTATCCGTACACATACAAACGAATCCATCTCCGTGAATGATGTCGCGGATTCCATTCAGAAAAGTACTTCCTACACGATGAAAAAATTCAAAACTGAGCTCGGCTTTACCATAGGTGCTTTCATTACAAGATGTAAATTAGAAGAAGCTAAAATGCTTTTAACCTACAGTACAAAAAGTCTGGCTGAAATCAGCAGTTATCTCTGCTTTTCCAGCCAACCTCATTTTCAGAGTTTATTCAAAAAACAGTATCATATGACTCCTTTAGAATACCGGAAAAAATCCGGTGTAATGGATACTATACGGCTTTAGTTTATCCTTTCCAGAGGCCCATTACAAAAACCTCACCTGCCGTTTTATCTTTTGTATGAAAACAGCCGATGAGGTTTTTGCTAAGAATGAACATCAGTGCAGATGATAAACCAGTTTCACAAACGCCGGATCATCATGGTTTACAATTTCACTGTGTCCGAGATGTTTGTAAAACAGAACATAAAAAAAGCTTTCAATCCTTGTTTCAATCCCTCTGAGTTCATCATACAATCTGTCGTTTCACCCCTTATTTTCTGACATTTCTGTGGAAATATACTTTTTTCTTCCTCCTTCATTGCGAATCTTTCCGGGAAATGCTATAATAGCCAAAGTTGAAAGCGCGAAATCCGAAGCATTTGCAAGCTGCTTCGGAAAAAAAGACCATCCCCCGGACAAAAAGAGAGGGGATATGTCCATCCTACGGGACATAAGAAAGGAGTTATTCTATGCCTTATGATGACGTACAAAAATTTTCAGAGGCAGCCGTAAACAAAGCAAGGCTGCTGAAAGAACACCCGGGGAAATACTTTCTCCGTGCAGTCATGGCCGGTTTCTTTATCGTGGTTGCCATGATTTTCTCCAACGTGGTAGGCAATACGTTCCAGAGTACAGATCCTGCCTGGGGAAAACTGCTTGGCGGTATTGTGTTTGCCATTGCGGTTCTGCTGATCGTTTTTATCGGTGCAGAGCTTTTCACCGGAAACAATCTTGTTATGGCATTTGGGGCCTATGACAAAAAAGTCTCCTGGGCACAGGTTGGAAAAGTATGGCTGGTAAGCTACATCGGAAACTTTGTCGGATGCCTGATTCTCTCCGTAATTTTCGTACTGGCAGGTGCTTCCGGTACTGCCGATTATTACGCAGGATTTATTGGAAATAAACTTTCCATTCCTGCCGGAGAAATGTTTTTCCGTGCCATTCTCTGCAACTTCTTCGTCTGCCTTGCCGTTGCCTGCGGCATGAAATGCAAAAATGAAGTTGCGAAATTTTTCATGATCATACTTTGTATCTCCGGATTCGTTGTTGCCGGTTTCGAACACTGCATTGCCAATATGGCAACCTTCGTTACCGCCGCACTTCTCGTTCCGGGCGGCATCTCTCTTACCGCCGCGCTGAAAAGTATGGTAATTGTAACTATCGGAAATATGATCGGAGGCGGACTGCTCCTTGCCTGGCCGCTTCGAATGATGAGTGCAGATAAATGACAAAATCCTTATACATTGCGGAGAAACCGAGCGTCGCTCAGGAATTCGCAAAAGCATTAAAACAGAATATGCAGCGCAGGGACGGGTATCTGGAGTCGGAAACTTCCATCGTAACCTGGTGCGTCGGCCACCTGGTTACGATGAGCTACCCGGAAAAATACGATCCTGCGTTAAAAAGGTGGAGTCTTGAGACCCTGCCTTTTTTGCCTGAAAACTTTAAATATGAAGTAATCCCGGAAGTAAAAAAGCAGTTCAACATCGTGAGCGGCCTGCTCCACCGGGAAGATATCGAAACCATTTATGTCTGTACCGACTCCGGGCGCGAGGGAGAATATATCTACCGCCTCGTCGCACAGATGGCCGGTATCAAAGACAAGAAGCAGAAACGTGTCTGGATTGATTCACAGACAGAAGAAGAAATCCTGCGCGGCATCCGCGAAGCGAAGGATGAAAGCGAATACGACAATCTCTCAGCTTCCGCTTATCTCCGTGCCAAAGAAGATTACCTGATGGGCATTAACTTTTCCCGTCTTCTCTCGTTAAAATACGGAAACGCCGTCGCATCGTATCTCGGCACCAAATACCAGTCCATCTCTGTCGGCCGTGTCATGACATGCGTGCTCGGCATGGTCGTGCGCCGCGAACGCGAAATCCGCAGTTTCGTAAAAACACCGTTCTACCGTGTCATCGCCGGTCTTTCTTTTAACGGGCGGAATTTCGAAGGCGAATGGCGTGCCGTTAAAGGAAGCCGCTATTTTAACTCGCCGCTTCTCTATAAGGAGAATGGATTCCAGAAAAAAGAAGACGCACAGAAGCTGATTGACGAATTAAAAGCACAGAACCCTCTGATCCCGCGCGTTCTGAAAATGGAGCGGAAAAAAGAGAATAAAAATGCGCCGCTGCTCTACAACCTTGCGGAGCTGCAGAACGACTGTGCCCGCTTCTTCAAAATCAGCCCGGATGAAACGCTGAAAGTCGTCCAGGAGCTTTACGAGAAAAAGCTGGTTACCTATCCGCGTACCGACGCCCGTGTGCTTTCTTCTGCCGTTGCAAAGGAAATCAGCAAGAACCTGCGCGGCCTGCAGCAGTACAACATCTGCCGCGGTCTTGCGGATGAAATTTTACAGGGCGAGAGCTGGAAAAAGATCGGTTCCACCCGTTATACGAATGATAAACAGATCACTGACCACTACGCAATCATTCCGACCGGACAGGGCCTTGGCAATCTGCGGAATCTTTCGGAGCTTTCCGCCAAAGTATACGAAACGATTGTCCGCCGTTTTCTTAGCATCTTCTATCCATCGGCCGTCTATCAGAAGGTCGTGCTTGTGACGGAAATCGGCGGCGAACAGTTCTTTTCCAACTTCCGTGTCCTCGTGGAGGAGGGCTACTTAAAAGCAATGCACTACTCCTTCTTCCGTAAAAAGGATGAGGACGAGGACGGAAAAAAGGACGAGGAAACAACGTGCGATCCCGCATTTCTTGTCGCGCTGTCCCAGTTAAAGAAAGGCAGTGAACTGAACCTGCTCGGCCTTTCAATGAAAGAGGGCGAAACCTCCCCGCCGAAGCGCTATACTTCCGGTTCCATGATCCTTGCGATGGAGAATGCCGGACAGCTCATCGAAGATGAGGAGCTGCGTGAGCAGATCAAGGGAAGCGGCATCGGAACGAGTGCAACGCGTGCGGAGATCTTAAAAAAGCTTGTCTTTATCAAGTATCTCGCGCTGAACAAAAAGACACAGGTCATCACACCAACGCAGCTCGGTGAAATGATCTATGACGTCGTCCACCAGTCCATCCGCCCGCTTCTGAACCCGGAGCTGACAGCAAGCTGGGAAAAGGGACTCACCTATGTGGCGGAGGGATCCATTACCTCTGAGGAATATATGGGAAAACTGGAAAACTTTGTAACACGCCACACCGTGAATGTAAAGCAGATGCGGAACCAGTTCCAGTTAAAGAGCAGTTTTGATGCGTCCGCGCCGTACTATAAAAAAGCCTCTTCCACACGTTCCGGTGCCGGAAAAAGCACGTCTTCAAGAAGCTCTTCTGCAAAGTCTTCTTTGAACAGAAAAAAGACCGCACAGAACACTTGAAATGTGGTAAGATAAACAGGAACAGAAAAAAGAAAGGATGAATCACTCATGAAAGATGCAACCATTTCTGAACTTTATGATTTAACCCAGACCATTGCCGCAAAAATCTTTGAAGGCAAAACGTATCCATGGGAAGTGCTTCCGCTCATCAAGGACTTTATTCTTGAACTCGGCGAGACGCTTGATCCGGCAGAATACGAAAAACGCGGTGAAAATATCTGGATCGCAAAAGATGCCAGTATCGCACCGACCGCTTCCATCAACGGCCCATGCATCATCGGAAAAGGCGCGGAGATCCGCCAGTGTGCTTTTATCCGCGGAAATGCCATCGTCGGCGAGGGCGCTGTCGTTGGTAACTCCACCGAGCTGAAAAATGTCATTCTCTTTAATAAAGTACAGGTTCCGCACTACAATTACGTCGGTGACTCTGTTCTTGGCTACAAAGCGCACATGGGTGCCGGTTCCATTACTTCCAATGTAAAGTCCGACAAGAAGCTTGTCGTTGTCAAAAGCGCCGATGAGCAGATCGAAACCGGACTGAAAAAATTCGGTGCGATGCTCGGCGATGAAGTTGAGGTCGGCTGTAACAGCGTATTGAACCCGGGAACGGTTGTCGGAAGAAATTCCAACATTTATCCACTCTCCTGTGTTCGCGGCGTGATCCCGTCAGGTCATATTTTTAAGAATGCGAAAGAAATTGTCAAAAAATCTGATAATTAAAAAAAATCTCTTTTATCGAGAGAAAACCAAACCGATTGATTTAAAAGACCGCCGGAAATTTTATCGTTTTCCGGTGGTCTTTGCAATTTTTTATCAAAATATGCTGGACGAATGACCAATTTTGTGAGACAATAACCATAGGTCTGTGAACAGGCTGGAAACAGTCCGTTCGAAAGACAAAAGCTCAAATAAGTACATATTTGAAAGGAGTTTAACAATGACTTATTCACACGAAGTAGAAATGATGTGTCCGGTTGCCCAGGGCGTGCATCACGGTGCAGCTCCGATTCCGGAGGAAGCAAAATGGGTAAAAGCAAAAGAAATCAAAGACATTTCCGGATTCACTCACGGTATTGGCTGGTGCGCACCGCAGCAGGGTACCTGCAAGCTGACTCTGAACGTAAAAGAGGGCGTTATCCAGGAAGCTCTCGTTGAGACCATCGGATGTTCAGGAATGACTCATTCTGCAGCTATGGCATCTGAGATTCTGCCAGGACTTACCATCCTTGAGGCACTGAATACTGACCTTGTGTGTGATGCTATCAATACTGCTATGAGAGAGCTCTTCCTGCAGATCGTTTACGGAAGAAGCCAGAGTGCATTCTCCGAGGACGGACTGGTTGTAGGCGCAGGCCTGGAAGACCTTGGTAAAGGACTTCGTTCCCAGGTTGGTACCATGTACGGAACTCTTGCAAAAGGACCTCGTTACCTGGAGATGACCGACGGTTATGTAACAGGTATCGCTCTGGATGCAGATGATGAGATTATCGGTTACAAATTCATCAACTTCGGAAAGATGATGGACTTCATCAAAGCCGGCGATGATGCAAACACAGCTTTCGAAAAAGCAAGCGGACAGTACGGACGTGTTGCTGATGCTGTTAAGATCGTTGACCCGAGAAAAGAGTAATCAGATAATTTAGGAGGATAGGAAAATGGCTTTATTTGAATCATATGAAAGAAGAGAGAAACAGATTCTGGCTAAGCTTGCTGAGTACGGAATCAACTCCATCGAAGAAGCTGCAGAAGTTACAAAAGCTGCTGGCCTTGATGTATACAAAATGATCGAAGGCATTCAGCCAATCTGCTTCGAGAATGCAAAATGGGCTTACACTGTAGGCGCAGCAATCGCAATCAAAAAAGGATGCCGCAAAGCTTCTGAAGCTGCTGCAGCAATCGGTGAGGGACTTCAGTCCTTCTGTATCCCGGGTTCTGTAGCAGATCAGCGTAAAGTTGGTCTTGGCCATGGTAACCTTGGTAAAATGCTTCTGGAAGAGGACACCGAGTGCTTCGCATTCCTGGCTGGACATGAGTCCTTCGCAGCTGCTGAGGGTGCTATCGGTATCGCTGAAAAAGCAAACAAAGTACGTCAGAAACCTCTGCGTGTTATCCTGAACGGTCTTGGAAAAGACGCTGCTCAGATCATCGCTCGTATCAACGGCTTTACTTATGTAGAGACTGAGTATGACTACTACACCGGAGAACTGAAAGAAGTATTCAGAAAAGCATACTCCGATGGACCGCGTGCGAAAGTTAACTGCTACGGCGCTAACGACGTTCGCGAAGGCGTTGCTATCATGTGGAAAGAGAACGTTGACGTTTCCATCACCGGAAACTCCACCAACCCGACTCGTTTCCAGCATCCAGTTGCAGGTACCTACAAAAAAGAGCGTATCGAAGCTGGTAAAAAATACTTCTCCGTTGCTTCCGGCGGTGGTACAGGACGTACTCTTCACCCGGACAACATGGCAGCAGGTCCTGCTTCCTACGGTATGACCGATACTATGGGACGTATGCATTCTGACGCTCAGTTTGCAGGTTCTTCTTCTGTACCGGCTCACGTAGAAATGATGGGTCTGATCGGCGCAGGAAACAACCCAATGGTTGGTATGACTGTTGCTGTAGCTGTTGCTGTTGAAGAGGCAGCAAAAGCTGGCAAATTCTAAGATTAGCCAAACCTTGCGTAAATAAAATTATTTGAGCAAAAAAGAAGCGCCGCGGGAATTTTCCCGTATGGCGCTTCTTTTTTGCTGCTTTCGATATCCTGCAAAGTTGGGCGTGCAGATTGCAGGAACGATGTTTCAAACACATGCTATATTCTTTTGATCCATGCACAAAAAACGCCTCTGAACCCAAAACGTTTCAGAGGCGTTTTTTATATCATTCTAAGCATTATTTTGCAGCGATAAACTTCTTTGCAACCAGTGTCTCTGCACAAAGTACTGCTCCGCCTGCTGCGCCGCGGACCGTGTTGTGGGACAGACCTACGAATTTCCAGTCGTAGATGGAATCCTCTCTTAAACGGCCTACGTTGATTCCCATACCGTTCTCGTAGTTGACATCCAGTGTTACCTGCGGACGGTTATCTTCTGTCATGTAACGGATGAACTGTTTCGGTGCGCTTGGCAGATTCAGCTCCTGCGGAAGGCCTTTGAAGTTCTCCAGTTTTTCGATCAGCTGCTCTTTCGTCGGTTTCTTGCGGAATTTTACGAAAACAGCTGCGGTGTGTCCGTTTAATACCGGAACACGGATACACTGACAGGTGATCTTCGGCTCAGTTGCTTTTACGATCACGCCGTTTTCAATTTTACCCCAGATACGAAGCGGCTCCTGCTCGCTCTTCTCTTCTTCTCCGCCGATGAACGGGATGATGTTGCCTTCCATCTCCGGCCAGTCTTTGAAGGTTTTTCCTGCTCCGGAAATTGCCTGGTATGTGGTTGCAACCACTTCATATGGCTCGAACTCTTTCCATGCCGTTAATACCGGTGCATAGCTCTGGATTGAACAGTTCGGTTTTACAGCGATAAAGCCTCTCTTGGTTCCCAGACGTTTTTTCTGAAACTCGATAACATCGAAGTGCTCCGGGTTGATTTCCGGAACTACCATCGGAACATCCGGTGTCCAGCGGTGTGCGCTGTTGTTGGAAACAACCGGTGTCTCGGTCTTTGCATATGCTTCTTCAATCGCTTTGATCTCATCTTTCGACATATCAACAGCGGAAAATACAAAATCTACGGTAGATGCCACATGCTCTACATCATTTACATTCATCACAACGAGCTTTTTCACTGCTTCCGGCATTGGAGTATCCATTTTCCAGCGTCCGCCGACTGCTTCCTCATATGTTTTTCCGGCACTTCTCGGACTTGCTGCCAGGGTCACAACTTCAAACCACGGATGGTTCTCCAGCAGAGAAATAAATCTCTGTCCTACCATACCGGTTGCTCCTAAAATTCCTACTCTCAATTTCTGCTCCATTGGTTTCATCTCCTTGTTCTTCTGTGGCGTACATTTGTGCGTCTCATGTCATACTATACCAATTTTTTCAAAATTGCAACTGTTTTTTCAATTTTCCTGTAAATATTTTTTATTCTGCTCGATGACAGCCTGCATCGCATCTGCTCCCGGCGCACCGATCGTGTTGCGTCGTTCTACGCAGTTCTTCATGCTGATGGCATCATAAATATCATCCTCGAAGACCGGGCTGATCGCTTTGTACTCTTCGAGTTTCATATCATCAAGGGAGATTCCTTTGTCAATGCAGTACAGAACGAGACGGCCGACAATGCCATGTGCATCGCGGAACGGAACGCCTTTTCCAACAAGGTAATCAGCTGCGTCCGTTGCATTCGTGAAACCGTTCTTTGCACTGTTCTCCATGCGGTCTTTTTTGAAGTACATGGTAGAAAGCATGCCATTGAACAGAGCCAGGCATCCTTTTACGGTGTCGATGGCATCGAAGGTCAGCTCTTTATCCTCCTGCATATCTTTGTTGTACGCCAGCGGGATTCCCTTCATAGTGGTGAGCATTGACATCAGAGCTGCGTAAACGCGGCCTGTTTTTCCTCGAACAAGCTCTGCGATATCCGGATTCTTTTTCTGCGGCATGATACTGCTTCCGGTGCTGTATGCGTCGTCGATGTCCACAAACTGGTACTCATTGGTATTCCAGATGATAATCTCCTCGGAGAAGCGGGAAAGATGCATCATAATCGTAGAAAGAGCACTGAGGAGCTCAATGACATAGTCACGGTCGGATACGGAATCCATGCTGTTTAAGGTCGGGCCGTCAAAGCCGAGCAGCTCTGCTGTGTAAGCGCGGTCCAACGGATACGTCGTTCCAGCCAGCGCACCGGAACCGAGCGGACAGTAATTCATTCTCTTGTAGATGTCTGCAAGGCGGCCTCTGTCGCGGCGGAACATTTCAAAATATGCGCCCATGTGATGTGCCAGTGTGATCGGCTGTGCTTTCTGCAGATGGGTGAATCCCGGCATATAGGTGTGAATGTTCTCTTCCATGATTTTTTCAAGTGTTACCAGCACCTCTTTGACGAGTGCATCAATCTCGGTGATCTCATCGCGGACATAAAGTTTCATATCGAGGGCTACCTGGTCATTGCGGCTTCTTCCGGTGTGCAGCTTCTTTCCGGCGTCTCCGATGCGGTCGATCAGGTTTGCCTCCACGAAGCTGTGGATATCCTCATATTCGCTGGTGATTTCCAGTTTTCCGCTCTCCACATCGGCAAGAATCCCCTCCAGTCCTGCAAGAATCTGGTCTCTCTCCTCTTCTGTCAGGATGCCCTGTTTTGCCAGCATCTTTACATGTGCCATGCTGCCTTTGATGTCCTGTTTATAGAATTTCTGATCAAAGCTGATGGATGCATTAAAATTATACACTAACTTGTCGGTCTCTTTTGTGAACCGTCCGCCCCATAACTGTGCCATTTTCATTCCTCTTTTCCTGTAAGTTTTTTAAATTATCATGCATTATTATACAAGCATCCAACCTTCCTTTGCAAGTCAAATCACCTACTTTCCCGAATTTCGGCGTTTTGTGTAGTTTTTTTCCAGCCAGCCCAAGATGCCGTACAATCCTGCCGCAACGAGGCAGAGAATCAGGATGGACAGGATTACCCAGTCAAGTCTGAACAGATTTGCCCACCTTTTTGCGGCAGAGACGCTCGTCAGCCGCCCGATTTGCCGCTATCCAGAGCTCTTCAGAGACGATAGCAGGAATTTTCCCCGCATAGACGTACTGCCCGCCCGGCGGTGTAGGGAGCGTTTTTCCGGTGTTAAAATCGTAATGCTTCCTGTTCATGACTACGGTGCCTTTATTCATGGGATTCCGCACCATGCGGATAATGTCTGTTCCAGAGAATGGTTTTCCGGCGCGGCTGCGGACGCCCTCCGCTGCCAGAACCGCCGCAATTTTCCGTCCGCCGAGACCGTCTGCACAGAGTTCGTACATACGGCGCTTCACTGCGGCCTCCTCCGGGATGATCTCAATCGCTCCGTCTGCCGTCCGCCGGTAACCATAACTTTTTGAGGTCAGCACCGGCTTTCCATTATTCTGCTGCCGTTTCTGGTGCGCCAGATTCATCTTCTTGCTCAGCTCCCGGCTGTACTCCTCCGCCAGAATCGCCTTAATGCCGGTCAGAAGCGCGTCTTCCGGCGAATAGAATGTGTTCTCCAGATAAAAATACAGCCGCTTTCCGGCGCAGTTTAAGCGGTCTGCGAACAGATACCAGTCCCGCGTGTTCCGCATCAGGCGGTCCTGCGACTTGATTACGACGACATCAAACCTGTTCTGCTCGAGATCCTCGTACAGGCGGTTATATTCCCATCTGCCCTTCCGGCTCGTACCGGAGCGGCTCTCCACGTAGGCATCCACAAGCCTCCATCCTCTTGCCCGGATTGCCTCTTCCGCCTCCGCCGCCTGCCTTACCAGCGCATCCTTCTGATTTTCCTCCTCGGTGCTGCACCTTGCATAATAAACCGCACGCAGCTTCTCCTCTTCCATCTCCTGTCTCACTTTCCAGATGCTTCTCTTTACTATATAGAAAAAAGGACCGGAAAGTTCCGACCCTCTTTTTGTAATTTCTTTTACGGATTGCACCGTCCGCACGGCTCATAGCCTTCGGCGATCAGGTCCTCGCGCGGTCCCTGATATGTCGCCTTGTTTTCATCCTTAATCGAGCTGACGCTGGAGCATGACGGCAGGTGGAATTTCATGCTGGATGTGTTCATGACATATTCCTGCTGATCCGTCATCGTTCCGCTGCTTTCGCTTAACGTGCTGTCTCCCGTTGCATAATTAATTGAGATGCCCGGCTGATTGTTGTATGCGAAGATATGGAAGGAAATGCCCTCGCCGTCATCTTCCATGGAAAGTGCCTCCATCTCCACACCGTCCGCTACAAGGTTGTCCCCGATAAAAATTGGTGTAACGCGGTACAGCACATGGTTTCCGGTCTCTTTGACGTAGTCGGCAACCATGTTTTCAAACGGCAGCATGCCCTCGACATTCAGATAACGTGTTCCAGTGATCAGATTCTTCTCGTTTGCATTCTCACCGGTCAGCTGGTATCCGATCAGATGGCAGCGGTTGTACAGATATTTACCTTCCACCTGATCGTATTTTACCGTATGCCAGCCCGTCGGCTTTACCTGGCCGATCACGCCGCGCTTCTCCGTCGGCATCAGATCCTGGCCGATATTCGCCTCTGCCACGCCGCACCGTCCCAGGCTGTCCAGATTGCTGTAATGCTCGTACGACTCGGTCGTCTTTTCCTCATCGGTAAAATCCGGCTCATTTCCGTTTAAAACGACATACGGTTCACCGGAAAACTCCGAAACATCAAGAACTGAAACGGCCGTCGGTGCCTGATCGGTAATCTGGGATTCCGTCATCGTATAAGCGGCCGTAACCTCCGAACCGGAATCTGCTCTCTCCGTCGAGAGAAGATCCTGCGCCTCACAGCCGGTCAGTGTCAGAACAAGAAGCGCCGCCAGCAGCAGAAGCTGTTTTCTTGGTTTTTTCATTTCTCATATACCTCTTTCGTTATTTTCTCATGGGAATAGCCTGCAAACTCCTCCTCGGACACTTTATTCCATTTGGAAAGATCCAGGTCGAATTTCCGGTCAGACGGATAATGCCGGTTCCACCAGAAAACGATGATTTTCTCTATCTTCGCTTCCACAGCCTGCAGTCCCGTATTCTCCACAAAGCAGTATTCTCCTTCGCCTGCCTGCTCCAGAAAATCTGCCGCCGCCTGAAGTGTTACCTTCCCACTCTCCTTCTGCTCCGCGAACAGCTTTTCCGAAGCCGGATTCATCCAGAGCGTTTTCCCCTCACACAGTTCGCAGATTTTTTCCGTTACCACGCGGTCCCGCGAAACGCGTCGTCCGCCAAACTGCATTCCTCTTCGTTCTTCCAGACATACGATTCCAATCATCTGTCATCCTCCCTTCTCTTGCGTGTGCATATCTGAACACCTGACTGCCGTAGATAATCAGATAGCCAAGCCCCTCTCTTGCCCCGATAAACTCTCCGATTACAACACCGACGAGGCACAGGCCGATGTTGACCTTCCACACGGCGAGCAGCCCCGGAAGCGACCACGGCAGCACGACGCGGAACAGCATATCCTTCTTCGTTCCGCCGAGTGTTGCAATCAGGCGGAGCATATCCGGCTCCACACCCTGAAAGCTGCTGTAAATGCTGATCACCGAGCCGAATATCGCAACGGAAATGCCGGCCGTGATGATCGTTTTCACGTTTGCCCCCATCCACACAATGAGAAGCGGGGCGAGCGCCGATTTCGGCAGGCTGTTCAGGACTACCAGGTACGGCTCCATCACCGCAGAAAAGCGCGGAAAGAGCCACAAAAGCACAGCGAACGCCATGCCAAGTGCCGAGACGAGCAGAAAGCTGATTCCCGTCTCATACACCGTGATCCCGATATGGCGCAGAAGGTTCTGCTCCGTCAGCAGGGTCACGAACGTTTTTCCCACCCGCACAGGGCTGGAAAAGATAAACGGATCGATCCATCTCAGATCCGCCGCCACCTCCCATAATACCAGAAAACTGACGAGAAGCAAAGCCCGAAACACCCGCACCTGCTCCCGTTCTCTTTTTTTCTGCCGGAGATACGCCCTCTGAAAGCTGCTCTCCGGCGTTTTTGCCTGCTCACGCATTTTCATTCAGCTCCTTCCAGATGGCATTGAAATACGTTTTAAATTCCGGCGCACTGCGCGCTTTCATCGGCGTGCGCTCCTCCATCGCAAACCGGATCGGAATCTTTTTTTTCACATATGCCGGCCGTGCCGCCAGAACAATCACACGGTCCGCCATGCTGATGGCCTCCGAAATATCGTGTGTCACGAGAATTGCTGTCTTTCCCTCTTTTTTGATGATCTTTCCGATATCATCACAGACGTTCAGCCTCGTCTGGTAGTCGAGAGCGGAAAACGGCTCGTCAAGCAGCAGAAGATCCGGCTCCATCGCCAGTGTACGGATCAGTGCCGCCCTCTGCCGCATACCGCCGGAAAGTTCGGACGGACGGGCATTGGAAAAGGATTTCAGGCCGTATGTCTCCATCATCTCCCCAACTTTTTCTTTCCGCTCGGGTGTCAGCGTGCGCGAAATCTCAAGGCCCAGCAGAACGTTGCTGTAGATGGTCCGCCATTCAAACAGGTGGTCTCTCTGCAGCATGTAGCCGATATGGAGATCCGCCTCCGTGATCGGCCGTCCGCGGCTCAGCAGAGTTCCCGCCTCCGGCTTTAAAAGACCGGAAATCAAGTTCAGGATCGTGCTCTTTCCGCAGCCGCTCGGTCCGACAAGAGCAACAAATTCCCCCGGTTTTACCGAAAAGGTCAGATCGCACAGCGCCGGTGTTTCTCCTTTCATGGTGTGATAGGACAGTGATATATGCTCTAATGACAGGATTTGATCATCCATTTTTTTGCATCCTCCTCTATCTATAAGATATCATATGCAGCTTGCATCCCAGCCGCGCTGAGGCTATAATAGAAAGGATTGAAAGATACCAGGAGGTTTGAAGATACATTATGACCAATAAAAGAAATTACCAGAAGGAGCTGGATGCGAAGATTGCAGGACTTCACGGTGAAGTTCCGACCTTGCTGCTGCACAGCTGCTGTGCGCCGTGCAGCAGTTACGTGCTGGAATATCTGTCGCAGTATTTTTCCATTACGCTCTTTTACTATAATCCCAACATCTATCCACCGACGGAGTACGAGCACCGCGTGGAGGAACAGCAGCGTCTGATCCATTCTCTTCCCGCCGTGCATCCGATTTCCTTCTGCCCCGGACCGTACGATTCTGACCGGTTCTATGAGCTGACACGCGGGATGGAAAATGTGCCGGAGGGCGGCGAGCGCTGTTTTGTCTGCTATGAAATGCGGCTCCGCGAAGCGGCCGAAATGGCAAAGCAGCTCAAACTCGACTATTTTACAACAACCCTCTCCATCAGCCCGCTGAAAAACGCGGAAAAGCTGAATGAAATCGGAGAACGGCTTGCCGCCGAATACAGGATCCCATATCTCAATTCAGATTTCAAGAAACGGGGCGGCTACCAGCGTTCCATCGAACTTTCCCACGAATACGGCCTCTACCGCCAGGACTACTGCGGCTGCGTCTTTTCCCGCCGGGAACGCGACGCACGGGTGGCAGCACAGGAAAATGGCAACAGCTGATGTGCTCTTTGAAGTGTCCGGCCAAAAGCTCCGTCAGGATATGCTGTACGAACTGATTTTCCTGAAACTTGTAACAGCAAACGCCCTTTGCAGCAGATCTTTTTCCTGCAAAGGGCGTTCGTATTTCTGTCATATTTCTCATGATACCAGAAAACCCGCAGAACCTTACGTCCTGCGGGTTTCTAAAGAATAAGCCGAAAATCAGATTCGAACTGACGACCCCTTCATTACGAGTGAAGTGCTCTACCGGCTGAGCTATTTCGGCCTGTGAAATTCATTTTCTGAATGACACAATCATTATTATACCGTATTTTTTTGAAATTGCAAGCATTTTTTTGAAATTTATGAATCTTTTTCTAAAATTTGTTCCGCCCCACTGATTTCCTGCCGTTTTCATCCTTGTTGTTTTCACATCCCTGACGCAAATTTTATGCATAAACTTTGTCCTTGCTTTCAAAAATTAAGGAAAACCATCACTTTTCCTTATAAAAATTAATGTATTTTGAAAGAAAAGCATTGACAACCGCCAAAAAAGTAAGTATAGTTTTTAACTAAAGGAAGAAAGGGGCTGTTGTCATGACCATGCAATACGATAATCTGGAAGACAAGCTCAGTCAGCTTGTAGAGTATACGAAAGATTCCGGAAAGATTGATTTATCTTTATACACTGAGTACGATGTAAAACGGGGACTGCGTGATTCCACCGGTAAAGGTGTTCTCACCGGCCTGACCGAAATTTCCGATGTTATCGGCTTCGATATTGATGAGCGCACCGGCGAAAAAGTTCCGACCGATGGCCGTCTCTATTTTCAGGGCTATAACGTCGCAGATCTGATCAAAGGTATGGAAGGACGACGCTTCGGTTTTGAAGAGATTACCTATCTTCTTCTGTTCGGTTCTCTTCCGACAGAACCGCAGTTAAATGATTTCAACGAAATTTTAAGTATCTACCGCGAGCTGCCGGACACTTTTGTCCGCGACGTTGTCATGAAGGCAACCAGCAAAAACATGATGAATACTCTGCAGCGCTGTGTGCTGACCCTGTATTCCTACGACGAAAAGCCGGATGACATTTCCATTCCGAACGTCCTCCGCCAGGCTTTGAGTCTGATCGCCAAAATGCCGCTGATCGCCGTTTACGGCTACCATGCATACCGCCACTACCACGAAAACCAGAACCTGATCATCCGAAATCCGAAACCGGAGCTGTCGATGGCTGAAAACATTCTGCAGATGCTTCACCCGGATGGAGAATACACTGCTCTGGAGGCAAAGGTTCTCGATGTTGCGTTAATTCTTCACGCAGACCACGGCGGCGGAAATAACTCAACATTTACGACACACGTTGTCTCCTCCTCCGGAACCGATACCTACTCTGCTGTTGCGGCTTCTTTAAGTTCCTTAAAAGGACCGCGCCACGGCGGTGCCAACTTGAAGGTTATGGAGATGTTTGAAAATATTGAAGAGAATGTTACAAACTGGGAAGACGAAAACGAACTGCGCACCTACCTGACCAAAATGCTTGATCGTGAAACATTCGATGGAACCGGTCTTATCTATGGTATGGGCCATGCTGTTTATACCCTGTCCGATCCACGTTGTGTGATTCTGAAAGAATATGCAAAGAAGCTTTCCGCTGAGAAGCACCGCGAGAAAGAATTTGCTCTCTATGAGTCTGTAGAACGCATTGCCGGCGAGTGTATCGCCAAAAAGCGCCGTCTGCTCAAACCAGTCTGTGCAAATGTTGATTTCTACAGCGGTTTCGTCTACGCAATGCTTGGCCTTCCAAAAGAGCTCTACACCCCGATCTTTGCTATCTCCCGTATCTCCGGCTGGTCCGCACACCGGATCGAAGAGCTTGTCAACGAAGGAAAGATCATCCGTCCGGCTTATAAATATGTCGGTCATCATCGTCCGTACGTTGCCATTGAAAGAAGAACCCCAAGAAAGACTTCCCACAGTTTTTCAAATAACTAAAAAATTATGCAAAAAGGACATCTGCCCGTACCGTTCTGGTATCGGGCAGGTGTCCTTTTATTGCCAAGTGATCTCTCGAAAAACCCGCGGAGCGTGCTTCTCATGGTTATAAACAAAACTCTGCGTTATACCCGGATCTTTGTTCCCTTGGTATCTCGTTTTGCCAGCTTAATCTTCGCTGTCAGAGAAATCTCTTTGTCGTGATACGTGATCGTGTAATCCATCCGGCTTGCCAGCAGATACGCATGCTCTACCGCGTCGTCCTCTGCCATACGGATACCACGCACACCAACGGCTGCTTTTTTCTTCTCCGGCACTTCACTCGTAAGGAAGCGCAGGAAGACACCGTTTTTCGTCTGCAGAACCACATACTCCTGCTCCTGGCAGACCTCGGCAAGAATCAGACGGTCCTCCTCGGATGAAAGCTTCGTCGCCGCGATCGTTCGTTTTACGACATCAAACTCGGATCCATCGACAAGTTTTACCATACCGGCCGCGCTGACGAACAGCAGCTTATTGTTCTTGATATTTTCCAGTGCATCGACGTAAATCATCTGCTCCTTCTGGCTGCTGTAATTTCCAAGGTTGTCGATCGGCGTTCCCTTGTCACGGAATCTTCCATACGGGATGTCCATTACTTTGATGCTGTGCATCATGCCAAGATCCGTAAAGACGCAGATCTTATCGGTGTTTTTGCACTGGAACACATATTTGTTCTCGTTGTGCACAGCCTCTTTGTTCCGCTCGTAAGCAGACGTATCGATCGTCTTCGCATAACCGAAGCGGTCCATCAGGAAGACAACATCCATCTCCTCGACCTTCAGCTCCTCAAGAACAATCGCCTCAGCATTCTCAATCGCCGTTTTCCGCTTGTGGCCGTACTCTTTTTTTATCTGCGTCAGATCTTCCATAATAACTTCCGACATCGAGTCGTAATGATTTAAGATATCCTCGTACTTTGTAATCTTCGCCACAGTCGCCTCATGATCTTTTAAGAGTGCTTCCACTTCCAGTCCGATCAGTTTCTGCAGACGCATCTCCAGAATCGCCGTTGCCTGGCGTTCCGTAAAGCAGAGCTGTGCTGCCATACGCTCACTTGACTTTGATTTGAAGCGGATACCATCGGTCACTCCCATAATCAGACACTCTTTGACCTGCTTCTGTGTCTTGCTTCCGCGCAGGATCTCAATGATCAGATCGATCACATCGCATGCCTTGATCAGACCTTCCTGCACCTCGCGGCGCTCCATCTCTTTGCGGAGAAGGTTCTGGTATTTGCGGGTTGCCACTTCAAACTGGAAATCAACGTGATGCTCGATCACCTGTTTAAGGCTTAACGTCTCCGGTCTTCCATCTGCCACGGCGAGCATGTTGACACCGAACGTATCTTCCAAACGTGTTTTCTTGTACAGCAGATTCGTGATCCGCTCCACATCCGCGCCTTTTTTCAGTTCGAGCACGATGCGTGTTCCTTCTTTCGAGGACTGGTTGGAAATGTCGACGATTTCCGGCGCTTTCTTGCTCTCCACAAGCCCCGCCACATCGTTCAGGAACTTTCCGATGTTCGCACCGATCATCGGGTACGGAATTTCGGTGATCACAAGATACTGCTTTCCGTTTCTGCCTTTCTCCACTTCCACTTTTCCGCGGATTTTAATCTTTCCGACACCTTTTTCGTAGATCGACAGCAGGTCATCCTGATTGACGACAATACCGCCGGTCGGGAAATCCGGTCCTTTGATGTATTTCATCAGACCTTTGACGGTGATGTCGTTGTTTTTCATGTAGGCCTTGACCGCATCCACAATCTCACACAGGTTGTGCGGCGGAATGCTTGTTGCCATACCGACAGCGATACCGTCTGCGCCATTCAACAGAAGGTTCGGCACGCGCACCGGCAGAACAGACGGCTCTTTTTCCGTCTCGTCGAAGTTCGGTACGAAATCGACAACGTCTTTGTCGAGATCCTTTAAATAGACCTCCTGTGTAATTTTCTGCAGTCTCGCCTCGGTATATCGCATTGCAGCGGCACCGTCACCCTCAATCGACCCGAAGTTTCCGTGACCGTCCACAAGCGGCTGCCCTTTTTTGAAATCCTGTGCCATTACGACAAGAGCATTGTAAATGGAACTGTCGCCGTGCGGATGGTATTTACCCATCGTATCGCCGACGATACGCGCGCACTTTCGGAACGGCTTGTCGTACTGGATGCCGAGCTCATACATGTCATACAGAGTACGGCGCTGTACCGGCTTTAAACCGTCCCGCACGTCCGGAAGCGCTCGGGAAATGATGACGCTCATCGCATAATCAATATAAGATTTCTGCATGACCTCAGAATATTCGGTCCGTATAATCTGATCTTCTGATTTTTCTTTCATCTTCCTTTGTCCTTCCTGTTAAATATCCAGCTCTGCATCGGTTGCATGCTCATAAATAAATGCTTTCCGCGGCGGAACCTCGGTTCCCATCAGTACTTCCGTCACATCGGAGGCCATACGGGCATCCTCGATCTCCACACGCTTCAAAAGTCTCGTCTCCGGATTCAGTGTCGTCTCCCAGAGCTGCTCCGGGTCCATCTCGCCAAGACCTTTGTAGCGCTGCAGCGTAAATTTTTCTTTGTGTGTCTTTCTGTATTTTTCCAGTGCTTTGTCGTCGTACAGATACTCTTCTTTTCCGCGGGACGGCATTGCCTTGTAAAGAGGCGGCATCGCGATATAGACATGTCCCTCGTAGATCAGCTCCGGCATGAAACGGTAGAACAGTGTCAGCAGCAGCGTTGAAATATGCGCACCGTCGACATCGGCATCTGCCATGATGATAATTTTATCGTAACGGAGCTTTGTGATATCGAAGTCGTTGCCGTAACCCTCGGAAAAGCCGCAGCCGAATGCATTGATCATGGATTTGATCTCGGCATTTGCCAGAACTTTATCAATAGAAGCCTTCTCTACGTTCAGAATCTTACCGCGGATCGGCAGAATTGCCTGGAAATTACGGTCACGCGCCGTCTTTGCGGAACCGCCCGCAGAATCTCCCTCGACGATAAAGATCTCGCACAGCGACGGGTCCTTTTTCTCGCAGTTTGCCAGTTTGCCGTTCGTATCAAACGAATATTTCTGCTTGGTCAGCATATTCGTCTTGGCTTTTTCTTCGCTTCTGCGGATTTTGGCAGATCGCTCAGCGCAGGCAAGAACATTTTTCAGCACTTCGAGATTGCGGTCGAAATACAGCGGAATCTCCTCGCCCGTTACTTTTCCGGCGGCCTTTGCCGCATCCGGGTTGTCCAGCTTCGTTTTTGTCTGACCCTCGAACCGCGGATCCGGGTGCTTGATCGAAATAACAGCGGTCATACCGTTTCGGATATCCGATCCCGTAAAGTTATTGTCTTTTTCTTTTAAGACACCGATCTCTCTGGCATAGCTGTTCATAATCGTCGTAAAGGTCGATTTGAAACCGGAAATATGGGTACCGCCCTCAGCGTTGTAGATATTATTACAGAAGCCGAGCACGTTTTCCTGGAATTCGTTGATATACTGGAACGCACATTCTACGGTAATGCCCTCAGATTCCCCTTTGAAATAAATCGGATCGTGGATTGCCTCTTTATTCTTATTCAGATCGCGCACAAAACCAACAATGCCGTCCGGCTCGTGATACGTCAGGTGCTCCTCTTTTCCATCGCGCAGATCGGAAAAATAAATGGTAAGCGCCGGGTTCAGATATGCAGTCTCATGAAGACGGCTTTTGACCTCTGTTGCGGAAAAACGTGTTTTCTCAAAGATTTCCGGATCCGGCAGGAAGTTGATGCGGGTTCCGCTGTTCTTCGTTTTTCCGATCTTCGGCAGCAGCCCATCCTCATCGAGTTCCTGTACGGCAACACCTCGTTCGTAGCGGTCGTGATAAACCCAGCCGCCGAGGCTGACCTGTACGTCAAGATAGGTAGAAAGCGCATTGACAACCGAAGAACCGACACCGTGCAGACCGCCGCTTGTCTTGTACGCATTGTTGTCGAATTTACCGCCGGCGTGCAGGGTTGTAAAAACGAGACGCTCCGCCGGAACGCCTTTTTCATGCATGCCGACCGGGATTCCGCGGCCGTTGTCGGTCACGGTCGCCGAGCCGTCTGCTTCAAGTGTTACGTGAATGGTGTCGCAGTAGCCCGCAAGATGCTCGTCCACCGCATTGTCTACAATTTCATAAATCAGATGATTCAGGCCTTTCCGCGAGGTACTTCCGATATACATACCAGGGCGCTTACGCACTGCTTCGAGACCTTCCAGCACGGAAATACTGCTGGCATCATACGTTTCTTTTTTTGGCATAACTGTTCTATCCTCACTTATGTGTTACTGTCTTTTTCTCTTAAAAATACTTCTGTCTGTCCCATTTTGGGGGCACAGTATTTTATTATATCATTTTTCTTCCCGGAATAGCAAGATTTTCTTTAGAAGAAAGAATCTCCTAAAAATTTCAACCTTTTTTTCGACAAAATTTTAATATCGGCATTTTGTACAAAACATATGTACTTTTATTGTATATTCTGTTTCTACCGCTCTTTTTGTAAGCAATCCAATAATGCTGTACCGTTTCCAGCCAGCCATTAAACCATTTTAATAGATTAACTGATTCTTTTAAGTTCTTCATCAAATAACTGCCCTGCTGATTTATACCCATGTATGCGCCTTGGATACTTATTTATCCACTCTTCCACTGCCTGTATTTCTTCCTCTGTCCGTCCGTCAAAATTTGTACCCTTTGGAACTCGGCGGCGTACCATTTTATTTGTTACCTCATTTGTGCCACGCTCCCAACTGCTGTATGGGTGGCAATAATACATTTTTGTTCTTTTCCCCTCGCCTATCGCTGAACGCTCCAACTCTGCACAATATGCAAATTCTGTACCGTTGTCTACTGTGATAGTCTTAAATACCGTCTTAAACATTTTGCCCCAGCGTTTCTCTAATCTGTCAACTGCTGCCACTACTGCCTCTGCACTATGATCTGGCAATTTAAAAATAATCTCTGCTCGTGTCTTTCGCTCTGTGAGTGTCAGCAATGTATTTTTCGATTTTCCACGCTGTCCTATTACGCTGTCCATTTCCCAATGTCCGAACTCTTCCCGGTTGTTTATTGCTTCTGGTCTATTCTCTATGCTTTCCCCTGCTTCTGCCCTTTTCTGTTTCTTTACCTTATTATACTTGCGTTTTTTGTTCTTCTTTACTGGCAAGTCCTTATTTGTTACTTTTAAAAAGATTCCCTTATCAATATAGTTGTATACCGTAGTGGTGCATATTCTGGTTTGAAATTCTCCCCAGCGTCCCTCTGCTGTCAGTTCCCCTATGATTGCGTCCGGGCTGTAATCTTCATTTATTATTTTGTCCTCTATGTAATTTGCCAGCTTAATATCATTTCCTATCTTTAATTTCGTTCCTCGCACTTTTAAATTTTCCTCATACTTCCGTTGTGCAAGGTCTGCGCTGTATCTCATTTCTCTTGTATAATCACTGTTCAAATGTTCATATTGTCCACGCTTCAGCTCGTTATAAATTGTACTGCGGTGTACATGCAAAATTTCTGCGATCTCCACAACCTTATGCCCTGCATTGTACAAGGCTTCTAATCTGATTCTATCATTGTGCTTTAATTGTCTGCTACCCTTTTGATTTGCCATGTTCCCGCCCTCTTTCGTAAAACAAGCCGCAGGCGTTGTTGTCCTGCGGCTCTCTGTGTGCTTTTCGTTATTTGCCCTGCAATATTTTTTCTACTATCAGCTTTTCAATATAATGCGGGCAACTCCGTACCCCATTCTCCCAGTTTGTCAGCGTTCTATATGGTATCTCTAACCATTCCGATACCTCTCGCCTGCTCATGCCCTGCTGTTTGCGTGCCTCTTCAACCGTCATTTTGTCTGTTTCCTTACGCTCCATATCCATTTTCTCTCATTTCATTTATAATTGTTTCATTATATCCTTTTCCGTAGTATCTAAAAATAACGCTTCCATCTTCAAAGAAAACCCAATCACAATTTGTATCATTCTTAATTCTTGCAATAGCTTCTTTTTTTAAAGAACCCGGCATAAATTTCACAAAATATTTAACAGCTTCGTTCATTGATTTGAAATTAAAACTTTCTCCACCATCTTCCTCTTGGCAGATTGCAATATAATCATTTTTTGTGTATCCCTTTACTGCTTTCATTTCATTTACACCTCTTGCCTTTTATTTTTTTCCTGCTATAATCTAATTAAGCACTTGGGGCGGTTAGCAGGATTGTTTAGGTATCCGCCCCTCGTGTGTTCCCTTTATTCTATTTTATTTTCTTACTTCTTCAAGAATCTTTTCTATATGTTCTACTGTATGTGTTTCCCCGTTTGTTCTTGCTACTTCTCTAATTGATACCAACATTGCTATTAAATCGGCTTTGCTCATTTCTTCGTTCTCCATTTTTTAACTCCTTTCCCGCTGTTCCCTTGCTACAATTATATTATATACCCATTGAGTACATTTGTCAATTATTTTTTACTCATTGGGTGTATTTTTTTTATAAAGAAAAACACCATAACTATTGTTACAGTGTCCCGCTTTCGTCTGTCAGCCATTCCATGCTCACGCCCAACGCTTTAGAAAATATTTTCAATTCGTAATCTGTTACAATTCTTGTACCCCGCTCTATCCGACTTATTGAATCTCTTTCTATTGTAACCCCAGCTACCTGCATACGTGCTGCTAAATCACTTTGTGTAATTCTGTTTTTCGCTCTTGCCAATCTTATGCGCTCCCCACATAAATTATCTTTCCCTTTGTATGCGTATATTTTCATTCAGTACGCCCCTATCGTCTTTGTGTTAATAATCAGAATTTTTCTTGACTTTACCACATTTCAAAAGCATAATTGTGTTAAAGGTCAGCATGACTATAATTTTCAAACGAAAGAGGGTATTTACTATGTTCATTTCTATCGGTATTGATGAAAACGGGAAACCTTTTGTTACTACGTCTGATAAATCAGAAAAACCCAGCCGCCCAAATAAAGGGCACAGCCTCATTGCCGCACCAGATACTTATACGGTAATCGACATTGAAACAACCGGGCTGGACTCCCGTTATTGTGAAATCATCGAACTATCCGCACTGCGCTACTCAAACGGTTCTTTAGTTGATTCTTTTACTACTCTTGTTAAACCCACCGAACCTATTGACAGCTTTATAACTGAACTGACCGGGATAACAAACGATCTGGTTGCTGATGCTCCCGCCATTTCCGATGCAATTAAATTTTTCTATGATTTTGTCGGTTCTGATATCCTTGTAGGCTATAACGTAAATTTCGATATCAATTTTATTTATGACGTATTGCAGGATACGCACAGTATTGATTTTACCAATTCTTTTGTTGATGTAATGCGCTTTGCAAGGAAACTGCTGCCGGAACTGAAAAACCATAAACTAGAAACGGTTGCCGCCCATTATAAAGTTTCTTCCCCGGCGCACCGCTCCTATGCTGATTGTGAAGCCTGCAACGCCTGCTATCAAGCATTGCTTTCTGATGCAGTTTCACAATATGGGGACTTTGACGGCTTTAAGGCTTCTTATTCCAGCCACCAACTACACGCAAAAGATATTACGGCAACTACAGATAATTTTGATATCAGCCACCCGCTTTACGGCAAGCTTTGTGTATTCACTGGCACATTAGAAAAGATGCAGCGTAAAGATGCCATGCAACTTGTGGTAAACCTCGGCGGGCAGTGTGGGGATAACGTCACAGCCAAAACAAATTATTTAATTCTCGGCAATAATGATTTTTGCAGTCTCATAAAAGACGGTAAAAGCAATAAACAGAAAAAGGCTGAATCACTTATTTTAAAAGGCAAGGACATACAGATTTTATCTGAAAACGTATTTTATGATCTGGTTTTAAATCAGTAGGCAAAAAGGGTAACGGCTCACACCGCTACCCTTTCTTTTATCCTCTCATTGTTTCTAACGCTTTTTCAATATTGCTATCGCTCAATAATTCATTGCATCGTTTCTGCTGTGCTTCTCCTGTGGCTTCTACATCGTATGCCGGGCACTCGTCACAGCCTTTATTGTGCCCGCTACATATTACCAACGCCGCCAAAACTCTGCCCGCTGTTTGTGCGTCCATATTATGCTCTTTTCAGATAATCGCTATGGCAGTATCCCGTTACGTTTCCGCAGGCAACATACAGCCATTTTGCACCTGTCCCCTTTTCTTTGTTGTAATATCCGTAACAATGTACTTTGCCACCCTCTGCGATAGTTCCATAGTCCGCTTTTGTTTTTCCTGCTCCTGCTCTCATGTGCAATTTGTCCGCTGTAACAACATATGCACCCGCCAGCGTCTTATCAAAACACAACGCTGATTCTGGTTTCTGCGTCTGCTTTAATCCACTGCTGCCGCTGGTACTGGTACTGTTGTTTTTGCTGTTGGCGGTATATGTATAATACTTATTGTTTGTATTCGATGTATAAGCATAGCCGCAAGATGCGCCCGCCCATACAATCTTATACCAGCCATTTGCCAACACCTCCAGCACTTCTACTTTTGTGCCCGCTTTAATCGAACTGTATACAGTATTGCTCTTTACTTCTGCTACGCTTCTGATGTTCATATCGCATTTTGCAACCGCTGTACCAATTCCTTTGCCAGAATAGTTGTTATTTCCGGCGTATCCGCCAATCCCGGCTTTTGCAAGCGTCTGTGCTGCGTATGTTCCATTTGTCAGCCCGCATACGGTGTGTGAGCTTTCTTTTACATAGATTGCACCTCTTACACAGTAATTTTCATTTTTCAGAAATGCACTGTCTGTAATGATTTTGTAGCCCGCAGCCTCTAATGCGTTACGCATGGTTGCTGTAGTCCACCCATTACTGCCATGCGTTACGCCTGCTGCGCCAGATGCAACGGCGCACACGTTCTGGAACTCGCTACAGTCCGTATTGCACAGCCCTACTTTTGACAAATCATAATTTACTTTCTTTGCCTCTGTGTTCAGCGTGTTTCTATCGCCCTGTCCGTATCCGATATTGTTATTTGCACAGCCTGCCTCTACCGCTTTTGCGTGCTTCTCTCTTACGTTTGCGTCCGGGTGGATTGCTATAAAATCCCATGTTTTACTATAAAAGTTTCTTACACATACCTCTTTTCCCGTCTGATCTCCCTTTTTTCCGTTAATAGTTCCGTTCTCGCTGATGCTTGCGTGTCCAATCAATACGCTCATATAGTTTTATCCTCATTCTTTCTATTCAGCGTCTTTTGTGATTCCTGCCAGTAGTTCCCTTATCTTTTGTACAGTTTCCATGATTTGCTTATAAAGGTTGTCATATCCAAACATTGCCGCATAGCATACCAAAAAGCCCAGCGCAATAGCTGCTACCCAGTAATACCACAACATTGCAATATTAAAATACTGTGCAAATGCTGCTACGGTAATCAATGTAGAGGCAATGGCTACAATCATTACCCACACCTGCACCGGGAACTTGTCCCACGCAACAACCTTTTTTGTGATTGCCACAATAATATTTACCCACAGTGTCAAAACCATTACAGCAATCAATGCTGCCGCTACATAAAAAAGTACTTTTTCCATTTTCTCTATTCCTTTCCGTTTTCTTTTTCTTCTGTGTCATTCATGCCACCCATTAACTGCGGGTACTCCTGCGTTATCTTGTCATAAAGAAGCAACCCACCCAACAAAAGCGGTACGCCCCACCATATAATTGCCGTCATAATGGAAATAATAAATACAACCGTTATGTACAAGCTGAATGGTTCGTTTTCATCTTCTATCGGATATTCCGGGTATAATTCCTGTTCCTTGGCATCTGCCTTTGCCGCCCACATAAAAAAAGCAAATAAACCAATAAAAGTAATGATTGCACCTATAAGGTACACAATTCCTATAACTCTGATATTTTCCATGATAAAGCCCATATTACCACCTTACCCCTCTGCGTTATCGTCTGTTTCTTCCTGCGGCGTTTGCTTACTGGTAACAATCTTGCAGGCGTTTTCTATTCCTGCTTTAATCAGATATCCACCAACAACTACCCGGAATGTTTCGTTTGATTCTGTAATCAGTGTTGTTATTGCCGCTGTGTTTCCTATGAACTGTAGCTCTCGCCAACATAAAACCATTGCGAACACAAACGACACAATGTATAAGAGTGTTACCGTCCACACCACTTTTTTACTGAACTCCCACAGCCAGCTTACCGCCGCCTGTGGTGTCACTCTTCTACGCCGCTTTCTCCTGCGATATGTCATTTACTGCTAATGTATCCTTTCTGTTTCTAAATTACCGTCTGATAATGGCAGTTGCATAAATCTTTCATGCATTGCGTGTGCTACATCATTGCCGCCCAGCTTTTCATAGGCTTTATATGCTGATGTTTCAGCCTGCTTTGCCCATGCCGGGGCTTCTTTGCGTTCCTCATACTTTAGGCAAATATCTATGATTTGCTGCCGCAAAAGTGCCTGCAAACCCTCACGCACTGCCTTGTTTTCTTCTCTTTCTTCCTTATGCTGCTGTTTCTCTTTTTTATAAAGTGCAATAAGAATTGCATACGCTCCGGCAAATAACCATGCTACCCAGTTTGCCGTAATGTAAGTTATTACCTGTTCTACCATTTTCTCTGTGTTTCTCCTATGCCTCGTATTTTTCGCCTGTAATCTGCTCGTACTGTTCCTCTGTAATCCCTCTGCCCTTTACCTTACGCTCAATGCGTACCCAGCCTTTTAATGTTGCCTTTGTGATATAGCCTTTATCGTATTTCTTTTTCAGTTCTTCGTACATGTCTGTGCCACCTTTCTACTGCTCCATTAACATTTCAAGTGTGATCTGCGTTTCTGTCTGCTGCATCTGCAATGCGGAAATTTCCTGCATGATTGCCTCTGTAGTTGGGCTTAATAACTCTGCCTGCTGGCTCTCATACTCTTCTTTATCCTGCATACATTCTTCATATACCCACTTTTCTCCTGCCATGCTTTCCTCATTTTCATTACTCATGGGTACTTTTTCAATATTGCGCCTCTTATATACAAGGTGCGGGCTGCTTGTTATATCCAGCTCTTTTGGTTTCTCTTCTGCGGTGCTTTCTGCTGCGTACCATTCCATTGCGTTCATTCTCCTTTCTTGCGTGCTTTGAAACCAGCGTTTTTAGCACTTTCACTTTTACATATGGTTTTATGTATCTTTCGTAATATGCGTAAGTGTCACTATGCCAAATCCAGCCCAGCCTAGAAAGTAAACTACCTGCATCTACCCACGTAATCTTTTCTTTTCGCTTTACCCGGTTGACCTTGCCACGTATGCCCTGTAATATGCTCTTTCGTATCGTTGTTCTGTCTCTATAAAATTTGAACCCCATAAAATCCAACGGTCTGCCTCTGCGCTTGCCTTTTCTGTCTACATAGTCAAAACGGAATACCTGCCAGTTTTTCTTTATTTGTAATCCCAGCTCTTCCGTTATGAATTTCTCAATTTGCAGCCTCGCTTTATGCAGTTCCTTTTTATTGTTTCCGAATATAACCATATCGTCCATATACCGTATGTAATGCTTTACATGTAACTGCTCCATGATAAAGTGATCTAGTGGCTGCAAATAAAAATTACCGAACCACTGTGACGGGTAATAGCCTAACGGCAACCCCGGTTTATGGCTGTCTATGATAATAAATAATTTCTTTAGTAACTCTCTATCTCTGATTTTCCGTTTTAGTGCTTTCTTTAATCTTCTGTGCGGCACACTCTCAAAGAAATGCCGTATATCCAGCTTATATATGTACTTGCAGTTTCTGCTATCCTCTCTTATCCACCGTTCTACAGTTCTTTTTCCTCTGTGTACACCTTTTCCCGGTATACTCCCGTACACATGGTAATACATGCCTCTCATTGCTATCGGCACAAATACCCGCATTACGGAATGGTGCGCCATTTGCTCATACATATATTGTGGCTTTACTATCTTTCGTGTTTTCTTGCAGGAATTTTCCTGTATGATTTTTGTTTTATGTCTTTTCGGTGCAAATGTATTGTTCTTTAATCTTTTATCCAGCTCTTTTCTGTAGTGTTCTACATTCGCTTTTACTATCTGCGCCTGTTCTTTCTTGCTCTTTCCTTTTGATGCATTGTATATATCTTTTATTTGTTCTTCTGGTATATACAGTTGTTCGCTTACGCCGTTAAAACTAATCATTCTTATTCTCTTTCTTATCGCCTTGCAGTAGTTCGCCACGCTATGCAACTAATGGCTTCGCCCCGGCTACCATACTGCACCTTTTGCGGCTGTATTTTCACTTTCAGCGGTATTTCAACCGCCAGCGGTGTAGGAATTTCCGGGGCATTTGGTTAATCTTCCATAATTTGATAAGAATGACCGGGCGCAATGTTCCAGTTCGCATTGCCAGCGGTGTTGTTCAAGTTCACGTAAGCCCCGCAATTCAGCCCGTTGTTGCAGTTGCCGCCCACAAGAGGCACAGCCACGCCCCGGAAATCCCCTATTATATTCTCTCTACCGTTAATTTTTCGTATGTTGTACTTTCCTGCGGGGGAGAAATCCCCCGTTCCCCCTTTACTGCTTACGCAGCATTAGGCATTTTGCAAGAAAGACCGGGCGCAATGTACCAGTACGCAGCGCCAGCGGCGTAGTACAAGCCCACGCAAGCCCCGCAATACAGCCCGTAGCCGCAGCGGCCGCCCACAAGAGGCACAGCCACAATGCCTGTATTCAACCAAAAGTAATCACACAGATATGTTGAGCTGCTGCCTGTATATGTTACCGGGAAACGTCCCGCTTTCGTCATAACGGTATCTTTCATGTAGCCGCCAACGCTACCACTTACTCCGTAATCTGCAAAATCTAGCACTTTTTCAAATCCTGCACCAGTTAAATTACAATCTCCATATGACTGCACTTTCACAACGCCTTTATCACAAACCATTTGACAGATACGCTCCCACTGATCGCCCCACATTGCCTCTGTATGGAATACCTTAATCTGTTTATTTCCGGCATTATATCCGTAAAACTGCCCTTTATCGTCCATACTGCCTGTGGCAAGTACTCCGTAATACTTCGTTGAATCATTCACATAACCGCTCATGTTTCCATTGCCGTATGCTTCCTGTAAATCCTCTGATTTTGCCATAATCTTTAACAGTGCAATAATATAATTCCATTCCCACCAGCTTGTATGCTCCCATACATCGCCGTTTGCTTTAATGTATGTACGTTCCTGCGTTGCATTTTTGCTTGCCATTGGCTGCTGCCCACTTAATGACCTTGCTACATTATTTAATAATGCAGGTGTGTAGATTCTGCGGTAGAATCCCTCTCTGATAACTCCGTCTGGTGCTGTTCTGTGGTATGCGTTGTACCCGTCATCGTATTTTACATTACTCCAAATGATGTATTCGTCTGTAGCCGTTTCGTACTGGCACAGCCAGCCGCCCTTAAATGCTGCCATTGCATTACCCGCATAATCCACGTTTGCCACATCGCTTGCCGTTGTTCCGTCTGCCTTTAATGAGTAATCTGTTGCCAGTAACTTGTAGTCCTCTGTGCCGTCAAACTTAACCATGCAAGGGTAGTTATTCTTTACAAATTCCACATTGCCCCAGCTACCATAGTTAAAAACACCGTCTGTATAGTTCATCGCCGCAGGGGTCATGCCTACAGCGTCATATAGGTACGTTACCCGGCTTTTCTTTCCGCTGTCGCTCTTGCTGATTTTGATACCATAACGTACCGCTTTCTTATGTTCCCCGCCGCTTTCCTCTAATGCTGCCAGAATTGCATTTGTATTTGCGTGCGTACTGTCCAATGTTTCTTTATCCGCTAAATAAATTCTTGCCATGCTCTGCTCCTTATACTGATTCTAAATACACCATGCCGCCGTTAATCCCTATTGTGTATGTAATGCCCGTTGTGCTGTCCGTCATACTGTTAATTCCCTTTGCCATATTCTCACAGGCTGCCGCCGCTTTATTTGCCGCTACGGCTGCATTATTGGCGGCTGCTGCCTTTGTGTTCGCCTCGCTGGTTGCTGTCTGTGCGTTCTGTGTTGCTGTTACTGTATTGGCTTTGGCTTCATTTGCCGCTGCTGCTGCATCATTCGCTGCCTTGGCTGCGCTGTTCCCGGCTGCGGCTGCTGCATTTCCCGCTTTCGCTGCACTATTGGCTGCTGTGGTCGCTTCGTTTGCTGCCTTGGCTGCACTGTTGGCGGCTTCTGCTGCCGCTGTTGCATCTTTCTTTGTCTGTGCTACACTGTTTGCTGCATTATTTGCCGCCTCTGCTGCATCATTCGCTGCCTTGGCTGCGCTGTTCCCGGCTGCGGCTGCTGCATTTCCCGCTTTTGCTGCGCTATTGGCTGCTGCTGTTGCTGTATTGGCATCTGCTGCCGCCTGTTCTGCACTCTTGGTTGCATTTATTGCCTTATCTGTCTGCTGATTCATTGCAATAATGCTTTCTGCCATATCCAAAAACTCATTATCACTTATCAGCCCATTTTCCTTGTACACCGTTGGTGTAATCTTCGTGTAATACGTTGCGCTTCGTAATACGGCTGTTCCGTTGTATAAAACAATTTCCCCGCGCCCAGTGCCGGAAACTGCCAGCATCTGCTCTGTATATGTCACTGTAATAGCATTCCCGTTGATTGTGGCATTGTTCAATACAAATTTGCCGTCTGGCTTGTAATACTTAATTTTTGCTGTTGTCCCGGCTGGTATGGTAAACTCTTTCTTATTCTCCAACAGTGTAACTTCCACTATCCGGCTTTCTTTCTCCCCAGCTTTTGCCACGACATACTCAAAAGGTGCGCTGCCGTCAAGCTCAATCTGTATTCTCTGTACATTCTGTAACGCCATGTGCTACTCCTTTCTGCTCAATGTATTAAGCAAATCCTTATTTGCACAGCCCCGGATATCCGCAAGCACTGCCGTTACAATCAGATCTGTTAAATATGCTGGCAGTCCATAGGCTGCCTGTACCTGCAAAATTGCCATTGTCATATCTTCATGCGCTCGGCTCGCAAGTACTCCTATTGGCTCTGTCTGTTCCTCTTTTGGTTCATCTGGTAACGGCTGCTCTACATGTTCCTCTGTTACCTGCTGCATTTCTTCCTGTTCTTTACTCATTGCACATTCTCCTTTATTCTTCATTCAGTGCCATTAAAACCGCTTCTGTAAAATTAAACGTATCTGTCTGTGCTTTGTTTTCGCTTTCTTGTATTGGTGCAGGTGCTTCTTGCATTTTCAATGGCAATGGTGCTGTTTCTTCTGTAATTTCTTCTCGTTCTTCGCTCATATTCTTCTCTCCTTATGTCGGTATGCTTGTTATTAAACCGTTCTTTATGTATACGTTTCCGTAAGTCCAGCCGATACCGCCGTTATTATCAGTTTTATGAATTCCCAACACAACCGGTAATGTTCCAGTGAATGTTGTATATCCATTTGCGTTACAATTCCGTAAATCTACTCCGTCCAATATCCAGCCATGCCCATACATATTGCACCCCAGATGTAAGCCCACTTGTGTAAATATGCTGTTCGCCCTCGAATAACATAATATGGCTGTATAACTGCTTGCCCCCTCTGTAGGTTTTTGTGCCCATGCCATATACTTTCCTTGCGTTTCTAAATCAAATACAAGCCCTTTATGTGCATTATTATCTGCCCACTGGTTTGTGCCAATTTTTCCAACATAATAATTATCTCGGTAAAAATGGTTTCCTTGTTCATCAAATACGGCACGTTTTTTAGAGGCACTTACACCATAATCATAAATTGCAATTTCTCCTGCGTTAATCTGCACATATTTTGAGCTGTTATTAAATGCAACAATGACATTGTTGTAATACTGCGTAATATAGCTGCCTACGTTTCCCTTTGTTACGCAGCTTGTGATATTATTTGCATTTACTTTAATAGAGGCTCTTAATTCGTCCTCTATTCCTTTTGCTCGGCTGACCTCTTGCGTAATAGAATCGCTGTTTATTTTTAACTGCGCTTCTGTGTAAACTGACATCTGCCCCAGCACTTCTACATCTTTTACATATACCGCTGCCCCTTGCGTATAGGCATACAAATATAAATACCTTGTGCTGGTGCTTTCTGGTAATGTTACCTCTCTTTCTACGGTTGTCCATTCTGTGCTTTTCAGTAATCCGTATGCCGTTGTCTGTGTGGAATAAAAAGTACACTGTACTCTTGCGTTGCTTTCGCTCCCGCTTGCCGCTGCTGCCTTATACCGTACTCTATACGTTCCGGCTGGCAATACGCCAATCTTGCACCGTATGTATGATTGTGTGCTGGAAGTTTTTGAAATCTTGGCGCATACCCCCAGCGTGCTATCCGTAATAACCTCATTATTTTCACTGCTCGTATACCATTCATCTGTAAAACCGTCCTTGAAATCTCCACCTGCTACATAATTGTGCATGTTATGCTCTTCAATAGTTTTGCATAGCAATGTAATTTCTGATGCTGTGCTTTCAATTTTTGCCGTCATTTCCTTTGTGACGGTTTCGCCCACACTGTTTGCTTTCTCTGCTGCATAGGCATTTGCTGCTGCCTCTATTGCAATAGAAACGGCTGTTTGATACTCCGTAACCGCACTGCCATACTCGCTGTATGCTGTTCGGTATGTTTCCATGTTTTTTTCAATCTCTTCTTTTGTTTCAGAATTTATAACGTTGTTGATTGCTGTAACCAGCACATTGTATTTGGCAGTATTGGCAGTTCCAAATACAGCAAGCCACGCTTTATGCATTGCATTCAATTCCGCAGACGGCACATAATCATTATCAAATAACTCTTCGTGTTTTGCGTCTGCCTCTTCTTTTTCTTTCACAATGATCTGCAACATTTTCTGTATGGCAGCCTTTTCAGATTCCGTTATTATCCCGTCTGCTACTGTTGTTTCCAGTTCATTGTTGATATCGTCAATAGCGTTATTTACGTCTTGAATTTCTTTGTTGGTACTTTCCTGTAACCCATTCGCATACTGCTTTGCGCTGTTTAATGCTGCCTCTGCTGCATCTGTTGCGTGTTTAGTTACTTTGTTCCTGTACTCAACATCTAACGCCTCTGCATACACTGTCCCAGCTTTTAATATTGCCCCGGTTAATTCCCCGGCGGTAATAAAATCTGCTACTATCTGACCGTCTGCGGTTATTGCTGTCGTGAACTCTCCATTTACTCCCGTACTGCTGTGCCCCAGTCCGGCAAGATTCCAACGCCATACGTTTTTAGCTTTTGACATATCCGGCGTATCAAGTATAAATATTTCCTGCGGGTTCTTTTCCGGGTGTAATACCACATAACCACCGCTGTTGCCAGTGATTGCCGCAGTCACATTTTTAATGGTGTTCTCAATCTGCTTTTTGATTTGCTCCGCTCTTGTCTGATTCTTTACTATCAGCTCCTGTGCTTCTTTCTGTGCCGCTGTAATAGTCTTTGTCAGATTTGTGCGGCTTTCTCCAATTTCCAGAGAATTGTACCGCTCTTTTATGCTGTCATATTTTACTTTCGTAATCTTGGCTTTTACATTGATATCAAGCGGCAATATTTTTACCGTCACAATATCGCATAGCTTTACGCTTTCAAAAGCCTTTATGTTTTTATAATCTTTAGTTTTGTTCAATGACGCAAAAGACAAGGTAATATTTATTTTAGGCTCTGTACTTAATTTGCCCAAATACTCTTTTGCCTTTGCCCGCAGCATGTCCGTAGTAATAATTGTTCCGCTTTCCCATTCCCCGGATAAATCTACAATCTCACAGCGCAGCGTTGCATATTTGTTTGCGTTCTCGTGCTGTAACACCTTTTCCGGCAATGTTATGTACGTTTCCTGCTCTGCCCCGTCTGCGGTATATTTTGCATACGGAAAAATTACTGTTATAACATCTGCAATATTCTTTTCCTGCTTTGCATCTATTAAATTCTTGCCGTACTCGATCGTTACGCCATTATCTGCACCCCTTGCTTTTAAAAGTTCTACTCTGTAATTGTCGTAGTGATACTCGCCGCCCCATACGTCCAATAAGCTACCCTCTGTGCCGCCCATAACGTTTCTGACGCTTACAGCCCCGTCTATGCTGGTGCTGTTGGTTGTGGTAATATCACTTGCACAGGTAAACTCATGTGGCAATATCGCTGCATCCAGCAACTCATGCAATGCCCGCTCCCCGTTTACATCTTTTACGGTAAAACAGTCTACCGGGTTGCCGTTCAGCTCATAACTGATATGTTCCCCGTACCATGTTGTATTTTCTCCTACAGCTTTCGTATGGTTGTAAATGCGGAAAAGCTGCGGGTTATCTTCATCATTTGCCTTTGCTTTTATGATTGCGTCATTCTCTAAGTATTTCGCCAAATGTCCTTTTGTCGGATACGTCAACGCAAGCTCATATGTGCCGTTTCTTTCCTCGGTTACAATGCAGCTTACCGCATCTGTTAAAAACCCTATTCCATTTGTCGTAAAATCTTTTTCTAAGGCATCGTATAGAATCGGTATCAAAGTCTGCACCACCTCGGTATAATTTCCACTTTTGTTACATTGCCAGCCCAGCTTATGTTATTTGCTCCTGCTGCCAGCTTCGGGAAAAGTGTAGTAACCATTTTACTGTTTTGTAGCAGATCGCCTTTATATGCGTTCATTATTTCGCCGTCAATCTCAATGTATTCGTTCACATCTTTAAAGGTATGTGCCCGGTTATTGATATACAGCGTAATGCCACCACTTCCCGTTATTTTTATATACGGCGTTGCCGTAAATCCCTCTGTGTTGTATATGGTTGCTGCTTTCGTTAAGGTTATTGTCTTATCCCCATTCAGCCGCCTTTCATATGCTTTGCACATGAATGTTATTTCTATCTCTCCCAGTAACCGCTTTGCCAGTTCTGACACGCTGGCATTACTGTTTATATACGCCAGCCTATAGCGTTCTGTATTGTAAGTGTCGTACAGCCTGCTATACTCTATTCCCGGCGCATACAGCCACATATAAATGCTGTGTGCCAGTTCTTCTAAGCTCCTGCCCTGTGTCGCATCTACACAGCATGTATATTTTTGCTCGTAATCTTTAAATCTCTGATTGTCCAGCGTGTCTATTCTATTGTCCTGTATCAAGATGCCCCTTGCTGGCACTTCTACGGTTTCAATCTCCGGCTCTGCTGCTGAATCGGCGGCACTCTGCCCTGTAATAAATAACCCCATATCCAACGAATTTATGCCGTTATAGGTAAAGCTATTTGCACTTTCAAAATATTCACTACGCATATGCCGCCTCTTCCCTTTCTTTTATTTGGTCTGCAATTTCCAATATTTCCTCTGTAAGTTCTCTTATGTCCTGTTCCCTGTTGTTGTAAAAATTCTCAATTTTCAATTGAATTTCATTTGTTGTACTGCCGCCCTGTTTACCGTTTACGGTATCCATTGCGGTATTTCTCGCCGTTGGTGTCAATGGTGTTACAATCGTCTGACCGTTTACCATTTGTATTAACTCTGGTCCCGCCTCTGCAACCATTGCCGCACCATTCTGTAATACACCACCATGTGCCAGCCTTGGCAGGCTTAAATATCCCAGCCCGCCTATGTTTACGCCCGGTATCTTATTGATTAAACCGATTGCCCCGTTAATCAGCCCTATTGCACTGTTAATAGTTCTTTCAATCGTGCTTATTACTCCGTTGATTCCGGCACGTACTGCCCCGCTGATTGCATTTGATATTGCAGTGCCCAAATTAGAAAACGTGCTTTTGATTCTGTCCCATAAGCCGCTGAAAAAGCTGCCCCAGTTTGCAAATACCTGTTTTACAGCCTCCCACGCTGCACTAAATGTTGTCCTAAAGAAATTTCCTACTGCACTGAATATTGTTTTTACACTGTTCCATGCTGTGCTGAAGAAATTAGCAAAACCAGCCCAAATGCTTTTAATTCCGTTCCATGCGTCACTGAAATTCCCCGTTAATACATCTTTTACTACTGAAAAGATTGTTTTAATACCGTTCCATACCGCTTGGAAATACGCTACTACAACGTCCCATACTGCATTTATGACTTCCCACGCCGTACTAAAGAACGCCCCCAGCACTTCCGCTACTACAGAAAATACAATTTTTATATTTTCCCAAATTGTAGTAAAGTACATTACCGCAACGTCCCAAACGGTTTTAATCAGCTCCCACGCAACCGAAAAGAAGCCGCTTAGCACTTCGCCAACTACAGAAAATACAGTTTTTATTGCTTCCCACAAAATCATAAAATACGGTGCTACCAAATCCCACACTGCTTTTATGATCTCCCATGTGTTGCTAAAAATCTGTGCAATATCTGCCATGATCTGCTGAATTACGCCCCATATCATTTCTATGTACGGCTGTATAAATCCCCATATCTCCTGTATTTTGTCCCATACTGCGCTTATAAATTCTTTGATTGCATCAATGGCATTTCCCACAAAATCTTTGATTGCAGAAAAAATACCGTCAACTATCTCTCTGAACCATTCACACTTGTTATATAAGACAACCAACGCCGCCACCAATGCAGCTATTGCTATCACTACTATCATTACGGGATTCGCTGCCATTACTGCATTTACTGCTGCAATCGCAGGCTGTAACATCTTGCATACGTTTATTATGCTCGATATCGCCCCCGCCACCTTGCTTATAATCAATAGTGCCGGGGCTAAAGCTGCCACAACTGCCATAATAATAGCAATCGTTTCTTTCTGCCCATCTGACAAATTTCTAAACCAGTCCGTGAAGTTCTTTACTGCACTTGTTACTTTTTCAATGGCAGGCTTCAATGCTGATAACGCTGTGCCTGCCAAATCACTGCCCGCAAGTTTCAGATTATTCAGCGTTGTTTTCGCTTCGTCCCATGGGTCTAATGTTGCCTCATAGGTAT
This sequence comes from Blautia sp. AF17-9LB, assembly GCF_003479185.1. Taxonomy (NCBI): domain Bacteria; kingdom Bacillati; phylum Bacillota; class Clostridia; order Lachnospirales; family Lachnospiraceae; genus Blautia; species Blautia sp. AF17-9LB. Next base: position 392,439 of record NZ_QUGU01000001.1, read on the forward strand.
CCTGTACTACGTTCCCGTAATCGTCCAACGATGCACCCAAATCGTCTAAACTCAACTTACCCTCTCGGATAGCCTGCGCCATTTCCGCAAAACCTTTAGAGCCAAACGTTTCCTGTGCTATAGATAGCGCCTCTGTTTCTGTGCTGGCGTTTTTGATTCTGTCAATCGTCTTTTGCAGTGCTTCATTTGTACTTAATCCCTCTGCGGTATAATTCTTAACAGACTTTTTCAAGCCTGCCATTGCTGTTGTTGCATCTACACCGTTATTTTCAAATGCTGCCAGTAAATTTACACTTTCTGTAATCCCTAACCCCATTTCTTTTAGGGTGCTGCCGTTCTGCATCAACGAATTTTCCAATGTATCCATTGATAACCCGGTGTCCTGTCCTGTCTTTGTCAAAAGTCCCAGTACATTGCCTGCCTGTGATGCATCAACATTGAATTTATTTAAAATCGTATCAACATTATCTATTGATGTATTGAGGTCTGTATCATTGATTTCTGAAAACTCTATAAACTGCTGTGACAGTTTTTCAAGTTCTTCCCCTGTGAGCTGGAAACGTGTATTTACTTCTCCGATTGCCGTACCTGCTGTTTCTGCGTCAATCGGTAAATTTGTAAATATATTTTCCATGCTGCCTTGCAGACTTTCCAGTGCTTCGCCTGTTGCGCCTGTTTTTGTTATTACAATGTCATAGCCGTTATCTATGTCCATTGCCGCCGCATACGATGCAGCCCCAACTGCTGCCGCTCCTGCGGACAACGGGGCTAATGCTTTTGCTGCTGCTCCTGCTTTATTGCTCACAGTGTCCAGTGCATTTGCTGCTGCATCAATCTTGCTTACTTTTTCTGCGGTATCGTCCGCTGCATCTGCCACGCCCTCAAGCTCTTTGTTGCTTTCCTGCGCCTGCTGCTCCAAATCTCCCAGTTTGATTTCCGTTGATGCAATTTCTCTTTGCAGTGCCCGGTACTGTTCCTCGCTTACCTCTCCGTTTTCAAACTGTTCCTGTACCTGTTTTTCCGCTTCTTTCAGCGTATCCAGCTTTTCTTTTGTGCTGCCTATAGCTTCTTTCAGAATCTTTTGTTTTTGTGCCAAAAGTTCTGTATTTGAGGGATCTAGTTTTAATAGCTTGTCTACTTCCCTCAATTCTTTCTGTAAAGAACTGCATGAGCTGTTTACCCCAGAAAGTGCTTTGGATAGTTTGGTAGTATCGCCGCCAATTTCTATGGTAATGCCTTTAATATTTCCTGCTGCCATGCTACCGCTCTCCTTTCCGCATCTTTTCCCGCAGTTTCTTCCTATCCGGCTTTGTCTGTTCCATTCTCCAGCAATTATCTAAGTACTCTCTGCCCTCTTTCGTCTGCATGAGCTTATGTATATTTGCCTCTCGCATAAAATATAAATACAAATCTATTGGCATTTCCTGCACATCAAATATTGTGATGTTCAGATAGTCAATTACCAGCTTTTCCCCTTTTGTATTTAATCTATAATGCACCTCGTCCCCGCTGCCGCCGCCCGGATAATACGGCATTTTTAATTTGGGTTATTCTTAATCGAATTGACAAAATCGCCATAATCGTTAATGTATGCCACGATTTCCTCAATGTCGTACTCTTCGCTTTCCAAATACTCTGCTGTAATCCGCTCCCCGTTTTTATTGTTAGATAAGATTTCCGCCATAAGTGACAACATTGTTTTATATACTTCTTTGCCGTCCACTTCCTCTTCGTCCAGATCACTGATTTCCTGCATCTTTTCAAATGTGCTTTTCTTTGGCATGTTTACAATTACTACTTTGCCGTCTTTCAGTGTCGTTGTATAAAAACTTCGTTTCATTTTTCCAAAATTAAAGCTTTTGTTCGCCATGCTTTACTCTCCTTTTTTAGCTGCGGGAAGTGCCCCGCAGCTTTTTCTTTACACTTCTGCAACGATATCCTCGTCAAAAATCAATAATGTGCCGTCTTTATCCAATGGGTGCGCCTTAAACTGCGGCTCGATTGTGCTTTCTGCATCTTTGGCAAATGTAAAGCTAAAGCCTGCCTCATTTCTTCCCACAATCGTTACTCTGATATTGCCGTCCTCACTATCTTCGTGTAAGAATCTAATGAGGTATTTTTTATTGTTCTGGTTTTTGATTCCACCGATTTTTACAGTTCTCTTTTTGGCTGTTTCGGTTACTCTCGCTGTTGCACACAATTTTTCAAGTGTCTTTGCACACCATGTAAGCAACCCTGCCTTTAACGTCACATCTTCACTGGTTAAAACCGTTTTCTGTACAACGCCCAAATCGTCCTTTGCCGTATATGTTTCTGCGGTATACTCCAACGATGCACCACCCTTGATATGTGCAAGCTGGTTTGTGTCTGTTTCAATTGCTGTATCTTCCGGGATTTCCCCGGTAAAAACCATACAATACAGTTTTCCACTGCCTAAAATAATTCTTTCGCTGTCCATATCCTTATCCTTTCTTTCTCACTTTCTCGTAAATTGTAAATTCGTATGCGGTCTGTACCATGTCCTCACTTTCAATCGTATCTTGGTACTTTGTGTAATCCACATCAAATAATACTTTTTCTTCAATTTCTTTCTCTAAACTGCCGTCTGCCACTTTGTCTGTGTACAGTTCCAGTGCTGCGTGTATCTCATGTAACAAAATTCTTTCATCACTTCCACGCCCTACTACCTGCGGTACGATATACACAAGATATGGCGGCACTGGTAACGGGTTCTCTTTCGTTTCTCGGAACGCATCTTTTGCAAGTGGTAGCCCCATTACTTTTGCCCTGTCAATTATTGTTTCTAATTTCACTGCTGCACCGCCTTTTCTATACGTTCCTGTAATTCTGTTATCATTTTTTCCTCTACAGGCTTAATATGTACGCTTGGTTTTACACGCCCGCCATTTCGGCTTGCGTGTCCATATTCCAGCAAATGTGTAATTTGATAATCCGTTTTGTTGAACACAGTATTTCTTTTGGTGCGGGTATCTGCATGGGTCTGTTTTTTTCTCCAACCTCTTCTATAACTTCCTGTCAGCTTTGGGCTGCTCTGTTTCAGTTCGTCCACGCCCTCTTGTGCCACATCATCAACTATCGTTTTTATTTCGTCCGCTACGTTCTGGTCGTACTCTATAAGCCCGGCTGCAATCTCTGTTGCAAGGTCTTTTATATCTACTTCTTTGCTCAACGTCTGCCCACCCGCTTTTCTGCATACAATTCTGTCTTTTCTTCGTTCTTCCGTTTGTATGTTCGGTATACCGTCAGTCTCTGCCCGTTGTACTCAATCTCTGTTTGATTGCTGTACTCAAAACTCCATACCAAAAACTTGTATTGCGGCTTTATGTCCTTTTGCCCTACTGCCTCAAACTCACTTTGCGTAATACTCTCAACGTCACAGAATATAATAGTTTTCTCTACCTCGCTGTCATTGATCTGCTCACATAACGTAATTTCTTCCTGCATCTTATCCCTCTTTTGTGTTGTAATCTCCGGCAAGACACAGCGACATTTTCAACGCCTCATAACTCTGCCTGTATCTATCTGCTGCATTTTGGAAATTAAACTCTGCTTTCACAAACAACGTAACGGCTCTGATAATAAGCGCATCATTTTCATTGATATTTACCACGCCTGCAAGCTGTAAATCCAACTTGCAGGCTGCAATGCTGTTGTTTATGTCCTGTTCAATCACTGCGGATTTGCTTAAAATCCTCATGCTGCTTTTTATGGTATCTGTTAATATTGTTTCCATAAAACCGCCTCTACTTTGTGATTTTCGCCACTCCTGCTGCCACTAAAACCTCTGCGCGTTCTGCTGTTACAACAAATTCTTTGCCCGGTCTAAATGTCTGCTGCGCCTGTTTATCTTTGTAGGTTTCAATAACCGTTACTCTCACACCGTCTTTTTCTGTGTCCGTTTCGGACACTTCCGGCGTTGGCGTTTCCTGTTCTGCTTCTCCCAGTACTTCCGGCTGCTGCGGCTCTCCCTGCTGCGTTTCTCCCTCTTCCGACTCTTCTGCATCTACTGCCGCAATTCTCTTTGCAAGCTCTTCTTTCGTTCCGCTGTCACTCAACCCCAGCTCATTTGCAAGTTTCTGTAAATCTTCCTTTTTCCGCTTTTCAAGCTCTTTTACATCAAAATGTGCCATATTGTGCCTCTCTTTCCTTATACCGACTTAACGCCCTTTTTCACTAAGATAATGCCGTTTGCATCGGCTACCTTGCCGTCCACAACCATTAAGCACTTGTTTTTGATTTTGTTGTTATCGTGGTCTGTCCACTTCACTACCTGCATTTCCATGTTGGTATTGATAACGTAATCAGAGAAACTCATAAATACCGCAATTACATCGCCCTCGTTTGCATCGTCCCAGCTCGGTAATACATCGTCCTCTACAGTTTCCACGTTCTTACCCATGAAACGGTATGTTTCCTCTCCGTTCACTCCATAATTTGTACGTCCAATCGGCTGCCCGTTCTTATCTTCCATGCCGTCAATGCCTGTATCAAACGTGGACTGATTCATAACAAAACTGCCGTTTCTGTACGCCTTTTTCATTTTTCCTTTTACTTTGTGCCAGCCGTTCCAGCTCTCATACTCTTCCTGTGTCAGCGTAACAACCGTTGTTACCCTGCTGTCCTTTGTGACACCCAGCGGCTGCCCCTCTCCTGTACCATTGAAAATTGCAATCTCAATAGCCTTTACCATTGCCTCTGTTGCCATAGGTACAAACAGATCAGTAAACATTTTCAGAGTAACAACATTGGCTAAAATGCTCTGTGAAATTTTGCACTCTAAGCCGTAATAGTTGAATGTTACAGAAGTTTTTGCAGATGCTTTCTGGTCATCGCTGCTCTTTTCCTCTGCAATCCAGTGTGCCGTAGGTTTTAAATCTGCAATCGGAATGGATACACCGCCCTGTACGTTAATCTTGCGTACTTTTGCGTAAATGCTGCCGTAGCTTTCCAGCTTTGTAATAATCTCATTCATAATAGAGGTTGGAATTACTGCGCCGCTGTCTGCTGTCGTAGTATTTTCTGCCGCTCTATACTCCTGCGGAATAACCACGCCCCTGCACACATAATTCATAAATGCTTTTCTGTATGCTACAGTGTCGTACTTATCCTCTGGCTCTGTTGCTGCTGCACCCGTTCCACCTGCTCCTGCAAAGTTTCTGAATGTCGTAGGTTCTGTGCCTGCTCCGCCTGTAGGCTCTCCCGCAGCAATTCTTGCAAGTAAATTCTTGCGTTTTTCTGCTGCCGCCTGCAATGAGGTTCTTTCTTCCTGTAATGCTGTTACCTCTGCGTCAAGTGCTGTCATTTCTTCGTCTGTAAGCTCTGCCGCTCTGGTGTTCAGCTCTTCTCTGATTTCTGCTAATCTTGCCTCAATTTCTTTTAATCTCATGCTCTGTTTTTCTCCTTTTCATTTTCGCTTTTATAAGCTCGCCTTAATCTTTAGTATCATAGCCCGCCTTTTAAGCAACTCCTGCTTTTCCTGCTCATAACTCCTATTTGCAAAATTACGGGCACTTATTTCAGTATCGTTATTTGCCGGAATACTTACGGCTGATACATCATAAACTTTTTTGATTTTTAGAATCGTTCTTGTGTGTGTTTCCCTGTCGTAGCTTTCCTCTGCTACGGTAAACGCCCATGACATTTTTGTTATCATGCCTGCGTCAATGTCCTGATACAATCCCCTTGCCAAATCTGTTTTACTTAAATCTGCTGCCACAAATAAGCCTTTCGCATCTGGCTCTAAAATCAATGTTTTGTTGGACTGTCTGGCAAATACCCTGCCTGTATGGTCGTACTGCATTATAACGTCACTCATATCTGCATTATCCAGTGCGTGTGCGTCAATTCTTTCGTAAATCTTTGTACCGTCCTCAAATTCATATAAAAGATACGGTACGTTAAATGTAGTGGCGTATCCCTCTACATAACATTCTGTATTTATGCGCTTATCGCTCGCAACTTGGGCAGTGAGTGGTGTTACCAGCGTTCTGTATTCCCGTTCTTTTTTAACTGGCATTATTAACACCCTCTTTCTCTGTTTGTCCGTCTTGTGTTTCTCCCGTTTCTGGTTGTGGGTTCTGTTCCCCTGCCTGCGGGACTTGCTGTATAACTACTTGTGGCTCATTGCCTTTTTGCAGTTCGCTTACCTCTGTATACTCTTTGCGGATATAATATTTTTCTCCGTCCTCAACATGCGCCATATTCCATATATCCATTACGCCATTTCTGTTTAGTAATGCCCTGTCAAATAGCTGCGTGCTTACGCTCAACTTTGTAGCATTGCTGGCATATTGCAAACGGTTTGCAGAAAAGAAAATAGCATTTCCACACGCCCGCTCTCTTTCTGTAAAGCTCATGTTTGTCATCACTAAAGATAATTGAATTGCAAAAGGCTCTATTTTCCCCTCGTAATAGGCGTTCCATGTATTCTCGTCAAATTTGTTCTGCAAAATATCCATGTTCGTACCAAAATGTGTACAAACATTTTCCTGTATGTGCTGCATCTGCAATGCGTTAGGTGTATACGGTTTACTCTCTACCTGCTTCAAGTCGGAAAATTTATTATCATAAATAATCATTCCGCTATCATTGTCTGCGCTTAAATTGTCCTCTGTAAAACGCTTGCGCTCTTTCTTTATATCCTCTGGTTTCAGCATGTTTGCAACTTTTGCTAAAAATCGGATATTTGCAGAGTTTTTTACTGCGTTTATGATTCCCTCGTTTTGCGTATGTATCAACTGCATTGTGGGTGCAAGCGTGCTGTTATCCTCTCCAAACAGATCGTCTTTATATTCAAAATCTGTCATAATCCCCACACGCTCAAACTCAATAGCCCCATAGCTGCCATTTGCAAACAGGTATCGCAAATATAACTGCCCCTCGCACTCTATTACCTCGCAGCGTTCGGCACGCAATGGATACCAGCCGCATAAACGCCCGTATTCGTCCTCTATCGGAATAATGAACGCTGTATGCTCTACAGCCACATACGTTGCCAGACGCTTAATAAATTTTGTTGTGTCCATAAAATAATTTGGCTTATGCTGTAATGTCTTTTCCAATGTTTTAAGGGCACTGCCCTCAATCTCCGGCTTTAATTTGCTGCAATGAGTGGCAAAATTGTTTACCGCTGTCCTTGTCAAATCCATTTCATATACACCGCCGCTAAAGCTGGTAAATGTCGGACTGTAGCCGTTCAGCATTTTAAAATAATTTCCTATGGCTTTTAATTCTTTGCCATGAAAAAGATAATCTAAAAATCTCATGCCGTTTACTCTCCTTTCTATGCGGCGTTTTTCAGTAATTCCCCTACCTCTTCGTGGTATTTCTGTCTTACCGTCATTGCATCTATGACAGATACAAAACCATCTATATGCGCCCGCTGTTCTATCTTTATCGGGCGGAACTTCCTTGTTTCCATGTTGTGCTTTAATGCCACATTCAAAAAGTGCGACTGCAATAATTTATTATTTGCAATTTTAAAATCGCCGTCTTTAAGAACTCCCTCAAACTCCCGTATTACAGGCGTGAGGTTTTCGCCTTGGTAAACATCGTCTGTATGGAATCCGTAATTTTTCAGATCGTCCACAAGGTACTGTGCGCTGTACCTGTCGTATCCGATTTTCAAAACCCTTATGCCGTATGTTTCCAGCAACCATACATACCAGTTAAATACGTCTTTGTAATTAACATAATTGTCCCCAGATAACGTAATAATGCCTTTCTTTACGAAAATGTCATATGGTACGCCGTCTGTAGCCTGCAAGGTTTCCAGCCTGTTTTTCGGCATAAAGAATTGCGTAAATGCGTATAATACGCCCTCTTTCTCTATAACCACGCTTGCGGCTGTCAAGTCTGTTGTTTGGCTCAAATCTATGCCGCCCACTGCATAGCACTCTCTAAAATCTTCCAGCGTTTTTAATATTTCTGCTTTTTCCACTGTCTGATATTCCAGCCATGCAATAGAGCTGTTCTGTTTGATATTGCAGTACTTGGTAAGGAACTCTGCTTTTTTACTTAAACTCCCCTCTGCTACTGCAATTTCATCAATAAAGAAACTCTCTTTTACTGATACACCCATATTAGGGTTTGCTTTTTTCAGTTCGTCTATGTCGTTCCATTTTTCCACATCATCAATCATGTACAAAAACGGTAATAACCTGCGCTCTTTGCTGTTTCCCTTTAAGAAACTTGTGCTACGCTTCATTAGCTCATCATAGATACTATCATTGATATATCCGGCTGTACTTATGCTTAAAATCATCGGCTGTTTACGTGCGCCTAAAGCAGATTTCATAACCTCATACTGCTTTAATCCAGCGTCCCCGCTCCATGCCGCCATTTCATCACATACTACAAGCTGCGGGTTAAATCCGTCTGACTTTTTAGCATTAAATGCAATCGGCTTGATAACGGTATTGCTCTCTGCAATATAGATATCGCTACGCCGTTTTTTCGCCAGTTCTTCCAACTCTTCCTCTGCCTGTACCATTTGATAGAATCCGTCATATACAAGGGCTGCTTGGTCTAATTTTGGTGCTAAACAGTATATTTCCTGTCCATACTCCGGCTCTAAATAAGCCATGTATGCAATTAGCGCAGATGCAAACAAACTTTTGCCGTTTTTTCGTCCGATAACAATAAAAATTTCACGAAAAACACGTATTTTTTCTGCATCTTGTATGCCAAAAATGGTGGAAACTATAGCTTTTTGCCATAATTCCAACGTGATTAAATCATTACGCCCCTTGCTATGGTGGCAAAATGTTTCTATGAATTTTATAGCTTTATTGGCTGCCTTGGCATTAAAAAAATACTCCTGCGTTTGCAGCCCGTTTATGATGATTTCAAATATTTTTTTAATCCATTTTCCTACGATGATCTCGCCGCTGCTTATCTTTGCGTAGTACTCATAGATATAATTTTTATATGGCATTTGCCCTATTCTTCTCTAAGGGCTGCCAGCTTGCTTTGCTTACGTTTTGCCGCAGGCACAAGCTCTGTTAATTGCTTGATGATAGCCGCATAATTCTTTGATAATGCTATGTATGTTTCTGCTTCCGGGCTTTTCTTCGTCCCGTACTGGTTCTCTCCGTTTTTGTACTCACTTGTCCAGCCCGTTTCCTCTATCACGTTCTGCAATTCATCAAGTTCTATCGACATAAAAGCAGCCTTTTCTATCAGCGGCGTTACCAACTTCTTTTTATTTTCGTCTAAGTCCTTGAAAATCCCTTTTAATCTTGTCTTTTCACTCTTTATCTTGGCTTCTTTACTCTTTTCCTTTCGTGCTGCCATTTCTTTTACCCCTTTCGATACACCCCACCCCCTCTACACCACGCATGTGCGACCTTGCAGAGTAAAATTAGTGTTACCCCTCGGTCTATCGTGAGTGAAAAATATTTTTCTGAATGGGGGGGATTAGTTCGCCGTCAGCCGTAAACGCATATCGTTTTGCACGCACGTTTTTTGCATGATGCTCTTTGTTGTGGCAGTCCTGACACAATGCCTCTAAGTTGTCCCAGCATAACGTAATGCTCTGCTCGTGTATGTTCTTTGGTGTCAGCCAAATCTTGTGGTGTACAATCTTTGCTGGCTCTCCGCATCGTTCACACAAGTAATGCTGCGCCACCATGTATGCGTCCCTTGTCTGCGCCCACTCTTTAGATTTATAAAACCATTCTGCCCACTCTTTCATGTTGCCTCTTTCTTTACCCAACGCCCTAGGTTTCATGCGTTGGGCAGGAGGTAAAAGTATGATGAAAAACAAAAAGGGCGCAACGAAAAAACATTTAAGTTCTTTCGTGCGTCCTTAACAGTTGTATTATACCGCCCGCACCGTTTCCCTGTCCACCGCAGGATTTGTGCAAATATACCGCAAAATTTGTGCAGCTATTCCGCACTGCTTTACTCAATCCCATAAACCATAACTGCCAGCTCTTTTACCGCTGCCGTAATCCAGCGTCTTGGTGTATCTTTCCCGGTATTCAATTCTTTCTCTATCTGCTCGTATGTATAGCCCTGCATGTAATACATGTGCAACGCTGTATACTCTTCCTCTCTCTCTGCCTGCTGCCTGCGCCGCTGTATCTCTTCTAGTGCTGCCGTAATATGCTGTACTGCTGCCTCTGTCCGCTGTCTGCTCTCTTCGTCTGTTGTGTGTTGTATAAAAAACTGTGCATCTCTGTACTGCTTCAACATTGTCACTGTTCTGTTGTACTGCTGCCTCTGTATCTCTTTGTTATTCCCCATGTATTGCCCCTGCCTTATCGTCTTTATACTGATCTGCCACAGCATTAAATGCCTGCGCCTGTCTGCTAAATGCCTGTGCCAATGCATTGCACATATTCCCTGCTGCGGTAAATACTGCCTCTGTAAATGTTGCCATTGCCTGTGTTGTCTGCTCCACCGATATACCAGCACAAGGCAAGGACTGCTGTGCCCTTGCCTTTCTTCTCTTTCGCTTATCCATGTATGCAGGTGGATTATAGCCGTATTGCTTTTTATAATTCTTTTTCCACTGTCTGTGATTCATACCATCGCCTCTTTTCTTCCCTGCTCCAAAATACCTTTCTTGTCTGTATTCCTGCCTCATTCAATTTTTGATATATTTCTCTTAACTGTTGTCTTTCGCAATCTTCCCTTGCAGTTCTTGGTGGACTTGAATAGTCTAACGGTGTCGTTTCGCTAAAAAGCAATACCCGCAAACATTGAGCTGTGGTTGCTCCCATTTGTCTGTATGTTCCCATTGTCATATATGTTTTTTGCCATATCCACAGTTCTATCCCCAACGCCTCATTTATTTTGCTAAATAATTCATCAAGTGTCGGTTGCCCTATTTCTCTATGCTGCCATTCGTATTCTTGTTTTATTTTATCCTCTATCACGCCTCTACTCCTTTGGTGTCCGTTTCGGACACAATGCCCATTACCTTAATCGCCATGACGCAGTACCCCTCTACAAGTCCTGCGTATTCCTGTAACATATACGTTACCTCTGCCTTTATGATTCTCCCTGTTTCCTCTCCGTTCGTGTACTCTGCCAGCTCTAAAATATCGCCCTGTTTATAGTCCCTGTCATTCTTTCGCAGCTCAAACGGCTTTTTCCCGCTTGCCACATCTCCAAAAAACATTTTAGCTAATCTTATTCTGTGTACCTTTGGCTGCTTTGCTGTGTCACTTGGCAGATGCTCCATTTTTTCATTGTCTGCCTGCTGCCGCAGCTTCGCTTTTGTTTCCCGGTCTATTCTGACCTGCTCTTCGCTATACCGCTGTTCGTCTGTTTTTTCTGCCTCTGCCTTATTCTGGTATTTATCGCACTTCTGGCATGTTCCCGTTTTTACGTTGCAGTCCGAATAATACAGGCATGAATAGCACAACGATGTAATGCTCTCCGGGTGTGCTATTTCGTAATCGTCCCCCGGTCTTGGTTCTTCCGGCTTATCTGCTTTTTCTGCTGCTTTCTTTTCCGCAACTTTCTGTGCAATTTCATTTGCCCGTATCTCTTTCCCGGCTGCTGCCTGCTCCGCAATTTCCTTTTGCTCTGCCTCTGACAACTTCGCAGCCTCATACGCTGCCGTTACCCCAATACTACCGCTTTTTAACTGCTCTTTGATTTCCGGCGTTGCATTGTTGTTGATACTTTCCATACGTGCTACGTTTGTGCTGCTTTCGTTCAGCATTGAGGCTATCAGATCACGCATTTTTCCTTTAATCTCTAATCCGTCCTCTTTCTTTGCCCGGATAAGTGCCGCCTTGGTTCTCTCTACCAATCTCGTTTTTTCGTATGCCGTCAGCTCCTGCGTGTATCCATTGCCAGCCAGCAACGATAACTCATACATAGCCTCGCTCATATCCTTTGAGCGGAAAAGCACTTTTTCATACTCTTTATGCCCCCGCTCCAAATTCAGCTTGTTTGCTTCGTTACGTCTGTGCCCGTCAATTATGCGGTATTCTCCGTTTACCCTTGCCAAAACCGTTGGCTGCTCCTGCCCTACGTGTAAAAAGCTGTCTGCCAGTTCTTCTATGCCCTCTAACTTCTGGTGCGTGTTCTCTTCGGCTGCCTTTACCTCATACGGGCTTAAATAGATTTCTTTGTATCCCTGTGCCTGCTGCCCGGCTGCCTTTGTCTTTGCGTTCAGAATATCGTTAATGCCAAACTTTGCCATATCTTTTTACCTCGCTTTTCCTGTGTATGCCGTTACAAATTTCTTGTATCCCTGAGCTGCTGCACAACATGGGCTGTACTCATAAATGGGCTTTCGCAAAAATGTGTTTTCTGCTACTTTTTTGGAATATCTGATAATGCCCAAAATATTAAAATCTGTGTTCTGTTCCAGCCACTCTACGCCTGCTGCCTCTCCGTCTGTGTTTTGGTATGACGTAATCAATACGCCAGCCAACTTTAATGCCGGATTAAATGCTTTTGCGTCCTCTATCTGCTCTGTCACGATATCCAGCCCCTCTAATGCGTCCTCGTCCACCTTTACAGGTACTATTACCTCGTCCGTAATCGCCAGCGCATTTACAACATTCAGCCCGATATCTGGCGGGTTATCAATGATGCAGTAATCGTATTTGCCGTATACGGTGCAATCTCCGTAATACTGTACTTTGGCATATACCAGTGTTTTGTATCTTTCAATCTGGTTTTCGCTGTCCTCTTTGGTTAAATTCCATGTAGCCCCAAACAATGACATATTCGCTGTTACAATGTCGATGCCCTCATAGTCTGTATGCTGTATCAGTTCGTCTACGTTGCACCAGTCCCCAGCCAGTAACTTTGTAACTGGTGCTATGTTCTCTGCATCGTATCTGCTGTACGCTTTGCTTAAATTGCCCTGTTTATCGTTATCAATTAGCAATACTCTGTAACCTCTCCTGTAAAGCTCATATGCTACGTTTGCTGCCGTAAATGTTTTTGCCACGCCGCCTTTTAAATTTAAAACGCTAATCACTCTCATACTTTTACCTCTTTCGTGCTTATTTTCCCATTTCCTGTAATACTGCTGCCGCTTTGTCGTTGTCGGCTTTTAATAAATATTCTTCAATCACTTTTGCCGCCTCACGCCACCCGTAACAGATCACTGCATAATACCCTTGGTCGTTCAAAAATACTTGCCACTTTTCTTGGTTCTTTGTAGCCTTGTTTTTGCCTGCTTTCAGTTCGATGTACAACCCATGATATCCGTTTCTTGCCACTGGTAAACAGATATCCGGCACACCAGCTTTTACGCCCTGTCTTTTCAGTGCTACCGCTGTCCGTTTATCTCGCTTTCCCCCGTTTGGGATATGGTGCATATATTCAAGTTCCGGCATACAGTCCATGTGGTACGCTGCCCACTCAAATAATGCCTCTTGATGTCCGCTTTCATCGTCAAGCCTAAAATTTCTCATTCTTTCGCTCCTTTCCTCGTTTTACTTCTGAACGGCATAAATCGTAATACTCGCACCGCAGGCAACAATGCTTGCAATCTTTCCCCGGTTGGAATAACCAGTAAATAATTTTGTCAATCATGTTTTTCTGCCCTCTCTATCCGCTCATTGTTTCTTTTGGCAGCGGCTGCAAGTGCCATTAACACCATGCCCGCAACCACGCCTGCCATAAATATTGCAATCGCAGCTATCACAATCAAACTATCAACCCCTTTCATTCCAGTTTTACCAGCGTGTACCTCATGTACCCGTATCCGTAGTATTCCGGGCTATGTACGCCTTTGCTCACGCTGTCTTTGTCCACGTAGTAACCTTTTATCGCTGTTGGCTCTGATTTGAACCATGCACGATCTGAAATTATTCTTATTTCCGGCTCTGGTCTTACAAGGTTTTTGCTGCAATTCCAACGCTTGCCCTGTAATGCCCCGTCTGCCTCTGTCCTGTGCGTATCTGTGTACTTGATAAAATAGCTTGCCAGCTTTGCGTAATTTCCAGAATCGTCTAACGGGAATACCTTTACCCTATTGTGTCCCTCATACGCTTTGTACCAGCATCGTTGTAAAATCTCTGTATCAATCTTGTTGATAACTAAATGGTGGTGGCGTGCCCCTCTTTTACCAATCTCCATAACATGCACATATTTAAGCTCTATGCCTGCCTTTTTGCACTCTTTGCGTAACTCCCGTAAAAAAATATCCATGTCCTTACGCATCTGCTCCCTGCTTCTATCCGGCTGTCCCTTTTTCCGTATGTAGTCCAGTTCTAAGTGATAATCTCCATACCCAAAATTGGCATTTAACAGTAATCGTAATTTTCTCTCTGCTGCTCTGGTATTAACCTTTTTCTGCTCTTCCTTGGTTGGCTTTACTTTATCCCCTCTCTTTATGCCCGGCTTTTTGTATCTGCTGGTAAAGTAACGCTCTACCTCTATCGTCTTTCCTGCTCTTGTAACTCTCTCTACATACGGCATATGTTTTTACCTCTCTTTTGTCGGATAGTTAATACTTTTATCAAGTGGTAAAGGCAGGCTCTGCGCCTGCAATTTCCTTGACTTTTCGCCATACGCCATTTATACTTTTGTTAGACAAATTGTTAAGGCTTATAGCTTTGCCCCTATGGTATTCCAGTACCGTAGGGGCTTTCTCTTTTCATTGTTTCTTTTCCTCTCTGTATGAGGTGTAAATAAGGCGTGAGTGCATATATATTGGTTTGCTCCCGCCTTTCTTGAAATGGTCTGTACATTCCCAATTTCCCAACCTTTTTAATAATCCACGTTTCCTTGTGTTGAAATGGTTATACGGGTATGATGTCAGCCATACATAAACTGCGCCTGCGGTCTGCTTCTCTGCATTCCACTCTTTTACACCTATCTGTTCCCGGTCTACCTGCACAAAATCAATGCCAGCGGCTTTTAATTGCCTTTCGGCTCTCTTAAAAAACCGCTCTTTATCCTTTTCCGTCCATGCAAATTTCATTCTGTGCCTTTCCCACAACTATTCTTACATCTTGCCATTTCCTGCCCAGCAAGCATACTTACCAACTCCATAAGTTCATCTGCGCCCTTTTCGTCAATAAACTCACATCTAATACAACATGCGTTATATCCACAGATAGCGTCAAATACAGATTGTACCTCTTGACATGTACCGCAATCTTTCAATGTTTCAATCAACCCCACTAGCCCGGTAACTGCCTTTATGCCTAGCTCCCCGCCTTTTCCATGTATCGGTATTGATATTTCCTGTGCCTTTGCTGTGCGTTCTCTGTTTAAAATGATTCTGCTTTTCATTATGTCTAATTCCTTTCTACTGTTTCCGGCTGCCACCATACCTGCATCTTTTCTACTGATACCTCGAAAGTGGTTCTTTTCTCTTCTGATTCTGTGTTATTATCGCCGTAATACTTTTTCACATACTCCCGGCTCTGTAATCTGCCAGTGATTTTTACAATCGTGCCTCTTTTGTACTTTGCAATCTCGCTGGCGTTCTCCTGCCAGAAAATACATGGGATATGTACGTTTCCACCCTGTATGCAGTTTTCCACTTTCAGCATTACATCTGCTATATGTTTTCCCCTTGGTGTTTCTCTTACTTCCGGGTTATTCACAATTTCCGCTGTTAATTGCACGCCGTTCTGATATTCCGGGAACCCTACTGTTACAACGTGATCTGCAAGGATAAAAACAGCCGTATGCCCGCTTTCTGCGTTCATGGCTTTCTGCAAAATGCCCGTTGCCATAATATCTCTGCCAACCACCATATTTCTTGCTATTGCTTCTGCGTCTATGTTTTCATTTTCCTTTATTTTTGCAGCTACAATTACCGTATCCTCTGCCCCGCTTTTTCTCGGTACACATACCCGCAGCACTGCATAGCAATTTTCTGTGTCGTATCCGCATACCCCGCTTGTTACCTCTGCCTGCTTTACCGTTCCCATAATTCCGGCAAAATTTTCATTGTTCATTTTTGTATGTTCTCCTTTCCGGGTGCGGGGGAAAAATCCCCCGTTCCCCCTTTACTGCTCCGCAGCCGCAGGCATTTCACAAGAAAGACCGGGCGCAACGGCCCAGCCCGCAGAGCCAGCGGCGCTGCCCAAGCCCACGTAAGCCCCGCAACGCAGCCCGCAGCCGCAGCCGCAGCCGCCGCCCACAAGAGGCACAGCCACAATTTCTGTATCTACTGCCCCGTAATCTGCTGCATACTTGTGGCTATCTCCAGCAAATGAAATCGGCAAACGCCCGTATGGTGTCATTACGGTTTTATCTACATATCCATAACGCCAATCATTCCACATATAGCGGTATACGTCTGTATATCCCTCTCCTGTAAAGTTTGGCTCTCCATACGGCAATACTTTTACAATTCCGTCTGCACAGATCAGCTTTGTTAAACGCTCCCATTTATCGCCCCATAATGCCTCTGTATGGAATACCTTAACCTGTGTTCTGAAATCAGACGCACCGTAAAACTGCCCTTTGTCGTTTAATGTGCCTGTATCCGCTGGCTGCCCGGTTCTGCTGTTTCCTGTTCCGTAGGCTGTTTGCAAATCGTCTGTTTTTGCCATAATCTTTAACAGGCAAATAATGTAGTTCCATTCCCACCATGAACTCATGCCCCATTTATCGCCGTTTGCCTTGCAAGCCTCGTTTTCCTGCTCCGCTGTCATATCTCCGATAGTCTGGCAACCACTAAGGCTGCGGGCTACGTTTTCAACCAATGACGGCGTATAAATATGTCTGTAAAATCCGGCATTTAATGTGCCGTCTTTGCCTGTTCTGTGGTATGCGTTGTATGCAGCATCGTATTTTACGTTGCTCCAAATGATATATTCGTCTGTAGCTGTTTCGTACTGACACAGCCAACCGCCTTTAAAAGCGGACATTGCATTACCTGCATAATAAATATCTGTAATATCGCTCTTTGCCCCGTCCTCTTTCAGTTCGTAATTGTCCGGGTTTAATCTGTAGTCCTCTGTGCCGTCAAACTTAACCATGCAAGGGTAGTTATTCTTTACAAATTCCACATTGCCCCAGCTACCATAGTTAAATGTACCCTCTACAAAATCCATTACCGCAGGTATCATGCCTGCGGCATCGTACAGGTATGTTACCCGCTTGTTGCTGTCCTCTTCATTTTTGTTAATCTTAATTCCAAACCGTACAGCTCTTTCTACTGCTGCCATTGTTTCACTCATACTTTTTTACCTCGTTTTCTCATATAAAAAATGTGTAATACAGTGTCATTGTCAAATCACTAAATTTATACTGCGGGTGTTCTCCCGGCTCTAATGGTTTCATTAACCCCAGCTTTTGCCAGTCCTTATGCCGGATATCCGGCACTACCGCAAAATCCTTTACCTCTGCCCGCCATATCTCTTTACTGATCTGGCTCTTATCTTCCCGCAATATTCCCAGCCAGCCTATGTATACGTCTGCCTCACTGGTTTCGTACCTGCTGCCCTTGCCCTTAACAATGCGTATTCTTGTTATGTTGTGTATTGGCTCTATGAATTGCTCTAATGTCATTCTTTTATTTTTCCGGCATTTCGTATATTCTCGGTATTTCCGCTGCAAATGGTGGAAATGCTGGCGCACCCTTTAAAAATCCGGGGCTGCCCGCTGAATATAAATAAGAAACGCTCACTTTCTGTATTTCGTCTATAATCTCTAAACACCGCTCTTTTGTTTCGTATGTTCCTATTTCTTCTAATACTCCGTCAGAAATAAAAATTCTGTGTGTTTCTTTTGGCTCTTGCCCCTTTTTGGCTCTTTTTGTTACACTTCCATACTCCACACATGCATAATTTCCACCCAGCCTATACAGCTTTTCTCTGTCTTGACTTCTTATGTACATGTTGCTCACGTTTTTCCTCTCTTTCTTTTACTTCCCAATAATAAGCGTCCATTATCCACATTTCCTTGCTAAAGGTAAATGATAATGCTATCGGCATGAAAAATGCTGAAATCGTGATAATATCCAAATCCAAAAGAGGTGCAAACGGTGTTGCAATTACCAACACCGCAAATGTCGCAATCCCACATAATTTCTGCTTAATGAAATATCTTTTTCTTCTGCGTCTTTCATGTTCCCGTTGCTGTAATTGTTTTTTTGCATAATTCATGCCGTTATAAAAATCTTTTGTGCGTTCCATACTTTCCTCTCTTCCCGGCGGTGCTCTTATTTTCATATTGCCCACGCTCCTGTAGTGGCTTCGTATGCTGTGTTGCCCCTTTTCACATTAAAAAGTTGCCTAAAACCTGTTGACCGTCCACACGCTCTCTAGCTGGCGTGCCCACTGCTCCAAATTCACAGCACCCAGCGTGTAGTTGTTCGCCTGCTGCCACGCTGTCGCAGGTTGCCACGTTCCTGCTTTCAATGCGCCGTATGGGACTTGAACCCATGACTTACCGCTTATGAGGCGGTTGCTCTAACCAACTGAACTAACGGCACTCGTGCGGCTCATTGCCGCTTTATCCTTGATAATTTTCAAATTTTTCGCAGCTATAAAATGCGTACTTGCTATTTACCCACCGCTGTAATTTTTTTAATTTGTGTTTGCGCGGTAATAGCTCTTTATTAAAAATCATCACATACGGCGTGTATCCCATATTTCTTAACGTGTATACTCTTTCTAAATCTTGCTCAAACGTAGTATTAAAATTACAGAGTACATATACTGTCATTTTTTCTTTTCGCCACCCTGTACTCTCTTTAAACTGCTTAAATTTTGGCAAAATTATTTTCTTATCTTCGTATCTGTCCCATGCAAAATGTATATTTTTGATTTTCATTTGCTTTATGTAATCTATTTTTTCTTGCGTCATAATTCTAATATCGCACCCTTGCGAAAAATCTACCCACGCATTGCTCTCTATGAGTTGCTCGCTTAACTCTCTCCACTCTTTCGCAGCAAACATATTAGGGTCTAACAGTACTATTCTTTTTTGCCCTCTCCAAAACTCTGTTAAATCCGCTACTTTTCTTGATGTTCTCCCCTCTTTATCTTTTACAATGCAGAAATCACAACCTCTTGGGCAGCCTCGTGTAAGAAATCCGTATGCAGTTTCTTTTACCTCTGGTATCTTTTCATAATAAATACTGTAATCCGGGTATATATGTTCAATTTCATCATTTAACACTGTTCCACCGCTCGGATAGTTATAGCCTGTACCACCTTTGATAATTTCTGTTGCGTCCACAAAATACTCATAGTCTTGCGTAAAAGAAAACACTTTACTCATATAAACTCTATCCATATGCCCGCTAAACAATGGTTCGTACCACTCTACACTATCGCCTTTCGTTTTGTGATATGCTGCAAGTTTCATAAGTGGAAGATTCGGGAAATTATGCCCGTCTACATCTATTAACCCTACTTTCATTTGTGCGCTCTCTCCTTATAATGTTTCCTGTGCTTTTTCTGCGCTGTATGTATCCGGCGTTGCTCCGCAGCGGGCGTACTCCTTATAAATCGTATCCCGGTGTACTCCTAAAGTAGCTGCAATATCTACTACCCTGCTGCCCGCCCGGCTCATTTTCTCTATTACTTGCCTATCTTCATAGCGCAATCTTTTGTATTTTCTTGCCACCGTTCCCGCTCCTTTCTCTTGAAATAAAATAAGCGCACAAGAGCTTTTTACACTCTTGCACGCTTTCTTTTTCTTGCCATAAATAAAAAAAGAAATCCGGCAAGAGTTTTTTAATTTCTCTTGTCGAATTTCATTCTAAAACTTATCGAAGAAAGAATCTCCTCCGTTCATCAGCTCCTTAAAAGAAGTCACGTAGCGGTCTGCTTCCTGCTCCATCTTTGCGCGGTTTCCTTCCCCGCTTCTGTCATACACGCCCACAGCCGCAAATCCGCCCATTTTGGCGCCGCGGATTCCCGTTAGGATATCTTCATATACCACACACGTTTCCGGCGGAAGAGACAGCTTTTCAGCCGCTTTCTCGTAGATATCCGGAAAGCCCTTGCCGCGCTTTACTTCCGAGACGGTGACAAATGCTTTAAAATACTCATAAATCCCATTTCTCTTTAAGGCCGGCTCATACAGCTCCGGGCTCGATGAGGTAGCAACCGCCATGCGGATTCCTTTTTCTTTTAAATAGCGGAGATATTCTGCTGCCCCGTCTTTTAACTCCACTTCATACGTATAGGCGTCGACCGCCATCTGATGCCACTCCTGAATCAGTTCTTCCGGCGTTTCCGGAAAGCCGAACCGTCTGATCGTGTAGCGGGCAGCCTCCAGAAAGCCGAGCGGTGTAATCGCCTCCTGATAATCCGGCGGAACCTCAAGTCCTCTCTTCTTTAAAAATGCAATATCGATGTCATCCCAGACCCGCATCGAGTCGAGCAGTGTTCCGTCCAGATCAAAAATGGCTCCTTTGTACTGTTTCATTTGTCTTCTCCTTCTCTATTCTAATCTTTTTTCTTTCTTTTTAGAACGTATTTCTGTTTTTAGAACATTTGTTTGTTTTATCATACCATAACTGGTAAAAAATGCAAGTAAAATGCGAATTTCGCTACTTTTTGAAATTTTTTAAATTTTTTTCAAAAAACACTTGCATTTTCTCCAGACATCGTGTATTATAAGCGAGTACGGTTCGTTGGTCAAGAGGCTAAGACGTCGCCCTCTCACGGCGAAAACAGGGGTTCGATTCCCCTACGAACTGCTGAAGGTTCGCAGGATGCCTTCTCTCTTAAAAATCCTGTTTTAAGCGACATGGTTCGTTGGTCAAGAGGCTAAGACGTCGCCCTCTCACGGCGAAAACAGGGGTTCGATTCCCCTACGAACTGCTGAAGGTTCGCAGGATGCCTTCTCTCTTAAAAATCCTGTTTTAAGCGACATGGTTCGTTGGTCAAGAGGCTAAGACGGCGCCCTCTCACGGCGAAAACAGGGGTTCGATTCCCCTACGAACTGCTGAAGGTTCGCAGGATGCCTTCTCTCTTAAAAATCCTGTTTTAAGCGACATGGTTCGTTGGTCAAGAGGCTAAGACGTCGCCCTCTCACGGCGAAAACAGGGGTTCGATTCCCCTACGAACTGTTGAAGGTTTCACAGAGTTCCTTCTCTTTTAAAAATTCTGTTCTATATCATATGGTTCGTTGGTCAAGAGGCTAAGACGTCGCCCTCTCACGGCGAAAACAGGGGTTCGATTCCCCTACGAACTGTTGAAGGTTTCACAGAGTTCCTTCTCTTTTAAAAATTCTGTTCTATATCATATGGTTCGTTGGTCAAGAGGCTAAGACGTCGCCCTCTCACGGCGAAAACAGGGGTTCGATTCCCCTACGAACTGCTTTTAAACGGAGCCTGCATGGCTCCGTTTTTTGCTGTGCTGATTTTTTTCTTCCTATCATAAACGCCAGTAAAAAAGCCCGGCAGTTTTCTGCCGGACTTTTCCTTTTTTCTGACAACTCTTTTATTCTGCGTAGATCTTAACCAGTTCTTTCAGCATTGCCATCGTCTTTTCCATCCCCTCAACGGTAATGTGCTCATACGGTCCATGGCATGCATATCCGCCGGTTCCGATGTTCGGGCACGGCAGACCCATGAAGCTTAAGCGTGCGCCGTCTGTGCCGCCGCGGATCGGAAGAACAATCGGCTCCATGCCGGCTCTTCTGGCTGCCTCTTCGGCATTCTCAATCAGATGGTAGCAAGGACGGATCTTCTCAGCCATGTTGCGGTACTGCTCTTTGATCTCCAGTTTTACCGTTCCCTCGCCGTATTTTTCATTCATTGCTTTTTCAATCCGGCGCAGATTCTCTTCTTTTGCTGCAAATTTCTCTGCATCGTGATCACGGATGATGTACTCGGACTCGGCATGTGCCACATCGCCGGACATACTGGTCAGATGATAGAAGCCTTCATATCCTTCGGTATTTCTCGGGGACTCTGCTTCCGGCAGAAGAGACTGGATCTCGCTTGCAACAGCGATTGCATTGATCATCGTGTCTTTTGCTCCGCCTGGGTGGATGTTAAATCCGGTCACCGTGAATTTCGCTCCGGCTGCATTGAAGTTTTCGAATTCGATTTCTCCCTCTGTGCCGCCGTCCACGGTATAGGCAAACTCCGCGTCAAAGCCTGGAACATCAAAAAAGTCAGGGCCTTCACCGATCTCCTCATCCGGTGTAAATCCGATGGAAATCGGACCGTGCGGGATTTCTCCGGCAAGAAGGGCTTCTGCCAGTGTCATAATCTCTGCCACGCCCGCCTTGTCGTCTGCACCGAGCACCGTTGTTCCATCGCTTGTGATCAGCGTTCTGCCGGCCAGGGATGGAAGATGCGGGAATACCGAAACCTCCAGTGTTCTTCCGCTGTCAGCCAGCTTCAGATCCTTTCCGTCATAATTTTCATGTACGATCGGATTTACCGCATGATCTGCAAAATCAGATACCGTATCCATGTGTGCGATAAATCCCAGTTTTGTCTTTCCTTCGTATCCTTTTGTTGCCGGAATTTTTCCATAGACGTAGCATTTATCCTCTACACGGACATCCGATACACCGAGCGCTTTCATTTCTTCTGCAAGCTGGTCTGCCAGGACTCTCTGACACTCGGAAGACGGATGGGTTCCGCTCTTCTCATTGCTCGGTGTCGGCACTTTAACATAATTCAGTAATCTTTCATATGCTTTCATTTTCTTCTTCTCCTTCTTATTTCATCAGCTTCTGGATGGTTTTACAGAGCTCATCCACGGCGCCTTCTTTTCCCTGCCGGATATCCTCCACAACGCAGGATTTGATGTGGCTGGAAAGCAGTACCTTGTTGAAGCTGTTTAATGCAGACTGGATCGCGGATACCTGGGTCAGGATATCGACGCAGTAGCGGTCGCTCTCCACCATTTCCCGTATTCCGCGCACCTGGCCTTCAATTCTCGAAAGACGGTGGATCAGATCTTTGTATTCTTTTTCGTCCCGCACTTTTTTCCGGTCGCATTCACTGCAGTGTGTACAACATTCACCCATGAGGTTTCCTCCTTGTGTTCCGTCACTCTATATACCCCGTCTGGGTATGAATTTATGATACTCTTTTGCCCAGACTTTGTCAATCTTCGATTTTTGCCGCAAGCGCGCCGTACAGCTTCTGGTTTACCAGACTTGCCGCGCTGCACTCCGCCTCCGGCGCGTTCGCCGACGGCTCTCCGCAGAGATCGACCGCGAGCACCTTTCTCCCCGCAAGACAGTCCTTTGCAAGGGACAGCAGCTCATCCACACGCACATTTCCCTGATCCCAGTTCGTATCAAGCTCCTCCTTTGACAGAATGTCCTTATCGACCGACAGATATACCGGAAATGTTCCCGCATGGGATGCAAAAATCTCTTTGATCTTCGCCGCTCCGCTTCCGTCGTCGAGCTCTTCCTGTGTCACAAACCAGACATGCTCCATCGCTTCTGTCTCCCGCACCGACGCCTCCGGCGGGCCGATCACACAGATTCCTTTGATGTTTTGATACGCCCCGGCAGCATCCCGGATCCAGGAACCGCAGGAGAGCACCGGAAGAAGCGCCGGCGGCTGCATATCGGTATGGTGGTCGAATACGGCTAAAAACAAATCTTCTTTTTCAAGTCCCAGCAGCAATTTGCTCATATAGTGATAATTGCCGGAATCCAGAAGGCGGATCCGCGGCAGCTCTTTCGTTTCTTTTTTTCGGCCAAGTTCCGCTTCCAGAAACTGCTCCGTCTCTGGATCGAGATAACCGTCAGTTCCCCGGAGCTCTCTTAGATCCCAGATCTTTCCCGCCTGCTCCCAGGCATATCCTTCGGACTCATAAATTCCGGAAAGGCTAAAACAAAATGGTTTCATCTTCTCTTTTACTCCTGTTATTTATTTAATGGATTCAGCTTTCTTCCCGCCGTCACAAGAAGAACGGCTGATATCAGAAGCTGCAGAACGGCACTCGCCTCCGGCAGATAATGGATCAGCGGATTCTGTCCGTAATTTCCAAGCAGATAGCAGAGCTGTTCCATCTCTCTTCCATTCCCAAGCTGGCGGCTGATGATCCCCGCAAACGAGGTAAACGGATTGAAAAGAAGAAGGTAAATTACACCTCCTACATCAATCTGCTGATAAGCTGCCGTCATCTCCTGCTGCAGCAGTCCTGCGTAGTAGGCAAGCCCCGTGCAGGCGCATATTCCTACGACCAGAAAAACGACAATGACATAGGAAAGAACGGTCGCCAGTGTGGTCCGCTTAAAAACAACCGAACAGAAAATGCCGATACTGCCGACAAAAATCCCGGTCAGAAGAAGGCCTCCCGCCATCAGAAGCAGTCCGCCAAGGCCGATACCGCCGAACACCACAACAAGGGACAGCACCGGCAGTGCCGAAACCGTCAGTATCAGAACAACGCCAAGCGATGCCTCCAGCTTTCCCGTAATGATTCTCCACGGGTTCAGGTTCGTCGTCAGCAGCACATCCAGCGTTTTTTTCTCACGCTCCAGCGAAATGCTTCCTCCCGCAACCGCCGGAACCGAAAGGACAACGAGAATAAACAGAAGATACGTCATCAGAATATAGCAGTTCATCGGAACGCTGTAGCTGACCGGTGCCAGATAGCCAAGCTGGCTGCTCTCCCCGAAATAGCAGACAAACGCAACCACGGCAAGCAGCAGATTGCAGACAAAAATAATCCAGGAAATCCGCGATGACCGCGAGTTCCGCTTCATTTCTTTTTCAAATACAGGATTTAACCGCACGTTTCGTTCCCTCCTTATCCGATCGTGTTTCCGAACGTTTCTGTGTTTCGGCTCTTCTGTTCCGTTTCCCCGGTCAGATGAAAGAACAGGGACTCCAGGCTGTTGTGTTCCCGTGCAAATGAAACCACAAGGATTCCGGCATCCACCAGTTTCTGCAGCAGATACGCCTCCTCCTCCCGGCTTCCCGAAAACCAGGCCGCAATCTTGTTTTCATCCACAGAAAGGCGGCTGACCTGCGGATCCTGCCGCAATAGTTCCAGCGCCTTTGGCACCTGGTTCAGCACAGTGATGCGCAGCGGATTGGAGCTGTCGACCGCAAGCATAATGTTTTCCAGCTTTCCCTGCTGTACCATGACACCTCCGTTGATGACACCGATGCTGGTGCACAGATCTGCTAATTCCGAAAGAATATGGGAGCTGATCAGAATCGTATAATCCTCCCGCGCCAATCGCTGCAGGAGAAGCTGAAAATCCTTTCTCGAACGCGGATCCAGACCGGAATTCGGTTCGTCCAGCACCAGAAGCTTCGGTTTATGGATCATCGCGCGCGCCAGACAGAGCCGCTGCTGTATGCCCCTTGAGAGCGAATCCACCATCTGCTCCTCTTTTCCCGATAGTTCGACCATCTCCAGCACTTCCCGCGCACGGACGGTTCCTGCCCGCCCGTAAATTCCATACGATGCGGCAAAAAATTCCAGATACTCTATCACGTTTAAGTTTTCATAAACGCCAAAGAAATCAGGCACAAAGCCGATCAGGCTTTTCTGCTTCAGAATATTTTTTGTCGTCCGCACGCCGTCCAGCCACAGATCGCCGCCGTCGCTCTTTAAAAGCCCTGAAATAATGCGCAGCGTCGTTGTTTTTCCCGCACCGTTCGGTCCGACAAAGCCGTAAATATCGCCTTTTTTTACTTCCATATCAAGACCGTTCAGGGCATATGTTTTTCCGTATTTTTTGGTCAGTTTCTCAATTTTCAGTATCGGCATTTGGCTCCTCCGCTAACAGGTTCTCCAGATATTGCTCCGGTGGGATCTCTTTCGCCTTTACGATCAGATTCGGTGCCTCATAGTATCCATAATTTTCATGATACTCTTCTCCCTTTTCCTCTTCGGAAAGACGGTACCGCACACGGATCTGGTTGTCCGCATTCACATACTGCGCCTCCAGCGCCGGATCACTCGCAAAATCGATCTCCCAGTCGGAAATTTCATCATACGTTCCCGTCTGAAAATTGTACAGCTCAATGATTCCATTGAAATTCCGGATCTTGGTCCCATCCTCCGTGCGGGCTTTCTCGAAAGCAAGCGAAAGAATGGTTCCCCGTTTTCCTCCCCCGCCGGTTTCTGCCGCCTGGATCTTATCTTCTAACGCCGTCATCGCATACGGCCAGAATGCAGGATCATAGATTCCCTCGGAATCCGGCTGCATCACGCCTTTAGCATACATTCCATACAGACACCAGATGTTGTTGTTTTCAAAGACACCGTTCAGATAATACGTTACTTCTGTTTCCTCTTCCGAGATTCCGCCGGAATTCGGTCCCATTTCAAAGCTTACCGTGTTTCCGCCGTCCCATCCGCTGTACTCCTGCGCATACGGACAGTACACAACGCCGGCCTCTTTCATGTCCACAAACACTTCCTGATAGTAATACGAGATTCCATACGCTTCGTATCCGCTGTCAAGCTGGAACGTATCGTCATTGCCTGCCAGCTTTCCAAAGAAAAGGCAGTTGTCACTCCGGTTCGGCATGTGATTATAGATGACGCCGTCCAGATAATTTTTCTCTATCTCCGGCAGATCTTCTGCCGCACTCCAATTTCCGAAATCCCGCACGCTGTCCGCTTCTATTCCATCCAGCGTGATCGTCTCCCCGTTTTTGATGTCTCCAATGAGGGCACAGTAACCTGGAACGGCGATCACACAGCTCTCCAGATCATAGCCTGTCTTATTTTCCACGGTTCCGCTGATCTTCTGATCCCAGAAATGAAACGTGCCTTTCAGTCCTTCGCCTTCGTCCAGCGTTTCCATCCGCTGCATGCCGAACTCATTCAGGGCAAATGCAGCCTGATTGGAAATTTCTGCCCTGTTTTTCTGTTCTCCGAAACTGATCTCCGTCTTTTCATATTCCGCATCCTCCGTTTCCGGCTGTGCCGTGCTGTTGGACATATAGTCCATACGGTTGTACGTCACCAGATCGTAGGACGGATCCAGATACAGCTCATAGGAAGCATTGTACGGCGCCTGTGCACAGAAATTAATGTAATCTTTCTGGTATGTATCGTACTGCCAGATTTCTCTTACATACGTCAGCACCGGGGCCTTGAGCCTCGTGCTCTGGCCAAACAGACTGATCAGCATAACAAAGACGGCCGAGCAGGCACAGATCGCCCCCCAGAGATACTGACGTTTTCCTGTTTTTTTCAAAAAGAAATACAATCCCGGCCCTGCCAGAACCAGATAGACCAGAATCAGGCCGCCGTACAGCACCGTATTCGGACGGTTCCGGATCCTAGTGTTTTCCAGAAGATCGGAAATCGTATAGTATTTCTGATAATTCGTATTTCGTTTTGCCAGAAGGCGGCTGGTGGTCTCTTCGTCCAGAATATTTTTCAGAAAATCTACCGGCGCTTCTTTAAACGCACTGCGCTGGCTTTCCGCAAATGTCTCGTTTCCCGAAAAGGTAATCAGAAGACCTCCCTCTGCCTGCCAGAGATCAATTTCTTTCTGGATTGTCTCATCCAGTTCTTCTTTTGACTGCTCCAGAAGGATCAGCACATCCGGCGAATACGACTCCGCAAGCCCGACAAGCTCCTCTGCCCGGACAGATGCAGCTTCCACCTCATAAATCCCGTCGTTCAGCGTAACTCCATTCAGCTGCTGCCCGTAATTAGTTTCTTCTTCCACAACGCAGACTTCCACCTTGGACTGGAAGAAGCCTTCACTCGAAATCGTTTCTTCCCGACTGTACACCGTGTCCCTCTGGCTGTTCTCCAGGCACAGGACACAAAAAGACGTATTTTCCACCAGAAGCCCTGCCGAAAAAGTCTTTGTAACGGTTCCGTTCGCCGGAATATAGATTGGAAAACGGTACGTAAAAAGGCTGTTTCTTCCATCGCCCGACCGCTTGACCCCCAAAAACAGTTTTGAGAGAATGCCTTCTCCACTGTTTCTGCGGTAAATCGATTCCGCGGCGTTTTTTATCTGAAAAACAAAGTATCCTTCAAATTCAACAGCGCTCTCATTTGTGATTGTCACACGAATCGGTACGTGATTCCCATCCTGATAGTTTCCTTCGAATCCATAAGAAAAATCAATCTGGTATTCCCCTGCGTAGCTGTTGGCAAGAAGCTGCTTTTCTTTCCCGTCGCTTCTTCCGCCATCCGACGGCGTGTTCTGATAAAGTTCTGTCCGCGTTGTCATCGCAGACACCCTCTGAACTCCCGCCAGAAGCAGAATCAGCAGCAAAATACCGGACAGACAGCAGATTTTGCTTCTTCTTTTCCTGTTCATCGCTTTTCGTCCTCTTTCTTCCCCTTTGGCATTCCGACCGGCAGTTCCACCTCAAAGACGGTTCCCTGCAGATCACTTTTTACCCGCACCTGTCCGTGATGCAGTTCCGCAATCTGCTGTACAATCGCAAGTCCAAGTCCCGTCCCGCCGGTATCGCGGCTCCTCGACTGCTCTGTCCGGTAAAATTTCTGGAAAATATGATCCAGTTCCTGTTTTGGAATGATCCGTCCGTAGTTAATGACACGCGTGACCACATATTCGCCCTCTTTTTCCATTGAGACGCGGATCTGTTTTCCCTCTTTTCCGTATTTGACAGCATTGTTCAGCAGATTTCCAAAGAGCCGTGCCAGCAGCTCACCGTCCGCCTCGAGAAAAATCGCATGTTCCGCATGCAGAAATTCCACCTGAAGCTCATTTTTTACAAAAGACGGCGTCATCTCGTCGAGCATCTGCTCCATCAGCTGCACCAGATCAAGTTTTCCGAGATGCAGCTGCATCTCTTTGTGCTCCAGCTTGACGAATCCAAACAGTTCGTTCGTGAGCTGCTCCAGACGGAGTGCTTTCTGATAGGCAATATCGATATAATGATTTCTCGTCTCCTCATCCAGATCCGTCCGCGTGCGCACCCAGCCGAGATAGCCGATAATCGAAGTCAGCGGCGTACGGAGGTCATGTGCCACGGATGAGACGAGATCGTTTTTCGTATGCTCCGCGATCCGTTCCCGTTCCATAATTTCCTTGATATTCTGCTGCATCGTATTTAAGTTCTCCGCCATCACAGAAAACTCGTCATTTCCCTTTACCTCGATCGGATGATCAAAATCCCCTGCTGATATCTCCTTTACCTTTTCCAGAATCTTCCCAATGTATCGGATGGTTTCGCGCATCAGGAAATAAAAGGTCAGGCAGAACGAAAGCAGCGCAGCCGCCGTCAGAATCATCGTCCGCACCGATGGGCGGAGGCCTCCCGGTCCGATCCAGGCGCTCCGGTAACCGATGTTCATCAGTCCATTGCCGAAAAAGGTCAGAATCCCGTCGGTAAGCGTCACTACAAGCACCGTGACAAGTGCACTTACAATCAGATCAAAGACCATCCTCTGGCTGAAGTTTTTTATAAAATCAGGCTTCAATTTTGTATCCCACTCCCCAGACTGTTGTAATAATCTTATCTTCTCTTGTGTCGTCTTTCATTTTTCCGCGCAGACGGCGGATATGTACCATAACCGTGTTGTTCGCCTCATAGAATTTTTCATGCCAGACGCGCTCGAAAATTTCGTCTGTACCGAACACGCGGCCCGGGTTGGAGGCCAGCAGATACAGAATATCAAATTCGATCGGTGTCAGCTTGATGCTTTCTCCGTAGCAGACAACCTGATGGGTTACCTTGTTGATTTCCAGATGCTTTAAGGAAATCACTTCCTGGCGCTCGTGCGGCTTCGACGGATTCAGTTCGCGGTAGCGGCGGAGCTGGGATTTTACACGCGCCATCAGCTCCAGCGGATTGAACGGTTTTGCCACGTAATCGTCTGCTCCCGTTGACAGACCGACGATCTTGTCGATATCCTGCGTTTTGGCACTTACCATGATGATCGGAATGTTGTTCGTCTCCCGGATGCGGCGGCACATCGCAATACCGTCCATATCCGGCATCATCACATCGAGCAGCACCAGGTCGATTTTTTTCTCCTCCAGAATGCGGAGTCCCTCTTTTGCACTGTACGCTTTTAATACCTGAAATCCATCGCTGATCAGATAAATTTCCAGCAGATCCGCGATTTCTTTTTCATCATCCACAACTAAAATATTTGTTTCTTCCACGTCGTTTCCATCCTCTCTGTTTTTAACTACCGTAATGGTACCATGAATATTCAAAAAAATCTTTACTTAATTCTTACGTCTGTATTATCTATTATAAAAAGAAAAGCCGCCTTCCACAAGAGGCCGCTTTTCTTTTCTTCTTATATTTTTTATCTTCGTACTGCGCGGCGGTATACCACAAGAGAAACCGCTGCGGAAATGACCTCTGTGATCCAGAAGGCGTGCCATACGAAAACGCCGCCTCCCAGATGGGACAGCAGGTAAGCTGCCGGGAGAATGACAATGACATTTCGGCAGAGGGAAATGATCAGGGAAGATCCACCTTTTCCGAGTCCCTCCAGCGCACCGGAGGATGTGATGGAAACTGCCGAAATCAAAAAGCCCGCGCTGATGCGTGTCAGTGCCTGTCCGCCAAGACGGATGGTCTCCGGATTGCTGCTGAACAGTCCGATCAGCTGTTCCGGAATGGCAAGGCAGATGCCGGTTCCAATAAGCATGATCACCGCACACATAATCAGGGTGATCTCATAAATCTTCCGCACACGCTTATGCTCGCCTGCGCCGTAGTTGAAGCCGATAATCGGGCGCATGCCCTGTACAATGCCGTTTGCTGTCAGATAGATGAACGTCTGCAGCTTGTAGTAAATGCCGAGCACGACAACGTAGCTCTGGGAATACACGGCCAGGATTCCATTCAGTGCGGAAATCAGAAGAGACGGCAGCGCCAGGTTCAGGATCGCCGGGACGCCGATCGCATACAGTCTTCCGACCAGATTTTTTCCTTCTTTTAAATATTCCGGATGGATTTTGACCGAAATCGGGCGGATCTTGTAAATGATCCAGTAAATCACGACCGGTGTCACCTGACCGATGCCGGTTGCAAGCGCCGCACCCTCAATTCCAAGACGCGGGAACGGTCCGATTCCGAAAATAATGAGCGGATCCAGAATGATGTTGACAATACAGCCGACCATCATACCGGTCATCGTCACTTTCATCCGGCCGACTGCCTGAAAAACCTTTTCAAAGTAAAGGTTTGCCATGATTGCTATGGTAAACAGAAAGATAATCCGTGAATACCGGACACCAAGATCGATGACAGTTTCGGAAGAAGAAAACATCCGCAGGAAACGCTCGATGACCAGAAGGCTTCCGATCGTTAAAATAACCGCATGCAGCATGGTAAGGGCAAGGCCCTGTGTTGCAGCACAGCCGGCTGCCTTTTTGTCACCCGCTCCCAGATAATACGAAATCACCGCATTCAGTCCGATTCCAAAACCGATGGCAACGGCATTTACAAAATTCTGTACCGGATAAACCAGGGAGAGCGCCGTCATGGCATCTTCGCTGATCTGTGCGACAAAGAAGCTGTCCACAATGTTATATAAGGAATTGACCAGCATCGAGATTACCATTGGAAGCGCCATCGAAACCAGCAGTGGAAATACTGGCTTTTCTTTCATAAAGTTTTCGTTCATTATTACCTCCATTTGTGATCTTTTCTGTTGGTGGGCTTACGTGCAGGCACGGACTTTGCTCCATTGCCACAAAAAAAGCCACGCAATTATCTGCTTTCGATAATTGCGTGGCGAAAAGAACTTTATTACAAGTTGAAAAATCCACACCAAGTTTGAGAGCAATATACCACACTTTGCCCGGGCTTGTCAAGATTTCTCCTGTAACTTTTTTTATTCTACATTTTTCAGTGCCTCGTCCATCGGAATCTTTTGGATGTGGCGGAACTGCAGCACAGCGATAACAGCATACGCCGCAAGGCCCATCAGATACATTTTTCCGTAAATTGCCGGATCAATATAGTATGTCAGCCAGCCGCTGTACTCGGAAAGCATAATGACATAAATCTGGCGGATCAGCGCGGAGGCAATGATCAGGCTGACACCGATTGAGACGATCACAACCCAGGTTGTCGCCGTCAAATACAGACTCAAAATTTCCCTGTTCTCGTAGCCGAGAATCTTTACCATCGAAATCGAAGTCGTATTCTTCTCGATGATCAGCTTCGTCAGCAGATAAATCAGCAGCATGAACAGTACAATCGAGAAAACATTGATCAGCTGGAACATTTCTCCCATCGACACATTGAGCTGCCGTGAAATCTTTGTCATATCATCTTCCGTAATTTTCGTCGCGATATACGATTCCTCCAGGTCCGTGATCGGCTCGTTAGAGAAATAGCCGTTAAAGTAGTCCTCTGGATGATCGAATTCCTCGCAGAAGACATCCATCTGCAGAAATACCGCAAGGGCTCCCGGGTAGGCATAAATGCTTTTTACTTCAAAGCTGTACGTTTTGTCCTCATATGGCTCTTTCAGTTCCAGTGTATCGCCGACTTTCATTCCATATTTTTCGGCATAACCGTCGGAAATCGTCACGCCGTCCTCAAACAGTTCAGCGGAAACATATTTGCTGTCTTTCTGAATTCCATATACCGAAATGCTCTCGCCCTCCCGGTTTTTCGGAATATTTTTCAGCGATGTAAGAGCAAACGTTTCCACGCCTTCCGTATTTGTCTTCAGCGATGGCGTCAGAAGTTTCTGCACAATTCCCATCAGCGTGTACTCATCATCCTCATCGATCGGATCCGGAACATTTAAAATATACTGGTAATCTGCCAGCATATTTTCCACCGCCTCCGTCTGGTAATGTGACAGCAGCGGTTTCATCATCATACCGAACAGCAACAGAATATTGGCAAATACGATACCGAGAAACAGGGTAAAGTAACTCGATTTGTTCTGCAGCAGGATCCGCAGACGAAACCGCGAGAAGAACCGGAAGTTCGGAAGACGCACCGCATGGCTTTTTCCTTTCTTTGCAAAATCGTGGCGCAGAAAACGCAGCGGTGACAGACGCAGACGGCCGGAAATCAGCACCGCGTTGATCACAAACATCAGAATTGCCGGAATTACGGTCGTGAGCAGAAATGCATTGGCATTCCACCGCGTCTGATATGTCGGCAGACTGTAGCTTCCATAATACATACCGGCGCAGATATCTTTAAACACGGTGTATCCCAGAATATTTCCAATCACCGCCGACAAAATCGTAATCAGTACCGGCAGGGACAGATAATGCAGCAGAAGTTCCCGTCTCGTATAGCCGGATGCGCGCAGCGTTCCGATCACCGACGCTTCTTTTACAATCGTATTGTTTGTCGTAACTGCAAAAATGAACGCCATGATGGCAATCAGGATGTACAGCAGTACCTCCACCATCACCTTGTCACCGCCCATATCGTCGCCGGTAAATTTGATTGCCTGATTGCCGTAGCGCGGCAGATAACCCGTCAGCGAGGAATGAGCCGCCAGAACCTCGACGAAATCATCGGACCATTCTTTTTCCTCGTTTTCATCTTTCGGTTCCGTATCATATTTCCAGGAATAGCAGTATTTGATATGGTCATCGGTAATGGCATCATACCCTTCTTCGGTCATGATTCCCACACCGAATTTAACCGCATCGAACATCATGTCACTCGAATTGCTGAACAGCGCACTGTAATCCGAAAGTGCCACAAGACCGGTAACCGTCAGTTCTTTTTTATCAACCGAGATCACATCACCGACCTGCAGGTCATTATTGTCCGCATACATACGGTCAATTGCAATTTCATCCTTCTGCTGCGGCATTTCGCCTTTCATCAGGCAGACCAGATTGACCTCTGTTCTGTTTTTAAAAAGACGGATCGTGCTCTCTGGTTCCGAATCCAGATCCGTGTCGGCATCTTCGTCTTTATAGAAATTCTCGTAAATCGTTACCTTCTCTTTTTCCAGCCGTGTTCTCTGGTTGTCGGTGAGCTTCTGTTCTGTTGTAAAATTTCCGTTTTCCACGTTGTATTTTTCAAAGCTTTCATCGTAAGCATACAGCATGCTCTCATCCGCAACGAGAAAACCGGACACAAAGCCAATCGTCGCCGTCATAAACAGAAAAATAACGAGATATTTTCCAATATCGTTCTTCAGTTCCCGCAGCAGGCGTTTTCGTAATGGATTTTTCATACTTCCACCCCGCTTTACCAGTCCAGATCGCCGGCGGCGATTTTGGTCTCATTGACGTAGTTTTTACGGATCTGGCCGTCGCGCAGACGAATCACGCGGTCCGCCATGTTTTTGATCGCATCATTGTGTGTTACCATGATGACGGTGTTGCCGTACTTCTGATTGACGTCCTCGATCAGCTTCAAAATTTCTTTTGAAGTATGGTAATCGAGTGCACCTGTCGGCTCATCACAGAGCAGAATGCTTGGATTTTTGATGATAGCTCTTCCGATTGAAGTACGCTGCTGCTGACCGCCAGAGAGCTGGTTCGGCAGCTTGTCGCGGTGGTCATAGAGCCCCAGTGTCTTTAACAGATCGTTGATGTCGAGCGGATGATCGCTTAAGTATGCGCCAACTTCCATATTTTCTTTCACCGTCAGGTTTGGAATCAGATTGTACATCTGGAAAACGTATCCTAAATGTTTTCGTCTATACCGTGTCAGCGTTTTTTCATTCATATCCTCAATTTTTTCGCCTTCAATCACGATCGAACCGCTGTCCGCCTCGTCGATTCCGCCGATAATATTCAACAGTGTCGATTTACCGGAACCGGATGGACCGAGGAGAACACAGATTTCACCTTTTTCCACAGAAAACTGAATTTCCTTTAAGACCTCCACACGGCTTTCACCGGTTCCAAAACTCTTCTTCAGGTTATTAATCTCAAGAAACATAACTTTCCTCCCTGCATCTTTTTTCCTGAGTGTGTAAGAGTCTGTTTTGTGTTAGACTCTTCTAACCCCATAATACTGCTTTTTCTGTGAAATGAAAAGCGCTGTTAATGAGTATTTTTTCTCATTAGCAGCGCTCTTTCTTTTATTTTTTAACAGTAAAAAACCATCGGATCTCTCCGATGGTTTTTCCGATATACCTTCAAAACCGCATACACTACACATCTATCATTCCATTTTTTGTGAACACAACCATTCAGGTCAAGCCCTCGACCGATTAGTAACAGTCAG